>CAZNTW010000011.1:0-17794 GCA_964576065.1 uncultured Gammaproteobacteria bacterium
TTGTCAAAACTGGAACGTCTCAGAAGATAAATGGGGATGCCTTGATTCTGATCAAATGGCATTGTTTTTTAACAGCAACGCAAAAAACTGTTTGCCGGCAAACGAGGGTTGTCATGAATATATTGATTTAAGTCCGGGTTCAGGCGCGAACTTGGTTTTTAATGGCGGATTTGAAATTGATGATAATAAAGATCAAATTCCGGATGGATGGGAAGACCTTAGCGGACAAAGTTCTTTAGACTCAGGCGTTTATTTCGCTGGCGAGAATTCTCTTTTTTTAGAAGTTGGCGCGGGCGGCAATTCTAGTATATATTCTCGATCAATTCAATTAACGCCCGGACAAAAATACACTGTTTCCGCCAGAGTTGAAATTAAAATTAAACCTGATTCAATAATTATTGGCAACGCGGAATTTATTTCCGGACAAAACGACGTTGATTTTGATAAAACCAGCTGGCAATTATTTAAAACAACATTTATTGCCCCGTCTGAAAGTTTTAATTTTTATTTAAAAATTTCATCTGCCGACGTCAGCGCAGTCTATTTTGACAATATTAAATTAGAGCCCGGAGAATTAGAATCAGCCACAACTTATAAAGGATACAGTGAAAATAAAAGAGTTTATTACAAAACCGCGCCGGAGTGGATGAAGTGTTACGATGACACCAAAGAATGTTTTGATGGAAATCCTGATAATGATGGCGCTGTTTGTCAGAACAATGATGCCTCTTGCGCCGATTTTATGGCTGGTTGCGTGGCTGATTATGTCGGCTGTGAATCTTATAAAATAGCCGACAAGACTCGACCGTCTGTTTCGGCTATAATTAGTAACAGCGATGTCTGCCCGGAAAAGTGTGTTGGTTACGAAGCTTTTAAACAAATGCCGACAGAATTTGAGGCCAGCTCGCCATTAGTTAATTTGATTCCCACTAACGCCACCAATTGTTCAACGCCGGGGTGCGAGGAATTTACTAATTTAGAAACAGAAGATTTGAAATATTATTCTTATTTACGGCAATGCGTTAAAATTGACGCGCAAGGGAATACTATTATTAACAGTAATGGTGAAATACCAACGTTGACAACGTTACCCGACATCTGTGGTTATTATTACACTTGGATTGGCTCGGAGAACGCCGGTTATCAATTAAAAAAATATTATTTAGAAAAAAATACGGCCGGTAGTCCGCAAAAAATATATAATGATTATTCAATCGGAGGAGATTGCGCGAGCAAACAAGACGCCATAGAAAATCCGAATTGCAAGGAATTTTATGATGCAGCCGGAATGGTTTATTATGTTCATTATAAAAATACCGCCACTTGTTCGGAAGATTGTCAATCATATCGCCGCGCGGTTGATAACGCAACCACAATGGCAATTCAAAGTCAGGGTGAGGTTTGCGCCAAAAAAGATGTAAATTGCCGCGAATACAAGGGCTCGTCCAGTGGGAATATAAAGCAGATTTTTTATAGCGATTTTGACGACGCTGACGACGAAACATTTATGGGCTGGAATGGTTATGATAATGGCGGGAATAGCGTTACTCTTGCCACTTCTTCCGAATCGTTTAATTATTCAGGCAGGTCGTTAGCGTTAGGCGGCGTCAACTCAAGTTTGACGATCCTTTCACGCAATGCGGGCGACGTTCGTCGGGGGAAAAATTATTTTGTTTCATTTTGGGTTAAGGGTTTTAGCGATGTTGAGGTTGGATTTACCTCAACCGACACAATAATAAAAAACAATATTAACCCAAATGATTGGCAAGAGGTTAAAGTTGGGCCGTTTTATTTTAGCAACAGTCCAGAATCAGCGGAAGAAATACAAATTAAGAATACTACTAACACAGGAAACGCCAGATATATTGATAATATCAATTTAGTTGAAGTGATCGACAGTTTATATTTGATTAAAGATTCTTGGACTACGCCCGAAGAGTGCGATCAAAATGAAAACGGTGACGATGTAGTCGGTTATAGGATTGGTTGCCAAAAATATCAAGACAGCCAAAATAACAATAGATTTTTAAAGTCATTCAGTTTGATTTGTCCGGAGTCGGTCGTCGGTTGTTCGGCTTTTATTGATACGTTTAATTCAACCCTAAAAACTCAACAAACATTTAATTCTGGCAGCAGTGATACAGTTTCTGTTCCGGCTGATAAAATCGTTTATTTGATTAAGAGTTCTGATAAAAATAAGATTTGTCAAGCAAAAGATAAGGGTTGCCAGAGGTTTGGTTTACCCAAATTGGGCACCGACTCAAAACCGACAGGAGAATGGAGCCATGTATATAAAATAAATGATCCGGATAGTTATTCAAAATTACTCTGCGGTAAAGAAAGTTTGGGTTGCGAAAAATACGGGTCTTCTTATTTTAAAGACCCGGGCGAAAAAGTTTGCGAATATAAGGAAACAACAAACGCGAACGGAGAATTAGAAAGCGGTTGGTTTAAAAAAGGCACGGGACAGCCTTGTTATGTTGATGAGAGCGGGATTCCGTATAAAATAGACGATATCAGATACGGCATTAAATTATATGGCGAGAATAGATATAACGGTTGGGCTGGTGAATGTCCGAGCCAACAGATAGGTTGTTCTGTCTTTGTTGACCCCTTAGGCAAGGAAGGTTTTTTGATGGATGGATTTGAAAAAACAGCTCTTCACAGCGGGTTAGCCGATGGTTGGGGTATTGGTTGCGGTGGCGCCCGTGTCCCAGAGTTTAAATGTGTCGGGATTGATTCGGCAGTTCCTATAGAAAATCGGTTGCTTGACCCGAATAATAAAATAGAAGGAGACAACAGTCAGAAATTGAAGATTAAGGAAAGTTGTCAACAAGATATAGATATCACACCCGGTAGTTGCGCCGCGGCAGATGTTTATATTTGGAAATCATTTTTTCCCGAAGGTTTGAATTTAAAGCCGGACAAAAATTACATATTGTCAGCTTATGCTGAATATATTAATACCACCGTCACCTCTTATAATGGCGATAATTGGATTATTGGTTTAGAAGAACATTATGGCAACTTTAGTCCCAGCCAAAAACATGTGTATTCAGAATATTTATCATTAGATGGGGACAGTAAGAAAAAGTTTGCTTATCCCGCAGGCGTCGACCATTATTCATTGCTTAATGATATAAATTCAGATACCATTATTCGAACAACAGAAGGAACCACATCGCAAGAAGATATTTTTACTCTTTCTAACCCAACGTTTAGTAAAATTACTGACAATACAGTTTCTATAACTTCTATAACGGTTACGGCCGATTGTTCCAGCAGTAGTGATTCTCTTGTCGCAAATGTGTCTCTTGGGCTTGACCTTAATTCAGATGGCGATTGCGGCGACACCAGCGAATATGGATCTCTTGGATCTTTTAGATCTGTTAATAGTACTTCTGCTTCAATAAGTAAAGTTTTTTCCGGAACAGGAATAAAAAGTAAAATCAATAATTTAAAAGTTTGTATTAAAGGGCAAGGAGCGAGTACGTCGCCGTCACAATCTTCAACACAATCTTCAACACAATCTTTAATTAAAGGTACAAAAATTTTAATGCCAGATTATACTTATAAAAATATTGAAGACATTGAAATCAATGAAAAAGTTTTATCTTATGATCTTGGCGATAAAAAATTTAAACCGACAAAAGTCGTTGGTTTAAGCCAGGGGGAAAAATATTATTTAATACTTAATGGTAATCTTGGCGCTTCTTTGGACCATAAAATTTATGTCGTTGATAAGGGTTTTATCGTTGCTGAGGATATAAAAATGGGAGATTATTTATTAAACAAAAATTTAGAGAAAGTAAAAGTTAAATCCATTGAAAAATTTTCAGACAAGGCCGCGGTTTATGATTTGATTCTGGATAAAGTTAATAACTTTTTTGCCAATAATTATTTGGTTCATAATTTGGTGGGAGTAATAACTTCTTCGTTGGAGTGCTCTGAAATAAAGGTTAAGGTCTCTTATGAGGAAAATATTAGTAATGCTTTATTAGCAAGTGAAATAGATACAGAAGAAAAATGTGAAGCAAGGAATATGACAGGTAAACCAGTTGAATGGTTTTGGGTAAAATATGGTAGTGAGTCCGGGGGTCCAGAGTTTCACTGCGCGCATATTATTTATTCCGGATCATTAAAAAATAATAACAATTGGCAACAAAATTCAGTGATGTTTTCCATTAAGACCGAAGATTTCGCAAGTTTGTCTAGAATAATACCAATATTGAGGGGCGCAATAACAGCTGGCACAAATATCTATTATGATAAATTGGAATTAAAAATCTTTGATCAATATTATTATTTAAACAACGAAAAATTTACCGACAACGCAAATTGTAACGGCACTGTTTCTTTAAAACAAGGCTGCGCTTTGTTTTATTCCGCCAGTAGCGGATCAAAATTTTGGAACACTCAGGCGACTTATAAGTCTTCAGATGATAACGACAAGCCAGTCATCCCAATTGATTGTTCCGCTACAGCTTGCGCTCCAGATAGTGGGAACAGTGAGAAGGATTATTGCAAATATTGCTTTAAGCTTGGTCAAAACTCTAATGATGCCAATATAATTGTTAAAGTTAAACAAGACAGAACTTGTGGAGAATGGCTTAGTTGCAATAGTTGGCGTTTAGTTTGGAATTCGGCTTCGGGTAAGTATCAGCAAGAATGCCAATCAGTGAGTCGATGCGATAAATTGGTGGGGACCGGCGCGACCAGTCGTTGTGGTCGCGTGGTTTACGGAAAGTTTTTAAACTTAAATAATAAAGAAGATATTTTGAATGAAGATGTTTATAAAAATAGAGATATAGATTGGTCTGGTTTGGATTATTCGGGACACTCTCTTTATGGTCTTTACCCAATAGAAAATCTTTACATTGAAGACAATAGATTAACTTCTAGTAATAACGGCGTTAATGGAAGCGGGGCAACGATTCCCAAGACTTGTCGCGCTTTTCCGGAAAAAGACTCACCCTTTAAACAAAGTTCAGGAAAGGAATATCCGCAAGTCAATGTTTGCGGCGACAATAACTCGGGAAGTTATCCAAACTGCCAATGTTCTTATCAAAAAATTGAATATGGCGACGGTAGTGTGGCAAAGTATTACAGTCAAGACAATAAAAATACTCCAACCGGCATTTGTTTGGGCGGGGGAATAGGAGTTTCCGGGGCTCAGTGTTCAAAAGATTCTGATTGTAAAAATGGAGATAAAGTGGGAGAGTGCGCTTATAAATCAAAGGTTACCGAATTTAACGGATTACGCGGGCTTTGTTTGGAGTCGTCAATTGTCGTGACTGGCGGGAAAAGTGTTGATTCCAATGAGTGTATTACTTGGCTTCCGGGAATGGGTATCGGAGACACGGATATTTACAATTTTTACACCAGCGCCGGCTATACTGCGAAAAACGGCGCGGCAAGGTGGTATTGCAATTCTAAAAACATTAAATCAATTACAATTAATAGTTATGATTTTGTCGCAAACGGAATTATCGGAGCGGAAGAGAACCATTCAGAAACGGGAACATCCGAAACTCTTGCCATAGATTCAAGATTAGACCAATACTTGAAATATAATCAAATAACCAAGGATAAGATTGCTTATATTAAAATTAGACTTGGAGCGAGCGATGAAGCCGTCGTCAACGAGAAGCTTGAAACTTTTATGAACAACAATTCTAATAGTTATGATGGGGCGCTTGATTCTGATGAGCATATTAAGTGGGTCGTGTGTGAGGAGGAGAAGAACCCCCCATGTAAGTTTACTCTTTCTGAGACTACTGACTATATGGCCAGGGTGATTGATGTTGAATTATCATCTCAGGAACAAGGAAAAGTTCCATTGTGGGTTAATGCTATTGTTTTTGATACACGCGATTATGATGGCGATGATCCCGCCATTAAATTTGATTTTGAGAAGGATAAATGTTCTGGCGGAAACGCTGCCTGTCTAAAAGCTGAAGCGATTTTTTCCGATAATAATTATTTGTCTTCAATTGAAATAACAAAGTCTGACACCACTAGTGATAACAACACTTTTTATTATAGTAATACAAATAACATTGCCAACATTGAAGTTGTTCTTAAAGATGTTTGTACTTCTTTTTTTGAAATTCCATACTCTTCCGGCATTGTTCCCGGCGCTTGGACTGATAAATTGTGGGAGAGATTTACGGGTAGCGTTGGAGAGTATAAATATAAAGACGACATTTATGATTGTATAGCGCCTTATCGCGCCGGCAGATTGAATATAAACGATGGCACCAACCGATTAGTATTTTATAAAGATCCGCTCTATCCTTTGGAATGCCAAGATAATGAGGTATATGGGACAATATTGGAGAATGACGTAAAAACATTATTTACGAAATTTAATAATTATACTCTTATAACTCCCGTCAATAATAATTATTCAAACACATATTCTAGCGGGTCTCCAACAGATGTTTCTTCTTCTCACCCAACTGGGGTTGCTTCTCCGCAAACCGCCTCGGTTACCAAAACATTAGATGGTAAATATGCAATAGGCGCTGTGAACGCTATCGGTATTGGAATTCAATCCAGCGGAAATATTGACGCAAAGCAAAGTTATGAAGCCAACTTAATGTTTTACGCTTGGGCTGACAAAAGCTCAATGCCAATTCGTGAAATAGCGATTGATTGGTATGGCGATGGCAATGGTAAAAAAATTGACAAATACGAAGCAATGGCAAAAAATCACAAAGACGAATGTTGTGCTGACGCTAATAATTGCAACGAATTCGGCAAAACTCCTGACGCTTGCGAACAAGGTTTTTTCCAATTTAATTATGTTTTTTCTTGCAATGGCGTTGGCAGTCTTGGGTGGAATGCTCTAGGTTGTAATAATGCCTGTTGTTTTAAACCAAAAGTTTATATCAAAGATAATTGGGGCTGGTGTAATAGCGGTGGTAGTAACGTCGGAATTTATGCCGGAGATAAAAGTTGCACAGATTTATCTCCTTCAAGCTCCGCAGGCGTTTCTTATAACGGCACAATTATAATTTTCCCTTAATTCTTATGTAGGGGTCGGTTATGTAGGGGCGCGACCCCTACATAATGGTGTTGACCTCCGATGTCCACAGTCTCTTAAATCGGGTAATCGTGATTTATAATATTTTTTATTTGTAATATTCGTATTATATTCGTATTCGTAAATTCGTAACAGTATAACCAATGATGGAAAAGTTGTTTAAAAAATTTTCGCCAAAGGCAAATTCGCTTTTGCCGGGAAAAATCAATAAGCGCAAAATTATTTTTTTAAGCGTCTTATTTTTGGT
Source organism: uncultured Gammaproteobacteria bacterium (assembly GCA_964576065.1). GTDB lineage: Bacteria > Patescibacteriota > Patescibacteriia > UBA2591 > UBA6264 > CAZNTW01. Next base: position 7,296 of record CAZNTW010000011.1, read on the forward strand.
TTTGTCAATCGGGTTGATTACTCCTTATTTTGCCAGGGCCGGAGTTGGCGCGACACTAATTAGTTGGATAGTAATGCCGATTGTTTCTTTAATTGGCAAACTAATAGGGTCATTAATTACTATTTTAATCAAGGTAGCTCAATACAACGATTTTATCGGTTCGGCGGCGGTTTCTAAGGGCTGGATTATTTTGCGCGATATTTGCAATATGTTTTTTGTCGCCATTTTATTGGTTATCGCCTTTGGCACAGTCTTGGGGGTAGAAAAATATTCTTACCGCAAGTTGTTGGGAGGTTTTGTTTTTGCGGCAATAGTGGTTAATTTTTCTAAATTGATTTGCGGAGTTATAATTGATTTTTCTCAAGTAATAATGCTTACATTTATTAATGCTTGTAAAGCGACAGCCGGCGGAAATTTTACCACGATGTTGGGACTGGATCAAGTATTGCAAATGGATGCCGAGGGCGAGATTTCCGGTGGCGATACGGCCGGAGTTCTTATCTTAGCCCTAATTATGACAGTTATCGCCTTAGTAGTTGTTGTGGCGATTTTGGTTATTATTTCTTTTAGAATAGTTATTCTTTGGTTTTTGGTTCTTTTGTCGCCCATTGCTTTTATAGCCAGTATTGTGCCATTTCTTAACAAATATTCCAGTAAATGGTGGGAAAAATTTACCAGTCAGGTTATTATTGGTCCGGTCTTGGCGTTTTTTCTTTGGTTATCTTTGTCTGTGGTCCAGGGTGCCAGCGGTAATATGAACAAAGAGGTGGGGGGCGCCGGAGAGACGGAAATTATTGGAACGACGAGCGGAGAACAAAACGCCACCATCAGCGAAGCGGGAAAGCCGGAGAATATATTGAATTTTATAATTAGCATTGCGATGTTGATTGGTTCTCTAATGGTGGCGCAGGAGTCAGGCGCGGTTGGCGCTAAATTCGCCGGCTCGGCTTTGACGAAAATACAGGGCTTTGCCGACGGAGCAAAAAAAATGCCGGGAAAGGCCATGAAAGGATTATACAAAGCAAACGTGGCGCCCAGAGTTCAGGCATATAAAGAGAAGATGGAAACCGGTGGAAAAATGAGCCAGTTTGTCTATAAGCATCTTACTAAAGATGGGAGAGCCGGAATTGCTAATGAGACGTTAATGAAAGAGAGGTGGAATAGACAAGGATTAGATAAAGACCAAATAAAACAAAGAATGACAATTTCAAAATCCGCAAAATTAGCCAAAACACAAGAAGAACAATATAGCACGGCAGAGTCAAGAAAAAAAGCGTTTGAAAAACTCAAACAAGAAAAAAAAGCCGATAGCCTTCAGGGTTTAACTTTAGCCAGATCAATGGCGAGCAACGATGAATTAAAGGAAGAGGATTATAGTTTTTACGGGAAAGCAGCGATTGGAGGAGAATATACTGAAAATAGTTTAAGAGAATTAGTTAAACCGAAAAATAAAATAATGGGTATGGCAAGAACAAATAGACCTGAAGAAAGAAAAAAAATTGCCAATATCGTAAATACATCGCGCGGTTATGAAGTAGCAGGAATGTCGTCTAAGGCTGATGTTGAAATGAGAATTGACGACGATGGTAATTATGTCTCATCGCAAAGGGCGGCGGACCTATTTTTGGGATTAGACGAGACCAATTTTAATGATTTTAAGCAAGGAGAGAAAAAGATTGTTGTAAAAAAAATGGGATTAATGGCGAAAAATTTTGAAAAAAATGAACAAGGAGCGATGGCGGCCTATGGAATGACGAAAGAAGAAGCAGAATCTTTTAAAAAGAAGCACTCAACATTTTACAAAAAAATAAAAGGAGAAGGAGGAGAAGGAGTAGCAGCAGTAGAAGATATAAATAAAAATATTGATTTAGCCGAAGATACACAAAATAAAAAAATAGCTGAGAAAGTGGAGTCTAAAAATAAACAATCAGACCAATATAAGGAAATAATCGGCTTGGCCTCTAAGACATCAAGTTCTGAATTAGGAAGGGCGATTACCAAGGTTGAACAAGAAATAGCCGGATTAGCAAATAAGACGCCCGAGGAACAAAAAAACGAGGTAGATAGAACTATAGATGGATTTACCGGCACCGCTCTAACACTAAATGCTTTTAACGCTCCAAGCTCAATTTACGACCCGACAAATGGACGACGATTGACGGAACAAGAAGCGGTAGTAGAATTTACCAAAAAACAAAAGGAAAGTTTTCACAACATAACTAAATCCGTTAAAGAAAAAGCTGCTAACAAGATTAAAGCCACTGAAGATCCTGCGGAGGTCGCCAGACTTGAAAAAGAACGGGATGACGAAGTAACCAGATTGTCGCAAGAATTTTTAAAAAACTTTTTGGAAGATTTTAAAATAGTCGCTAAAACAAAAAGTTCGATTAGTGATTTTTCCGCGGATTTTGTCTCAGAAATGGGAAAAATTCTAAAAGAAGTTAATAATCTTGAAAATCAAGCAAATAATAAAGATTTATCAGCGCAAGAAATAAGTATGAAAGCGGGACAAATTAGAGGGAAAATAAAGAATTCATATCAAAGACAAAAAAAACAAACCAAAGGTTTTGGCGGGGAACGGAGAGAATTAGGATTAATTTTTGAGAAAATAAAAAGAGGGACAACGGTTATGTTAAAAGAAATCCAAGAAAATCCAACTCCCGACGGATTTAAAAAAGCGTCTACGGCCATAACAACATTTAACGATCTTAATAATATAATAACAAAAATAAACAATAATCCCGAAACAGCCGGTGAGGCATACCACAATCCCCAGGATACTGAAAACCCTAATTCAACAACAGGTTTAACCAACTTAGCGCAATTAAAAGAAATTATAGAGAATTACTGGAAAGATAACGCTGATCCGGGAATAATAAAAAAAATGTTAACAGAGTTGGAACAACTGCTTAAAAATTTGGACAAAAATAAAAAAGTTTAATTCACAAAAGAATATGTTTTTAACCGAAGAACAAAAAAAACAATTGGGCGAGATTGTTCAGAAACATAATCTTACCGATATTGGCGAGAAAATTCAAACAATCGTTGAAGAAATTTTGGGTAAGAAAAAAGAAGACGAAGATTTGGATATTTTTCTTATGAAAGAAAAGAATATATACTTAGACGAGGCTTGTGAAATAGGTTTGGAGATATTCGAGAAAATAATTGAGCCAACAATAACCGAAAAGATCGTTGAAGTGGATGAAAGCCTGTTAGCGGAAAACATTATTAAAGAATTTAATTTACCCCTTGCTCCTGAAAGCGGTTTAGAGCAAAGATTCCAGGAATCGCTTGATCTTTTTGCCGACAGGAAAATCAGCAATGATTTAATGAGAGAATTTTTAACTAAATCAGAAAAAATCGGCGGACTGGGTTTGGGTGATTATTATGTCGGATTGATAATGTCTTTTATCGAGCCAAAAGTCAAGGAAATTCAAAATAAAGCTGATGAAAAGGCGAGAGAACAGCAAAAGGCAATTGAACAATCTAAAATTGAAATTCCTCAAGCCGTGACCAATATCCTGGAAAATTCAGGAATAATTTTACCTGACGAAAACGCAAAAAAACGTTTTGAAAATATTGCCTTATCTTTTTTGAAGGATATTAGGACTAATTTGGAAACAAAAATTGTTTTAAAAAGGGACACAAATCTTGGCGGAATGGGTTTTAACGAAGAAATGGCAGATAAGGTTATGAATTTAATGGTTTTAGAAAAACCCAAAATAAAACAGGAACCAGGGGAAATTAGTAAGCCATCTCGACCAGTTTTATTGGCGGACAACGTTAATTCCTTAATTAAAGCTGAAACAAAATTTCAAATTCTAGATTCCAAACCTCAGACTCCAAAAGAGCCTCCTCTTGAACCGCCATTCGCGCCTATTCCTATTCCAAACCAGACTTCAGCCCTATTTTCAACTTTAATTAAAGAATCGCCGGTTGTCATCCCAGAACCGGAAATCAAAATAATTCCAATAGAAAAAGTTATTCCGGCGACGCCACCAGAACAAGAAAACAAAATTGTTATTACGGCCGTTGAGCCGGGATTAAAACAGTCACAACCGTTGGTTATTGAACCGCCAATAATCCAAACACAAAAAACACTGGAAATTCATTTGCCGAATCAATCAAGTTTTATACCGATACCGACAACTAACGCGGGCGAATCAGAGAAAATTAAAATTAACACTAATTTTGCCGATCTAAGCAAGATAATTCCAAAAAAGAATATTGGGCTGAAAGCAGAGGGGCCGATAGATGAACTAAGAAATATTACTTTGGTTGATTGGCGACGTTGGGGTACGCCTAAAGAGGCGGCGCAAAGGATTCAAGATAAAATAAATTTATTGGGAGAAGAGTCAATGGTGGCAAAAGCGGAAGGTATTAAGGCGTGGAAAGAATCGGAAATCAATCAGTTTTATTTAAATATCGGCGCTGAATCAATTGATCAAGGAAAATTTATCACCGAGATAATCAGAGGTTGCCAACAACAAGGATTGCAGGTTTTGACCGAAGAAGAATTTAACGCAGTGGTGGAGTTAAACCAACGATTAAGACTGTAAATCAGTTAAAATTTTAAACTTTCTGAAGTCGCGCTTCGCCAAAAACGATACTTTGTTAAGCGGGCAGTAAGCCGGGATCCCGTTTGCGGGGCAAAATCCAAATTACTAAGATATTTTATTTTTTCCGCCCAGAGAGGCAGCCCGTCCTTGCCTACCGGTCAGGTCGGCGCCCACTGGCGGAGATCAGCCCTTGGTTGAGATATTTATATTTTCAATTTATTTTATTATGCAATTTGCCGTTCCACAATTCATTGATATTGAGCCGAAAATTATCGGACCGATTACGCCGAAACAATTTATTATTTTAATTGTTACCGCCGGGGTGGTTTTTCTTTGTTATAAATTGTCTGATTTTATGCTATTTGTGGTTGAAGCGTTAGTTTTTGGTTTATTCGGAGTAGCATTGGCTTTTGCCAAAGTTGGACACCAGCCGATTTATTATTTTTTTCTTAACGTTATTCAAAAAGCCAGAAAACCGAGTTTGCGTCTTTGGCGCCGAGAATATATTCCGACTAAAGAAACAGAAGGCAAAGAAAAAGGAAAAGAGAAGGAAAATGTTCAACAAGTCATACCGGTTCGTCGAACGCTTTTGGCCTCCAAACTTTCACAGATTGCCTTATCGGTTGATACCGGCGGAGAATATAAAATAGAAAATAACAGCGAAGAACCAAGCGATGATATAATGAGAGGACTTTAATCATAAAAAAATTATTAATTATTTCCGGCAAAAATTTTTAGAAAGATTTAAAATATATGGCAATAATCGCATCAAGTCAAAAATATCTGAATATCGCTGAGATTAGGAATGATTGCGTGGTTTTAAAAAATGGCTCCTTATGCGCGATTTTATTGGTTTCGTCAATCAATTTTGCCTTAAAGTCAGAAGAAGAGCAAGCCGCCATTATCCAAAATTATGTGAGCTTTTTAAATAGCTTGGCTTTTCCTTTACAAATCGTCATTCAGTCCAGGCCATTTAACATTAAGCCGTATGTTTCTTCAATTGAAGAAATGGAAAAAACTCAAACTAATGAATTGTTAAAAGTCCAAATGATGGATTATTCCAATTTTGTGGAAGAACTAGTTCAGTTAGGAGAGATAATGATCAGGCATTTTTATGTAGTTGTTCCTTATAATCCTTTGGGCGACAAAAAAAGAGGTTTTTTTTCCAGATTGACCGATCTTTTTAGCACCGCAGGCGTGATTAAACTTAAAACAGAAAAATTTGAGAAATATAAAGAATTGCTTTATCGCCGTGTGGACAATGTCATTAGTTCGCTTTCCAGTATGGGAATCAACGCGTCGCCGTTGGATACCCAAAGTTTAATTGAGACTTTCTATAATATTTATAATCCGGCCGAAGCGGAAAATCAAGGGCCGGGAGAATTAAAGAACATAAGGATTGATTTGTAATTTATTATTTATGGCTATTTTACCCTCGTCTATCAACGAGAAGACAATCAAAGAAAATAAAAAGCCGGAAACCGAAGTTGAGACGGAAACCGAAAAAATCAGCGAAACCCTAGAAAGAGAAGACACTTACCGCCGTGGCACAGTGTCAATTTTAGATTTAATCGCGCCGTCTTCAATGAATATCGGGCCACAGAATTTGCAGTTGGGCAATCGTTATTTGCGGACAATTTTTGTTACCACTTTTCCTCGCTATGTTTCAGTCGGTTGGTTTGTGCCAATTATTAATTTTAACTCTTATTTGGACGTCGCGATGTTTTTTTATCCAATTGAAGCGAAAATAATACTTAAACAGCTTCAACGGCGCTTAGGTAATGTGGAAGCGGAAATTATGGCTGGCCAAGAAAAAGGTATGCCGCGCGACCCGCTTAAAGAAACCGCTTTTAAAGATATTGAAAACTTAAGAGACGATTTAACCACTGGGGTGGAACATTTTTTCCAATTTGCTTTGTATGTTACCATTTACTCCAAAGAAGAAAAAGAATTGGATATTTTAACGGAAAAAATTGAAAGTTTGTTTGCCGGTAAATTAGTGCAAACTCGACGCGCTTTTTATCAAAGTGAGCAAGGATTTAATTCAACCCTGCCACTTTGCCAAGATGAATTAATAGTAGCAATGAATATTAATTCTTCTCCTTGCGCTTCCAGTTTTCCTTTTATTTCTTCAGACCTCACTTCCAATAGCGGTGTGCTTTATGGGGTTAACCGTCACAACAACAGTTTGATCCTTTTTGATCGCTTCTCAATGCCTAATGCTAATTTTGTAGTTTTTGCGACCTCCGGGTCAGGTAAGAGTTATTTTTGCAAATTAGAAGTTTTGCGTTCTTTGATGTTCGGAGTTGAGGTTATTGTGATTGATCCTGAAAAAGAATATAAGCACCTTTGCGATGCGGTCGGGGGCACTTATGTTGATATTTCTTTGTCTTCGGAAAGCAAAATAAATCCTTTTGATTTGCCCCGAACTAACGCTAAAGATGTTAAAACCGCCGATGTTATCAGGTCAGCGGTAATCACAGTAAAGGGTTTATTGAGAATTATGATTGGCAAGAGTTTTCCCGACGGCACTAAGGGTTTTACTCCCCAAGAAGATTCTTTGATTGATCGCGCTCTTTTGGAATCATACGCCAAAAAAGATATTATTCCTGGTTGCGATTTAACCGCCATTACTCCCCCCACTTTGAGCGACCTACAAGAAGTTTTGGACGGAATGGAAGGTGGCGCTGATTTGTCTGAGCGGTTGAAAAAATATACCAGTGGAACTTTTGCTGGCTTTCTTAATTATCCGACTAATATAAAAACAAAAAATCAATTGGTTATTTTTTCTGTCCGCGACTTAGAAGACGAATTAAGGCCATTGGCGGTTTATACTATTGTCAATTATATTTGGAATACTGTTCGAGCGGAAATGAAAAAAAGAATTTTAGTGATTGATGAGGCTTGGTGGTTGATGCAATATGAGGATTCGGCTAAATTTATTTTTGCTTTAGTTAAACGTTGCCGCAAGTATTACCTGGGAGTGACAACCATTACTCAAGATGTGCAGGATTTTTTAAATTCTCCTTATGGTCGGGCTATTGTCACCAACTCGGCCCTGCAATTGCTTTTAAAACAGTCAACCGCGTCCGTTGAACAGGTGGTTAAAACATTTATGCTTACCGACAGCGAAAAATATCTGCTTTTGGAGTGCGGCGTCGGAGAGGGAATATTTTTTGCCGGAGCTAAACACGCGGCTATAAAAATTGTGGCGTCTTATTCGGAAGATCAACTAATCACATCTGACCCGAAACAATTACTGGAAATAGAAGAAGCAAAAAAAGAATTTGCTCGGGGTGAATAAAAAATCTAATTATAGTTAAGATTGTTAAATATGAACAAAAAAAGAATTATTTTTATCGCGGTTATAATCGCAGTTTTAATTATTATAGTAATAGGCGTTTTTGTTTTTATAAAAAATAAAACTAAAGGCGGTTCTGAAACGATTCCGGTCAATAAGTCTGAAAATCCAAGCGAGGCTGACATTTCCAAAAATCCGTCAGACCAACCGGACAAGACAAAAATAGCGGAAAAGGCGGACGAATCAATGCTAATAAAATCACAACTTACTTTACAAGCGCGCTCTTTTATTGAACGTTATGCCACTTACTCTTCAGACGGGAAATATAGTAATTTGGAAGAGCTTTTGCCACAAATGTCAGAAACTCTGGTCAAAGAGGCAAAAACCAAAATTAGTCAAGGCTTTGGAAATAATGTCGAATTTTTCGGACAGACCGCTAGAATTATGTCTTTAAATTTGGGAGAATTTTTGTTAGACCAAAAAGCTGTTTTTTCCGGACAGGTTCAAGTAGAGCAAACTGTCGGAAAAGAAACAAGTATTTTTTATCAAACAGTTGATTTGACTATGGACAAACAAGGAAGCGAATGGAAAGTGTCCGTGATAGAGTATAAAAATTTGTAAATATGACTGATTTGCGGACAAAACAAGATTCGACTCCTCAAGAAAATGTGTCAAAAAGCGAGTTTGCTTCGCAAATGGCGCAAAAAAAAATGGCTAAACAAAAATTAGCTGAAAATCATATAAAATCGCAACAATTAGCAGGAGCAAGCCAGTCGGCGGGATTGTCGGAACGACTTGGGCAAAACAATCAATCGTCAGGCGATGAGCAAACACAGGAGTCGAGATCGGTTCAGGAATCAGAAGATGGAGCGACGGAAAGCGAAACAGGGGCTAATTTGAGATCAGAACAAGCTCAAGAAAAAGTGGCTGAGCAAAATAGCGCTAATCAAGAAAAAGCAAACCAAAATAAGACCGAAGGAGGGGGAGGACAAGCAGAAGCTTTATCTAAGGCGGCCATCGGCGGTTTAATAAAAGCCGGTAGTAAGTTTTCCGCGGAAATTTTAATTATTCGTTTATTTTTTGGTAATTTATTAAAAGTTAAATCAATCCCGCCATTGCCGCTTCCGGAACTTCTGGTTGTTCTTAGTGTGGGTTTTTTTTATTTTGTTGTCGGACTGATTATTTTAAGCGTTCTTATTTTAGCGGTAACAGCCCAAACAGATCCATGGAAACTAGTCAAACTTTTTGGCGGAGAATTTATAAATATAATAGAAAATGTATTATTTCACTAGTAAATGAAAAATAAGCAGATTAAAAATTATAAGATATTTAGTTATTCGTTTTGTTTTGTTGTTTTGGTTTATATTTTTTTATTTCTATCAATTCCCGTTTTAGCCGCAGAAACGACTTTTATTCCTCAAGTGAAAATTGGCGAATATAATGTTGGCGTGGGGACAGCCATCACTAAAACCAGCATCGGCGACTACATCAACGCTATTTATAAATGGGCAGTCGGCGCCTTGATAGTTTTGGCGGTAGTGATGATTATGGTCGCTGGGTTTCAATGGATGACGGCCGGTGGTAGCGGTAGCGCCATTACCAAAGCCAAAGGGAGAATCACTCAGGCATTAATCGGCTTATTGCTCGGTATCGGCGCTTACACTTTATTGAATTTTATTAATCCGTCGCTGGTGAATTTGAGAGATATAAAACTGGGTAATGTGGAAGGGGTGGAGACAAAATCACCCGAAAATAAAATGTATCTTTATAACAAAAAAGAAAATATTGTTAGGGTTAGCGAGAATGAATGCGAAATTGTGTCAATCGTAAAAATAGGGAAACAGGGAGATTTTTTTGCCGTGGAGGATAAGGATTGCGGCGCGATTGGACACACTGTTTTTACTATAAACATCCCGGGTGCAGGAACCACAAGAACAGAAATAAAAGAAATAGGAACTAAATGTTCCGAGGGGGTTTGTATGATAAATAAAGTTTATTTATCTCAAGAAAAATATCTTACTTCTAATAGATTCACTAAAGCCCAATGCGCAAAATTTTCTAAAGAAATATTTTGTCCGAAAAACTGCCCAATCGAAAATGACCTAAAGAAATGTTCTGGTTTGGTTTCAATTGCCCCCCAAGTATATACCGGACCCAGGGTTATGGCTTTTTTGGCCCCAAAAGCTAAAAGCGCGTTTGATGCTTTTATGGGAAAATGGTTGGGGGGACGCAATGGAAGGATAACAATCTCCTCAATGTTTCGTAATCCAAATTACCAATGTTGCCTTTATAACGAAGATCTAGACGCTAATTATCCGGGTAAAAGTACGCACGAAAAGGGAATCGCTTTTGATGTTAATTTGCATGTCGATCCGTTTACGGGGAGCAAGGATAAATACACAAAATTTTTGGATATGGCTAAATCTTTTGGCTTTAAAGTTGCCGATACAGAAGCTTGGCATTTTACTTATCAAGGTGGCGGAGGAGCGACTTGTAATTCTTCTTTTTAATCATTGTAGTTTTATATTTATATGTCGATAAAAAACTTTTTTTCCAAATTTTTTTTAATTTTTATTCTTTTCTCTCTATCAATTCCCGTTTTAGCCGCAGAAACGACTTTTATTCCTCAAGTGAAAATT
>CAZNTW010000012.1:0-17760 GCA_964576065.1 uncultured Gammaproteobacteria bacterium
CGAAGCACCGACGAACGAATGTGAGGAGATACTGAGTTCAACAGAGCGAAGCGGAGATCTTGCTATGCGGGACAAAAAAACAAACAGTGAAAATTAAAATTTTCATTACAACAGTGATTTTTTCTTGATTTGTTTTGTTTTTTCTGATAAAATCATCTTATTCTACTATGAATACACTGATAGATTGCGAATGTTGTAGTCACGAATTTTGCAGACGATTTCTAATCCGCCAACCGGCGGACCAAATTCTATATTCCAAAATCCAAATTCTATTTTAAACGGGGCGTCCCCGTTAGAAATTTATGTACTACGTTTATCTAATAAAAAGCGTTAAAGACAATAATTGGTATACTGGTTATACTAAAAATTTACAAAAAAGAATTTTGGAACATAATAAGGGCTTGAACTTTTCTACAAAAGAAAGATGTCCTTTCCAACTATTGTATTACGAGGCATGCTTAAACATAAAGGACGCAAAAGCCAGAGAAAAATATTTAAAATTGGGCATGGGTAAAAAATATTTAAAAAATAGATTAAAATTCTTTTTTGATAATTAAATTTTAACGGGGTGTCGTATACCGGTAGTACGCATACTTTGGGAGTATGTAGACTGGGTTCAATTCCCAGCACCCCGATTTTTAAAATTAAACCGCGCATCAAAGTTAAATTAACAGAAGACTGGGTTCGTGCCCCGTCATCCGACAGAGCAATTCCCTGCGTCCCGACCAAGTTAAATTTTTTTCAATTTCTTTATTTTAAAAAACGATTAGATTGCCTCGTTTTTTTTGTTGTGAAATCTTACAATCACAGAAAACATAGTAAGGTAAAATTTAAATTATCAAAAGGCTGAATTTACTCAGAGTTGGCTTTGTGTTAAAATATAAACGCAAATTTATTGCTGTTATCAAAAATTTAAATTTTGACTAAAAACTTCTATGCCCGACCTCTCTGATGAACAACTGATTGCCAATTATTTAAAAGGCGACGAAAAGTCGCTTGAAATTTTAATTAAAAAATACCTTAATCAAATTTATAACTTTATTTATTCCTATTTAAAAAACGAAGTTGACACCGAAGATGCCACTCAAGAAACTTTTGTAAAAGTATGGAAAAATTTAAAAAAATTTAAAAAACAAAAGAAATTTAAACCGTGGCTATTTGTTATCGCGAAAAATACGGCGCTTGATGTTTTAAAAAAATCCCGTGCCCTGCCATTTTCGGCTTTTGACACAGAAAACAGGGAAAATAAGATTACAGACAATTTATTGGATCCATCGCCGCTCCCTGATGAGATATTCGACCAAACCAATAAACAAAACTTATTAAATAGTAATTTGGAAAAGCTTTCAATTGAACATCGTTCTGTTTTTTCTCTTTATCACAACAATCATCTTAATTTCCGCGAAATTTCAGAAAAAACAAAAGAACCGATCAACACTGTGAAAAGCCGTTATCGGCGAGCAATAGCTAAGTTAAAAAAACTGCTCGCTTAATTTATTTTATAATAAACCAATATCCATTATACATATACAAAAGCGGCTCTGCACCAAAACACCTCCCGCGTTCGTATTAAACTTGGATATTGAAAACTAAATAATTTACTATGACCATTAACCATAAAAATTATTCTCATTATCCCGACGCTTTAAAAGCGCCAGACGTTCTTTTTGAAAAAATATTAAACCGGATCCACCAAGAACAACATTTAATCGTTGTCCGCCGCAAAATTTTGTTTTTTTCAATTGGATCTTTTGTTTCCGTTATCGCCGCCATTCCGGCGTTTAAAATATTACTGTCCGAATTTATTGAATCGGGTTTTGTAAAATATTTTTCTTTGTTATTTTCCGACACAAAAATTGTTATGAGTATTTGGCAAAATTTTACCGTTTCTTTATTGGAAACATTACCTGTCTTAAATTTAATAATCTTTTCTTTGATTGTGTTGGCGTTCTTGCAAATGCTCAGACTAACGGCAAAAAACATAAAAGATGTCTTTATTTCAGCTTAAACAAATTAACTAACGTATTTTTACAATAAATAAATTTTATGGATATAAACAAAAAAATTTCATCAAAAACATTTAAAAAAACTTGTCTCGGAATTGTTATTTTCGCAATTCTTTTAATTGTATTTAAGGCTGGCTTGTTGGTTGGAAGTAAAAAAGCTGATTTTTCTTGCCGTTGGAGTAATAACTATCATCGAAATTTTGCCGGACCAAGAAACGGGTTTTTGTCGGGATTTGGCGATAGAGATTTTATTGAAGCCAACGGCACCTTTGGACAAATTATAAAAATTGACGGACAAACATTAGTGGTAAAAGGACAAGAAAACGTGGAAAAAATAATTTTAATTAAAAACGACACTGTTATTAATTTTTTACGAGAAACTATAAAAATAAGCGACCTTAAAATTGACGACTCTGTTGTAATTGTTGGCGCGCCAAACGATGCCGGACAAATTGAAGCTAAATTAATCAGAGTTATCCCTCCTCCGCCTCAAGCGGGAATTATTCCTCTTATGCCTAAAATGCCGCAAGGAAATCCCGCAGAAATCCATGAATCGATAAAATACTAATTTAACACAATTAAAACATCTTTTATGCTGAAAAACTTTTTTGGTTTTTTATTAAAACACAAATTTATTACCGCTTTGATTATTATCGCTATTATCGGCGGAGTGATTTGGAAGTATAAATCATCCCAAAGCGAAAATAGTGTTACCAACTACACCTTAGCCACGGTTGAAAAGGGAACTATTGTTGACTCGGTTTCCGGCAGCGGACAAATTTCCTCATCAGATCAAATAGATATCAAGGCTAAAGTAGCGGGCGACGTGACAAGCGTCTTGATTAAGGCCGGGCAAGAAGTTAAAACTGGCGATGTTTTGATTAAACTTGATGCCACTGACGCCTACAAAACCATTCGTGATGCCGAAGACGCCTTAGAAACAACTGAAATAGCTTTGGCAAAATTAAAAGAGCCGGCGGATGATTATTCCATAATGCAAACAGAAAATTCATTGACCAGCGCCAAAACTACTTTATCAAAACTTAAACTTTCGCAAAATACAGGCTACCAAGAGGCCTTAGAAGCAAAACAAAAAGCCGACGACGCCTTAATTAAAGCATATGAAGATACTTTTAATACTGTTTCTAACGCTTTTTTGGATTTACCGACAATAATCACCAATTTGGAAGATATGCTTTTTGGCGATGATATTGGCGAAGATGAAGTTATGGTTGGCAATAATTTAGAAAATACTTCCGCGTTGATGAATACCGTTGAGATGATCTATCGTTCTCGGTTGGAAATATTTCAAGTAAGCGCCGAAGAAGATTATTACGCCGCCAGAACAAAATACGATGAAAATTTTGAAAATTATAAAGAGGTTACCCGATCTTCTGACAATAACACAATAGAATCATTATTGGCGGAAACACTGGAAACAACAAAAATAATAGGCGAAGCCGTTAAGAGCTTAACTAATTATTTAGACGCTTGGACTGATTGTCGGTCGCAAAAAAACCTTGATAGTTTTTCTACGGTTGAAATATATCAAACTAATCTTTCTTCTTATACCAGCAAAACAAATAGTCATGTTTCAAGTTTGCTGTCAGCCCAAAGAACATTGCAAGATAATCGCGAGTCATTAATCGGCGCGAAAAGAACTTTAGATACCTTAGATAAAAACAACCCTCTTGATTTGGCGGCGGCGGAAGCAACAGTTAAAGACAAAGAAGTGGCGTTGGCGGAACTTTTGGCCGAACCCGAGGCCTTGGATCTTAGAACCCAAGAACTCGCCGTAAAACAAAAGAAAAACGATCTTTTGGACGAAAAAGAAAAATTAATTTATTATACAATAAAAGCCCCTATTAACGGAATAATATCCGGCGTTAGCGTAAAAAATGGAGACTCTGTATCGTCCGGCTCAATTGTTGTCACTATTATCTCTAAGCAACAAATCGCCGAACTGTCTTTAAACGAAGTTGACGCGACCAAACTTAAAGTCGGGCAAAAAGCGACTATGACTTTTGACGCTGTCAGTGATTTGACTATTACCGGAGAAGTATCTGAAGTTGACACCTTAGGAGAGGTTTCCCAAGGAGTAGTCACTTATGGCGCAACCATTGTCCTTGATACCCAAGATAACCAAATCAAACCCGGGATGAGCGTTTCCGCTTCAATCATTACCAAAACCAGACAAGATGTATTATTGGTTCCTAACTCGGCAATCAAAGCTTTGGGAGATGAAAATTACGTGGAAATCATTAAAAATGATTCTATTTCTTATAGTCAAACAGCAACCCTCGGCGTTGTTTCCGACATTACACCGCAAAGGCAAATTGTTATAGTTGGTTTATCAAACGACACAATGACTGAAATAATAAGCGGAGTAGAAGAGGGGGATCAAATAGTCACACAAACTAATACTTTAACCTCTTCAACGAGTTCCTCTATTCAGAAAAACGAAAGTGGTAGTTTATTTAATATGACCGGCGGAAGATTTCCGGGACGATAAATATAAATTCATATGATTGAGTGCAAAAATATTTCAAAAATATACCAAAGCGGAGACGAAAGCGTGGCGGCGGTAAAAAATGCGTGTTTTAAAATTGAAGATGGAGAATTTGTCGCCATTATGGGACCATCCGGTTCAGGAAAATCAACTTTAATGCATATATTAGGGGCGTTAGACGTGCCAACCAGCGGAGAATATTTTCTTGACGGAAAAAATGTTTCTGAACTTTCGGATGATGAATTGGCTGATATTAGAAAAAATAAAATCGGTTTTGTTTTTCAATCTTTTAATTTATTGCTCAGGGCCACTGTTTTAAGAAACGTTGCCTTACCCCTTGTCTACGCCAATGTTCCGGAAGAAGAACGCGAAAAAAAAGCTCGAGAATCGCTAAAAAACGCCGGATTAGACGAATCTCATTTTTTCCATCTCTCCAATCAATTATCCGGAGGACAAATGCAAAGAGTCGCTATTGCTCGCGCCTTGGTTAACAACCCGTCTCTTATTTTAGCTGACGAACCAACCGGCAATTTAGACACTAAAACCGGAGAAATTGTTCTTGAATCTTTTCAAAAACTTAATAAAGAACAACACCGCACTATTATTATCATTACCCACGAACGCGAAGTGGCCGAACACACTGACCGCATAATTCACCTTCGCGACGGAGAAATTGTGGAAGATTTAAAAATCACAAAATAATTCTATTTGTTTATGAAAGCATCTGATTTATTAAAAGAAACATATTTGGCTTTGGTGGCCAATAAAGCCCGCTCAGGATTAACAGTTCTTGGCATTGTTATTGGCATTGGTTCGGTTATCGCTATGGTTGCTATCGGACAAGGGGCGACCAGCTCAATACAATCAAAAATACAATCACTTGGGTCAAATCTAATTTCCGTTCGTTCTGGTGCCCAAAGGGGCCCGGGTTATCAAATAAGTTCCGGTCGAGGGTCGGCGCAAATACTTACCGAAGATGATATGAAGGCGATTCAAAATGAAATAAGTCTTGTTCAGTCAGTCGCGCCGGAAGTCTCCAGTCGTTATCAGGTTACGGCCAAAGGAACAAACACTAACACCCAAGTTGTTGGGACAAATCCTTCTTATTCAACAATAAAAAACGTTGAAATAGCTGAAGGAACTTTTCTTTTAGATCAAAATATTAAAAATATGTCCAAAGTCGCTGTTTTGGGTCCATCGGTTCGGGACGATTTGTTCGGAGAAAACGCTGCTTCTGTAATTGGCAAAACAATTCGCATTAACAATATTGAATTCAAAATTATCGGTATCACTAAGGAAAAGGGAGACTCTGGAATGAACAATCAAGACGATATTATTTATATTCCGCTTTCCACCGCCCAGCGTTTTTTAATCGGAAACAGTTATCTTTCCACTATTGACATACAAATTATTGATCAAGATTCTATGACCTTGGCTCAAGAACAAATTACTTCATTATTGTTAAGTCGTCATGACATTTCTGATTCAACCAAGGCTGATTTCAGTATTATGAATCAAGCCGATATTGTTGAAAGCGCTTCGTCTATAACCCAAACCTTGACGATTTTACTTGCCGCGATTGCCGGAATTTCTTTAGTTGTCGGCGGAATCGGCATTATGAACATGATGTTGACAACTGTAACGGAAAGAACAAGAGAAATAGGCTTGCGTAAAGCGATTGGAGCAAAGAGAAGCGACATTAGCACACAATTTCTTGTTGAGGCGATGATGCTTACGATTATTGGAGGAATTGTCGGAATATTCTTTGGCTGGCTGGCGGCCGCCATTGTATCTAAACTTGATATTACCGCCACAAAAGTTTCCCCCCTTTCTGTTATTTTAGCTTTTGGGGTTTCGGCGATAATTGGAATAGTTTTTGGTTATTATCCGGCCAAAAAAGCCGCTAAACTCCATCCAATTGAAACTTTAAGATACGAATAAATTTAATATATCAAAATTATGAAAATTTTTAACAAAATGGAGAAAAAAGAAATTATTGTCTGTTTGATTATGGTAATTGTTATTGGTTTAATTTGTTTTTTTATCGGTGCTAAATGCGGATCAGGAAAAATGCCGGGAAATATGCAAAACCTTCCCCAAAGAAGTCAGAACAAAGAACGATTGCTTGGAAAAACGAAAGAACAATCAACAAACATTATCTCTGGCGAAATAATTTCCAAAGATGACATCAGTCTTACTATAAAATTACGCGATGGCGGGTCAAAAATTATTTTTTTCTCAAACTCAACCCAAATAACAAAACCCCTCATTATCGCGGCCAAAGATATGATTGTCGGAGACGCTGTTATTATTAATGGCGTTGCCAATTCTGACGGAAGCCTAACAGCAACGAGTATTCAAGTAAGAGAAGCCGACAATTTAAAAAGTAATCAAATTAGTCCAAACAATCAACTATAATTTTGAGTAAACTTTTGTTTTGAGTTTAATCTTTTTATGCAAAAATCAGCTTTAAAAAGCTGATTTTTTATAATCAAATAAATTTATTTTTATCCGCGTTTAATCAAATAAATAATATAGATAATATACAGAATTATAAAAGTAATCCCTTGTTTACGGCTCAATTTATATTTACTCCCCGTCAAAACAAAAACAAAAAGAACTAAGGTAACAACCAACGTAATGAAAATATCTACGCTGGCGCCACTTGGAATCGGCAATGGACTGATAAAGGCGGTGAAACCCAGGACCCAAAAAATATTAAAAATATTTGAACCGATGATATTGCCAATGGCAATGTCGCTATTTTTTTTCCAAGCCGCCGTGACCGAAGTTGCTAATTCCGGGAGAGAGGTGCCAATAGCCACGATAGTTAAGCCGATTAACGACTCGCTCACGCCCAATGATTTGGCAATTAAAACCGCGCCGTCAACTATCCACTTACCGCCAAAAATCAAAAACACCAAACCGCCAAAAATCATTAACCAGGAAATAAAACCAGAATATTCTTTAATTTTATTTTCTTGCTCTGGCTCGCGCTGACCAATGCTGATGCTGAAAATGTAGCACAAAAAAATAAAGAAAAACAAAAGCATTATTAATCCATCCGCCCTACTCAAAAAAGAAGCCCGGGCGTTGTCAATAAAGACATCGCTACTCATAATCCATAAAACCACCACAACCAAAATTGCCAAAGGAATTTCTTTCCAGGCAGTATTTTTTTTAACAGTCAGGGGGTATATGACGGCTGAAATTCCCAGAATTAGTAAAATATTGATGATATTGCTTCCTAATATATTCCCCAAAGCGATATCCGCGGTTCCTTTTATTCCGGCTAAAATATTAACCACGAATTCCGGCATTGAAGTGCCAAAAGCCACGATAGTTAAGCCAATGACAATGGCGGAAATTTTCATTTTTTTAGCCAATGAAGAAGCGCCGTCAACCAGCCAATCAGCGCCCTTGATTAAAAGAATAAAACCAATAACAAATAAAAAATAAGTTAAAATCATATTTTAAAAATATTATTCATAACGCAAGGCCTCCATCGGACTTTTTTGAGCGGCTTGTTTGGCCGGATAAAGACCAAAAATCAACCCGACAAAACCGGCTACGCCCAAACCAAGAAAAATCGCCGGCAAAGAGATAATAAAATCCCAACTTGCGCCAACAATTCTGACTAAAACCAAAGAGGCTAAATAAGAAAAGCTTATTCCTAAAACAATACCGACAGCTCCTCCAAGGACAGTTAAAATTATTGATTCAATTAAAAATTGAACTAAAATGTTTTTACTGGTTGCTCCAATGGCTTTACGCAAGCCAATCTCGCGCGTCCTCTCGGTTACCGAAACTAACATAATATTCATAATGCCAACTCCGCCAACCACCAAAGAAATAGCCGCAACCGAAGTTAATAAAATTGTTAAAACATTGGTGATTAATTTTATTCTATCAATCATATCGCTCTGCGCGGTAATGCTAAAATCATCATCCTCAGGAGAATCAATACCATGTAAATCTCTTAAGGTGATTTTTATATCTTCTATCATTTTGGGCACCGCCTCTTCATCTTTGGCTCTCAAATGAAGTTCTTGATAATAATCAATTCCTAATAAATATTTTTGCGCTGTGGTATAAGGAATTATTACCATTTTATCCAAACTAAACATTGAAATTTGTCCACTGGGAGGAAGCACTCCTATAATTTTAAAAAGCTTATCTTTAATTTTGATTTTTTCTCCAATAACTCGTCCTGAAGCAAACATCTCGTCCTTGACCTCGCTACCGATTATTGCCACGCTAGATAAAGATTTTATGTCATCGTCGGTAAAAAACTCTCCTTCTTCCGGATAAACATCAAACAGTTTTCCCACCCAATCAGCCGTCCAACCAATAATCGTCGGCTTATAAGTATCTCCCTGATAAGAAATATTTCCCGGAACTATTAAAGACGGGGTGATATCCATTAAATCAGGAACATTATTTTTATTTTGTAATGCTTTTAATTCACGATCTTTGATTGAATCCGCAAAAAGTGTGTCTATCATATCTTGCGGACCTTTAATTTGTTTTCCCGGATTTACTTGAACAAAATTACTGCCCATTGTTTCCACTTGGGACAATATTAAAGATTCTCCAGATTGCCCAATGGACATAATTAAAATAATTGAGCTGATACCGATAACAATACCCAAGATGGTTAAAAATGATCTTGATTTATTTATTTTTAATCCGAATAAAGCGGCCTTAAAAATATATTTAACGTTCATAAATTATTACTTAATAAATTCTTCGTCAACAAAATGGCTGTTCAAAACCAATTTATCGCTCTCTATTTTCCCGTCTTTTAATTTAATAATCCTTTTAGCGCTTTCGGCCGTATATGTTTCATGGGTGATTAAAATAATAGTGTGACCTTGATTATTAAGCTTTTGAATCAAACTCATCACAACTTGTCCTGATTTTGAATCAAGGTTCCCGGTTGGTTCATCGGCAAAAATGACTTGCGGATCATTAACTAAGGCGCGCGCAATAGCCACTCTTTGTTTTTCTCCGCCGGAAAGCTGTGATGTTTCGTAGTCTTTTCGACTGAGCAGACCAACTTGTTCAATCGCTTTTAAGGCCATCTCCTCCCACAAAGATTCTTTGATCTCAGAATAAATTAAAGGCAATTTAACGTTTTCTAAAACAGTCGTTCGCGGCAAAAGATTAAAAGACTGAAAAACAAATCCCATTTTTTTGTTTCTGATACCAGCAATCTCGGTTAGAGAATATTCTTTGATTGTCTTATTGTCAAAAAAATAATTACCACCGGTTGATTCGTCCAGAAAACCCAAAATATGAAGCAGGGTTGACTTGCCGGAACCGGATGGACCCATAATGGCGACAAATTCTCCCGATTCAATATCAAAAGAAACTCCGCACAAGGCTGGAGTTTTTGTTTCTCCGTCGTTATAAATTTTTTCCAAATTTTCCACTCGAATCAAGGACATAAAAATTCTTAAGGCATAATAATTTTATCTCCTTCGCTCAAACCGCTTAAAATTTCTATTCTCCCATTGGAGCCTTTTAGTCCGGTTTTTATTTCCACTTCTGAAATTATTTCTTTGCCGGACGACTCATCAACGAATTTAACAAATTTTTCTCCACCATTATCGGACTTGCTGATAATGGCGCGGCTGGGAATAGCCAAAACTCCGATTTTTTCTTCCGTTAAAATATTTATATCGGCTGTCATACCTGATTTTATCCGCTCATCTTTTTTTAAAAATTGAAATGTTGTTTTATAGGTCGCCACTCCGTCAATAATATTTTCGGCCGGATCAATAGTCGCGATTTTGGCGTAAAAAACCGCCTCGTTGCCGTAAGCATCGAGATTTATTTCCGCCGGATCGCCAATATTTATTTTAGCGATATCAGCCTCTGGCACATTGGCTTTTATTTCAAAATCAGCTTGAGAAATAATTGAGACTACGGTAATTTGGGGAGAAATTATCTCTCCAATCCTGGATTCTTGTTT
The DNA here is from genome assembly GCA_964576065.1 of uncultured Gammaproteobacteria bacterium. Lineage (GTDB taxonomy): Bacteria > Patescibacteriota > Patescibacteriia > UBA2591 > UBA6264 > CAZNTW01. The sequence continues at coordinate 10,493 of CAZNTW010000012.1, forward strand.
GGTGACAATCCCGTCAATCGGCGAATATAAAATGGTTTTTTCTATTTGAGCCAAAATATTATTAACATTCGCTTCGGCTTGTTTTATTTGAGCTTGTTGAGAAATAATATTAACTTCAGCCTGCTTAACCTGAGCTTGTTGCGCCTCAATTTGCTCAGTTGTTGCTCCTGATTTTTTAACCCTTAATTCGTCTTGAGCTAATGTTAGATTGTTTTTAGCTCCGTTGGCCAACGCCTGAGAAGCGTCAATGTTATTCTGATTAATTATTTTCTGCGCGGCAATCAGTTGTTTTTGACTGTTAATATTGGTGATGGCCGTATTAATATTATTTCTAGCGGTATTAATATTGGTTTTATAAACGCCAATAGTATCCGCAGGTAAACCAATAGCCGCATTTACCGCGTCATTAAGTCTAGACAAAAAATCCCTAATGAATGACAAATAACTCTCTCCGTTAATTAAAGATTGATCCAACTCTTGATTTGAAAACGCCGAGAGGTTATTAACTTCGTTTTTAAATGATTGTAATTTATTATTAGCCGTTATTTTTCCATTTTTTACGTCTATATTCGCCTGACTATTGGCGGTAGAAAATGTTAACTCCGGATTTTCGGAAAAATCATTATTAAACATCTCGTCTATTTGTTTATTAATCGCGTCATCGGCTTTAGTATAACTATCATTTAAAATATCTTTGACTTTATCATAAAGATTGTTTAAATCAATTTCCGCTTTGCTTGTAATATTTTTTAAATTTAACTCGGCATCAATTACAGATTGCGCGGCACTAGAAACGTTATTTTCAGATAATTGAATTTCTTCCGCTTTTACTCCTTTAAGCAATTCCGCTAACTTGGCTCGTTGCGTGTCCAGAGCGGCTTGATATTGATTAAGTCCGGCTTTGGCGCTTTCAACCGCGGCGTTAGTTTGAGAAAGTTGAGCCGTTAAATCAGCATTGTCCAGAGTTACCAAAACTTGACCAGCGGTTACTTTGTCTCCAACGCTGACGTTGACCTTAGAAACTTTTCCGGATTTTTCAAAAGCCAAATCAATGTCCTCCACCGGCTCAACCCGACCAGTGAGACTTACTTCTTGTTTTATGTCTCCTTTTTCAACTGTGGCAAAACTAAGATCATCTTTTTTTTCTTTTTTTAAAAATAAAACTATTGCGGCTAAAATCGCCACAACTACAAAGATTATAATGTATTTTTTCTTTTTCATATACTAAAATCGTAGCAAAAATAAGGACAATAGTCAATTTTTATTTGTTTTTTGTCTGTAATTTGTTCCTCGTCAAGACCGGATTATTTTTGCAAAAAAAATTTAAAAAAACAAAAAAAATGATAAAATATTTATTGTGCGGGTATCGTATAACGGTATTACCACAGCTTTCCAAGCTGTTGACAGGGGTTCGACTCCCCTTACCCGCTCCACCCCGTTAGGGGTGATAATAATTTTAACCACAAACATTAAATAAAAAAATGGGTTATTAATTCAACCTGCTTCTAATCGAGTCTAAAAAATAAAAACAATCTTTTTAAAAGAGTGTTTTTTTATTTTTTTACTAATATGTCTTATCTACAATTTGAATAAGAACAACAAGGGGTTGAGTCTGAATGATTATTTTCCCCACAAGAAATTTTAGAAATTAATTTTTTTAAAATAAAACTGCCGCATTTATGGCATTTTATTTTTCTCGATTTTAAAATCAGTTCTTCAAATCTAAAACCGCACTCTGAGCATTTATACTCATAAATTGGCATAATTTAATTTTATTCTCCTTGAACCATTGAACTGTTGCAACGCGGACATTTTTGCTGAAAACACGGCACACCTTTTAACTGGGGAACTGTTATCCCACAACTGGGACAGTAACATTTCTTTTCCTCATCATCGTTATCAATAACTTCTTCGCTGTCTGGATATTTGATAGAGCCAAATCCGGAAATATTTTTTTGTCTTAAAGTTGTCATTAAAAAAACTTATGACAATTAAATTTTAATTCAAAGATTGGACTTTTGTAAATAGCAGAAATGCCAGGGGACAGAATCGGACTGTCGACGCAAGGATTTTCAGTCCTTCGCTCTACCACTGAGCTACCCTGGCGCTACTTAGAATATAGAATGTGTTCCGCAAACTTGATCCATCTACGCGGAAAAATTTTAAATTTAGAATTTCGTCGCCAACAAGCGGGCGTTTGGTGGGCGACCAATCCGCCAGCTGGCGGAGAACCTTATTCTTTCCCATTTACCACGTTAAATAAGAATGGGCATTGAGGGATTCGAACCCCCGACCTACTGCGTGTAGAGCAGTCGCGCTACCGCTGCGCCAAATGCCCGAATTAATCTAACGGGGTGAACGAAGGAAGCATTTTGCCACTAAACTAGTCGCCCTGAAGCGGACGGGGAATTAAATAAATTTTGCCTTATTGTAATGAAAGTGGACCCGATCGGGATCGAACCGACAACCTCCACAATGCCATTGTGGCGCTCTAACCAGTTGAGCTACGGGCCCAAAACTTTTGTTTTGCAAAAGAAATCCGAGATTCTAAATCCGAAATCCAAAAAAATAATGTCTATTTCCAGATTTAAAATATTTTAAATTTGGATATTATAATTTCGATTTTGTTTAGAAATTAGAAATTGGGATTTTAAAATTCCGTTGTTTCACAATGGTGGTGCCCAGGGCGGGACTTGAACCCGCACGCTCAAAAGAGCCATGGTCCTCAACCATGCGTGTATACCGATTCCACCACCTGGGCTCAAGTCAAAAAAATAAAAATTTATTTCTTTTTTTTGCTCTTTTCTTTTTTCTTGTCTTTCAATTTTTTTCCGTAATTTCTTAAATAATACAATTTTGCCCGCCTTACTTTATGTCCCTTAACTATTTCAACCTTGATATTTGGTAAATACAAAGGAATGATTTTTTCCACGCCAATATTGCCTTCAGCAATTTTTCTAACCGTGAAAGTGGCGTTAGCCCCTCTTCCTCCATGACAGGCAATAACAACTCCTTCAAATAGTTGAATTCTCTCTTTGATTTCACCTTTGGCATCGGTTTCTTTTACTTTTTGATGAACCTTGATCACCATTCCCGGCTTTAAATTAGGAGGTAAATTTGCGTTTTGTTGTTTTTCCGCGCCTTCTCGATTAACTGTTGTTGAGACTATTTTTTCTTCGGTCATATATTGTTTGTTTTAATTATTAAATTCTTTTTTTATTATTTTTTTAAGTATCTCCGTTGTTTGTTCCAATTCTCCTGTTTTATTTGCCACTACATAATCCCATTGATCTAATGTTTTTAATTCCTCTTTGGCTTCTAATAAACGCCTGGCTATGACCTCGGCTGAATCCTGTCCTCTCGTTTCCAATCTTTGTTTTAATTCTTCAAGAGATGGAACTGTTAAAAATATTGTTTTAGTCTCGGAAATTTCTTTTTTTATGGCTTTGGCCCCTTGTACATCTATTCTGAAAACAACCGGTTTATTCGGCGTTAACGCTTCTTCAACGGCTTTTTTTGTGCTACCGTAATAATTATTATAAACCATGGCCCACTCAAAAAATTTATTTTCGGAAACCATTTTTTTAAATTCTTCAACTGAAACAAAATAATAAGGGTTCCCTTCGCTTTCATTTGATCGCATAGACCGAGTGGTGGTAGTAATGACCTGAGTATAATCAAATCCTTGCGTTTTTAATTCGTTTATTACGCTGTCTTTTCCTGAACCGGAAAGTCCGGTAATAACAAAAATTTTATTCATTCTCTTCAAATTCTTTTAAAATTATTTTAAATTCTTCGGGCAAATCAATCCTAAATTCTTTCCAAATATTTTCCAGATTGTAAAAACCCAGGTAGCCGGCATGAAGCATTATTCTATTTGGTTCAATAAATTGTTCTATTTCTGAGTTTTTAATCCCGTATTCTTTGTCGCCGACAATTGGACAGCCAATTGTTTTTAAATGGATTCTAAGTTGATGAGTTCTCCCTGTAAGCGGGCGCAGTTTCAAAAGACTCATTTTTCGAGGTTTAAAATATTTTTTTATTATTTCATATTCTGTAACGGCTGATCTTTTCATTTTAATTTTATCTCGATAACCCTCACTAAGGGCAATAATTTTCCCCTTTTTATTGCGAGCTAAAAAATTTTCTATTCTACCACGATCTAATGATAGAAAATTATAAACAAAAGCAATGTATTCTTTTTTTACCCTGCTTTGTTGGAATTGATTGATTAGAGAATCATACATTTTCAATGATCGGGCGATAACCATCAATCCGGAAACATTTCTGTCTAATCGATGAACAATTCCTTCGCGACCGGATTGTCCAACGACTTTTATTTCGGGATAGGCGAATAAAATCAAATCAACTAAGGTTTTTTCTTGTGAATATTTGGTGGAATGAACTAATAATCCGGCCGGTTTTTCAATAATCAAAAAGTCGTTATCTTCAAAGACGACTTTTAAATTTATACCAAATTTAGAGAAAAAGTCAATCCTGTCGGCCATAAAAATCAGAGGATTAAAATAATTTTTCTGTTTTCGTTGAATTTTACCAAAGTTTTGCTAAAAACCTCCGCCTCCGCCACCATAAACAAAACAATTAACCTATTTTCTGTTTTGCAAATATTTTTCCAAAAAACTAAAACCCTGTTCTTTGGTTTCTATCCCACCGCTCAACTGTTCCTCCCTTAAAATTCTTAAAAGCTCCCCAATCTGCGGACTGGGTTTTATTCTAAATCTTTTTATAATATCATTTCCGCTCAACAATGGTTTCGGCAACTCTTTTTTGTTTTTTCCCAGACCCTTCAATTCTTTTATCCTTTTTGTCATTTGATCAAATTTATCAAAGCTTAATGGGCCATTTTTAGTGATAGTCGCGGAAATGTCGGCAAAAGATATTTTTAATAAATCTTCTCCGCTAAAAATAGGGTTAAAAAAATATTTTTCAATCGTTGATGGTTTCATTTGAGAAATATCTCCACGAATTAAAACCATGTGCTCTTTTACCAGCCAAGCCATTTTCTCCGTATCAAGACCGATTTTATCCGGACTCGAAAGTTTTAAACGCTGACCAATTTCTCTGGCCATTCTCGCGCCAGTAACGTCGTGTTCATTAAAACGAATTCTGTCTGTTCCGTCTTTTTCCGGCGTCTGCAGGGTTGGCGGCTTTCCAATATCGTGAAAAAGAGTGGCTATAAGCAACTCATTTGATATTGATTCATCGCCAAAATATTTTTTAAATGATTTTGATTGTAACTTTTCCAAGGCCAATCGTGTGTGTTGCCAAACATCTCCCTCGGTATGATAGTTGGGTGGTTGGGGACAACCTTTCATTGCTAAAATTTCCGGGATTAACCCTTCAAACGCTCCACTCTGATCGTACAAATCAAAAGCGCGAACAGGATTACCAACAAAGGCTTTTAAAAATTCCTTGGCAATTACTTCATAAGGAACAACTCTTTTCTCAATCATTTTTGATTCAACAATCTGTCCCCTAGAAACAGTCTCTACTCTTCTGTCTATTTTATTGATAAATTTCATCTGATCTCTCAGGGCCTGCCATGTTTTTTCTTCAATTTTGAAATCAAGCTGACAAGCCAATCTGACGCCCCTTAACATTCGAGAATAATCTTCTCTAAATCTGTCTTCCGGCTTACCAACCGCACAAATTAATTTTTTCTTTAAATCCTGACAGCCGTTAAATGGATCAATTAATTTATAACCTAACTCATGAATTTTTGACTTTTCCATTTTAGTCCGCCAGCTGGCGGATTTATCTTTCCCAATAGAAACGTGTCCGTTCTTGATAGAAATTTCTATTGCTATGGCGTTAATAGTAAAATCCCGACGACTTAAATCTTGTTCTATGGGCAAATTGGGATTGGTTTGAATTTCCACGTCGCGATAACCACCCGTCTCTAAGGAAAAATCTTTTCGTGGCAGGGCTAAATCAAAGGGATCGCGCTCGTCTCCGTTTTCCGGAACAAATTTAAAAACCCCAAACTGCTGTCCCACTAAATTTACCGAGCCATGATTAGCTAAAAATTTTTCCAAATCGTTGACGTTTATCTTGCGAATCACAAAATCATAATCTTTGGTCTGCCGTGATAAAATCAAATCACGAACCGCTCCGCCAACTAAAAAAATTTCCGTTTTGGGAAATTCCTGCTTAAGTTCCTTTATAAAATCAAACTTTTTATTGAAAACTTTTTTTGCTTTTAATTCTATTTGTCCTTTACTTAAACATTTTTTCATTTTACAAATCTATGATGAACATAAAATACAGAATTTTTTCCCAAATTCCACATTCTAGGGTCTCCCGCATAATCACGCTTCGCCAAAGGCGATACTTCGCTAAGCAGGGCAGTAAAGGGGATTCCCGTTCGCGGGATAAATTCCATGTTTTAAAAGTTAAATGGTGGGCGGCACAGGACTCGGACCTGTGACCTTTACGATGTCAACGTAACGCTCTAACCAACTGAGCTAGCCGCCCTGTAGATAATTCAAAAATCAAAATGCAAATCTCAAAATGTAGGAAATTCATTTTGCTATACAAAATGAATTTTTTATCTACCCCTATTCCATATCCGCCGATTAATAGAGGTATAATTTTAAATCTCGTTTTTACTTTCTAATTTTAATTTTTTATATTTTATTTTAATCAGCCAGTTGGCGGATGCCTGGTGGGCATGGGAGGGATCGAACCTCCGACCTCATTCTTATCAGGAATGCGTTCTACCACTGAACTACATGCCCATAAAATTAATAATCGCCTATCGCGGTCTATATTTTAATAAATTATTATCATTTGGTCAAGTTATTTTATTTAAGAACCATAATTTTAACCAAACTAAAAACGCCGAATAAAAACACGGCGCTTTTAAGAATCAAATAGAAAACTTAGCGAAGACAGAGATAGCTTGTTGATGTTCAATTTTAAAAATCAAAAATTGAACGTTGAAATCCTTCAATCTTGCGATTGAAAGGCCGACCAATTTTTGTTTTTAAAAATTTTAAAAACAAAAATTTAGTCCTCTAAATGAGGTGATCCATCCACAGCTTCCGCTACGGATGCCTTGTTACGACTTCGCCCCTATTACCAATCCTACCTTATCCCCGCGAACGCGGATTTTTGGGTATTACCGGCTCTGTTGGCGTGACGGGCAGTGAGTACAAAGTCCGAGAACGTATTCACCGTGCCATAGCTGATACACGGTTACTAGCGATTCCAGCTTCATGAGGTCGAGTTGCAGACCTCAATCCGAA
>CAZNTW010000013.1:0-17004 GCA_964576065.1 uncultured Gammaproteobacteria bacterium
GGTGTTTAATCAATTAATTAATAGCAACGCTGTTGCGTTAAATGTTGGAAACTAAATATATTAAATAATAGCAATAATTTATAAATTTAGCAAGAAAGGAGTTTACTTTTTGAAAGTTTATGTTATAATTAACATCAATAAAAATAAACTGTAATTAAAATAAGATATTAAATTTATGGAGAAGAGACAAAAAATATCAGAAAAGGTGAAAATACCCGAATTAAATGATTTAGCTAAAGCCGGGGTTCATTTGGGTCATCTGGCAAACAAGATTCATCCCAAAATGAAATCGTATGTTTATGGAGTAAAAAACGCTGTTAATGTTATTGATTTGGAAAAAACAGCGGAAAAACTGGGCGTTGCCCTTGAATTTATTGTTCAAAAAATGAACGAAGGCGCAACCATTTTATTCGTTGGAACTAAACCGTCGGCTAAAGAAATAATTCGTCGCTGTGCCGAACAAGCAAAAGTAGCCTTTGTTAACGAGCGTTGGTTAGGAGGCACTTTAACTAATTTTTCCACAGTCGCTAAATTAATAGAAAAATTTAACCAATTAACCAAAGAAAAAGAACAGAATGAATGGAAAAAATATTCAAAAAAAGAGGGGCTGAAAAGAGAAAAAGAGTTGAAGCGGTTAGAATTCTTAGTAGGAGGCATTAGGTCTCTTAAGAAAAAACCGGATATTATTTATATTGTTGATATTCAGAAAGAAAGAACAACCGTAAGAGAAGCAAAAAGATGCAAGATTCCAGTGGTAGCTTTAACCGATACCAACACCAATCCCGATTTGGTTGATTGGCCGATTCCATGTAATGACGACGCGACTAAGGCAATTGATTTGATAACGGGACTAGTGGTCGAATCAATAAGAATTGGAACCAACAAATCAGTATCAACTGAGGCGATTCAATAACAAACAAAAAAACAAATAAATTATTTATAATAATATGGATTTTAAAATTATTAAACAACTAAGAGAAATAACGGGGGTTGGCGTTTTAGAGTGTCAAAGAGCGTTAGAAGAGTCTAAGGGCGATATAAATTTAGCCATTGAAATATTAAGAAAACAAGGACAAAAAATTGTTGAGAAAAAACAGAATAGAGCTACTAATGGCGGAATAATTGAAGCCTATGTGCATTCTAATAAAAAAATTGGAGTTTTGGTTGAATTGGTTTGCGAAACTGATTTTGTCGCTCGCAATAGCGAGTTTATTGATTTGGCTCACGATTTAGCCATGCAGGTTGCGGCCACAAATCCCCATTGGATTAAACCCGAAGACGTTCCGGTCGAAATTTTATCTAAAGAAAAAGAAATCGCCAGTGAGGGCGCGCCAACAGATAAGCCCGGATTAGTAAGAGAAAAAATTATTAATGGCAGGTTGGAGAAATTTTATATTGAAAATTGTTTATTGGAACAACCCTTTGTTAGAGAAGAAAAAATAAAAATTAAAGATTTAGTTCAAGAAAAAGTGGCAAAATTGGGAGAAAACATCCAAATTAAAAAATTTATTAGATTTGCGCTTTAATCAATAATTAAATATGATTTCCGTGTTCGTTCAATTAGCTTCTTGGGATAATCCTTATGAATTTTCTAGAGCTAGAGGAGGGAAACCTCTCAGTAAGAATGATTTTGTTGTTGGAGATCAGGTTATTATTAAAAATGATTTAGGCGCGGATTTAGGTCGGGTTATTAAAATTGAAGAAAAAGCAAGTATTGATTACGAAGCTGAAACAGAAGAAGAAAAACGTTTTATTTTAAGAAAAGCCGCTCCAGATGATATTCAAAAATGGGGAAAAAAAAATCAAAATAAAAACGAGATAATAAAAAAGTGCGAGTTCTTTATAAAAACAGGAAAGCTTCCAATGAAAATTGTTGATGCTTTTTTCAGTTTTGACGGGAGTAAAATTGTTTTTGCTTTCACGGCGCCAAATCGCGTTGACTTTCGAGGTTTAGTTAAAGATTTGGTTCAAGAATTTCATAAATCAATCAGGATGCATCAAGTCGGAGCAAGACAAGAAACAGGACTAAGTGGCGATGTTGGTTCTTGTGGTTTGCCGCTTTGTTGTCTCAGTTTTCATAAAAAACTTGGTCACGTTACCGCCGAAATGATGACCAGCCAACAGCTTTCCCAACGCGGACCAGAACGTTTATCGGGAATATGTGGTCATTTAAAATGTTGTTTGTCTTTTGAATACGAAACATATAAAGAATTAATTAAAAAATTTCCTCCTGTCGGAACGGAAGTTAAAATTAAAAGTGGCAAAGGAAAAGTGGTTGATTGGCAGATTTTAAAACAAAAAGTAGTTGTAGAAATTAGTAATAGCAATAACGAAAAGTCAAAAATAGAGGTACCGATAGAAGAAATAAAAAAATAAAGTCAGTTTCAGTCGTTATAATGTTGTAATAATGGGCTATGAATAATAATTCTTTTATAATTAGGGCGGCTGTAGTGCTTGCGTCCAATAATTTTCAAGACTTTGAATATTCAGAAGTTCATCGCGTTTTAACAGAAAACAAGATAAAGATTACGGTCGTTTCTTCAAAAAAAAATTTAATTAAGGGAACATTTGGACAGGAAGTTAATATTGAGCATTTAGTAAACGATATTAATGTTGATGATTTTTCTGCGGTTATTTTTATTGGTGGCAGTGGCGCTCTGGAGTATCTTAATAATCAATCAGCTCTTAAATTAGCCGTTCAGGCAGTGGCTAAAAATAAAATTTTAGCCGCTATTTGTATTGCTCCTGAAATTTTGGCTCAAGCCGGAGTTTTAAAAGGGAAAAGAGCTACGGTTTGGTCAAGCGCGGAAAATAGGTCGTCAATTGAGTTTTTAAAACAAAAAATGGCTGATTATGTTGAGGCAACGGTAGTGGTTGATGGTAGAATTATTACCGCCAATGGGCCGATGGCGACTAAAAAATTTGCCGAGAAAATAGTGGAGCTGTTAAGACAATAAAAATAATGATTATATTGGAGATAAAAAAACAAATTGAAAATTATCTTAGAAAATTTTTGCCGGATTTGCCCGGTGATTTTGTTTTTGAGATTAATCAACCACCCCAGACAGATAAAGGAGATTTTAGCATTAATTGTTTTAAGTTGATTAAAAACTGCAAAAAATCGGCTTCACAAATCGCTTCTGAATTAAACTTACAATTAAACGACGCAATCACCGAGGAAAACGGATTTTTGATTAAAAGCGAGAATATCGGTCCTTATCTTAATTTTTTTATCAATAAAGGATTTTTTTTCTCCTCGGTTTTGGGGGAAATTTTGGACAAGAAAAATAATTTTGGTCAGCAAGAAATAGGTAAAGGAAAAAGTATTTTAATTGAATATTCGGCGCCCAATACCAATAAGCCCCAGCACTTGGGTCATTTAAGAAATAATTTTTTAGGCTGGAGCTTGGCGACTATTTTTTCAACCGTTGGTTATAAGGCAATAAAGGTTAATTTGGTTAACGATAGAGGGATTCATATTTGTAAGTCAATGTTGGCTTATAGAAAATGGGGGAATGGGAAAACTCCGGAAACAGAAAAAGTAAAAGGAGATCACTTTGTTGGACAGTATTATGTTTTATTTGAGAAAAAAGTAAAAGAAAATCCGGAATTATTGGATGAAGCTCAAAAAGATTTGGAAGGATGGGAGAATGGTAATTCTGAGATTTTATTTTTATGGCAACTGATGAACAAATGGGCTAATGATGGATTTAAAAAAACTTATGAGAAAATTGGTGTAAGTTTTGATCGTTGGTATTACGAGAGTGATATTTATAATTCCGGTCGCGATATTATTCTTAAGGCGCTTAAAAAGGGACTATGCTACAAAAGAGAAGATGGAGCGGTAGAGATTGACTTAACCCACGACGGGTTGGATAAGAAAGTTTTACTTAGACCAAATACCACCAGTGTTTATATCACACAAGACATTGGTTTAGCTAAATTAAAACAAGATGAATTTAATCCAGATAAATCAATTTATGTGGTGGCGTCGGAACAAGATTATCACTTTAGGGTTCTTTTCAGAATTTTGGAAATTTTTGGTTTTGATTGGGTAAAAAATTGTAGGCACCTGTCTTATGGAATGGTTTTTTTGCCCGAAGGTAGAATGAAATCAAGAGAAGGAATAGTGGTTGATGCTGATGATATTATTGAAGAAATGATACAATTGGCTAAAAGTGAAATTATACACCGCAGTCCAAATTTAAGTCCGATAGAAGTGTCTTCTCGGGCTAAAGTAATAGCCATTGGAGCCCTAAGATTTTTCTTTTTAAAATTTACACCTCAACAGGAGATCTATTTTAATCCCAAAGACTCAATATCTTTTGAGGGTGATAGCGGACCATATTTACAATACACTTATGCGCGTATTCAAAGTATTTTAAAAAAAGACAAACCCAAGAAAAGAAAGAGTAAAATAAATTATAATGCTTTGACTGAACTGGAAGAAAAAGAATTATTAAACATCCTTTTGATTTACCCTAACGTAATTATTGAAGCGGCGGAAAATTATAATCCAGCCAACTTGGCTCATTATCTTTTAAAGTTATCACAAAAATTTAATGAGTTCTATCACAAACACCAAATTTTAAAAGCGAAAGCTGAAATTAGAAACGCTCGTCTTTGTTTGGCTCAAGCGGTTGCTCAGATAATAAAAAATGGTCTTAAATTATTAGGAATAGACGTGTTAGAGGAAATGTAGCAAAAAAATACAATTTTTCAGTCGTAGAATATAATTATTAGAAATATTTTAAATATTTATAAACATTGCTTTTTTATGAATACGAAAACAGTAATTTTTTCCTTAGGCGGATCTTTAATTGTTCCAAAGGGAATTATAGACATAAAATTCCTAAAAGAATTCAAGCGATTTATTCTAACCCTTTTAGACAACAAGTATAGAGTTGTTTTAATTGCTGGCGGAGGGGGAATTTGCCGTTACTATAATGATGAAGCAAAAAAAATAACAGCCATAAAAAACGAAAATTTGGATTTGATCGGTATAGCCGCCACTAAATTAAATGCAGAATTGATTAGAAGTATTTTTTCAGATTACGCTTATTTCAAAGTAATAGCTAATCCTTATACTAAAATAAAAACCAACAAAAAGATAATCGTTGCTTCTGGCTGGAAGCCCGGATTTTCTTCAGACAAAGATGCCGTGATTTGGGCAAAAAATTTTAAAGGAGAATTGGTTATTAATCTTAGTAATATTGATTTTGTCTATAATAAAGATCCTCGCAAATATTCAGACGCCAAACCGATAAAAGAAATTAGCTGGACAGATTTTCGTAAAATAGGCGGTAATAAATGGTTGCCCGGAAAATCTTGGCCGTTTGATCCCGTTGCCAGTCGCTTAGCTCAACAGTTTAAATTAAAAGTGATTGTCATTAACGGACAAAAAATAAAAAATTTAAAAAATTGTTTAATGGGAAAAAATTTTAAGGGAACAATAATTGGCTAGAAATATGGAAAAAAAATCTTTAATTAGAACAACTTATCTTTATATTTTTTCTTTAATCGGTCTGATTTTGTTGACCATTGGGGGAGTTCGTTTAGTGGACATGAGTTTACGAACCTTTGTTTTTGTTCTAGCCGACGAAGAACAAAAAATGGATTATGTTTATCAGCCGATTTATTATCCAATGGAAAAAATAAGCCGAACAGAAGACCAGTCTTTAACCGCGGAAGAAAAGCAACAAATTAAACAAATGGTTATTGATTATAAAAATTGGCAAGAAAAAAGAAGTAAGATTGATCCGGTTGTTGGTCGCCATCAACGAGAATTTTCAATAAGTTTAGCCTTAATTTTAATTGGTTTGCCTCTATATTTTTACCATTGGCGCGTTATTAAAAAAGAATCAGAAATAAGAGTTTAGTTTTGAACCACGGACAAGCTTATTGACAAATTTTTTAGATAATTTACACTTATAGCATATAGATTACAATTTAGTTTAAGATAATCGTCGCAGACAGCAGGTGTTTAAAAAAACTCAAATTTTCCATCAGATGAACGGAAAAGCCAGCCGAGACAAAATAAAATTTTTATTTTATTATAGTCTGCGATAGGACTATTTTTATTTATGTGTCCACAAAAAATACTTAGTTTGGGGAACATGAATTACAGATAAGAAATGAATAACCCTGCTTTTATTGTTGAGAGAGACAGAATAATAGCGATAAAATATTGATTTATTGAAATCTATTTAAATAAAATTAGAACGGGGTGTTTAAGTTCAACAAATTTTTACTCACTTCGTTCCAAAAAATTGAAATTTATGGCAAAAACAAGAGAACAGAAAAAAATAGCAATCGAAAAATTAGAAAATGGCTTAAAAGAAATAAAAAGCTTGGTTTTTGTTGATTATTATGGACTAAAGGTCAAAGAAATCAACGAACTGAGAAAATTATTAAAAAGCAAATCAGCTAATTATTTAGTTGCTAAAAAGAGTTTATTGAAGATAGCCCTAGACAAACAGGGTTTTAAAAATATTAGTTTAGACAAGATTAGCGGGGGAGTCGGTTTAATCATTGGAGCAAAAGAGGAGATGGAATCAATAAAAGTAGCTATGGAATTCTCTAAAAATCATGAAAAAATGAGAATTCAGGGTGGCATTTTTGAAAATGAATATGTAGACGACAAAACAATAAAAGTTTTGGCAAAATTGCCCGGGAAAAACGAATTAAGATCTATGCTGGTAGGGTTGATCAGTAGCCCTTTGAAAAATTTTATGTATGTTTTGAGCGGAAACTTAAGGGGTTTGGTTTACGTCTTATCAGGTATTAAAAAATTATCGTAAAAGCGATGTCCCGTTTACGGGATAATAAGTTAATAAATTAATTTTAAATTAATATTATGTCAGAAAAAAAAAACACAAAGCAAGATGAGGTGGAAGTTCCTAAAAAATTTAAAGAAGTTGTCGAAGCGATTGAGGGTTTAAGTGTTATGGATTTAGCTGAATTGGTTAAGGTTTTAGAAAAAAAGTTTGGCGTTTCAGCGCAGGCTCCGACAATGGTAGTGGCTATGCCAGCCAACGGGGGAGCTCCAGCGGCGGAAGTAGAAGAAAAAACAGTTTTTAATGTTGAATTAACCGCCTCAGGAGACAATAAAATCGGTGTCATTAAGGCCGTCAGAGAATTTATTCAACTCGGGTTAAAAGAAACTAAAGATTTGGTTGATGGAGCGCCAAAAATGGTGAAAGAAGGCGCGACTAAAGAAGAAGCGGAAAAAATGAAAAAATCTTTGGAAGCTGTTGGCGCTACTGTAACGTTAAAATAGAATTTTATTTATTTCTCCACAAAAATATCGCCATAGATTTTATGGATTTTTGCAGAGATTTTTAAAAAAGAACTGTGTTTTACACAGTTCTTTTTTAAATAATTAAAAAATTATAAATTATTTCAATTCGATTTCAAATACCTTTGTTCCGTTAAGTAGCCAGGCTTTGTCTTCTTTTTTATTAACAATTAAATCTTTCAGGTTATTAAAGGTTTGACTGGCGTATTGTTTGGTCAGGTTGCCCGATTTATCAAAGACAACTAAACGATTATTTTGAACATCCAAAATATAGAAATTTTTAAAATCAACATCAGTCACTATTTTATTACTTGATTGTGTTCTGGCGACATTTGTATTTACTGACGAGTCAGATTGGAATTCATCAGAGGTAAAATTTTCTTGTTTACCGGCATAGAATTTAATAATTTGTCCATTTTGACGTAGAATATAGATGGAGCTGTCAATAGCAAAGGACAAGGCGTCAGAAATATTAGCAGCTGATTCTTTAAGCCAAGTTTCTTCTTTACTAAAACCGTTTGTTGTTTTTGAGTATTTGTAAATTTGATTATTTTGTTGACTTAATAAATAAAGTCGTCGGCCGTAGATTCGCATATCTTTTATTTCTTTTATTTCACTTTGCTTGTCAAGTTTTAACGGTAGAAGATTTTTATCAATAGTGTTAAAATTGACAATCTCTCCGTTTTCATCCAAACCGATTAAATTGTCATTGTCTAAGTATGACAGAATTTTCAAGCGACCAACATTAACAGAAGATTGGTTAATTAATTGTATCTTTTTTGTTTGATAGTTAAACAGATAAATGTAGTTGTTGTCTGGATTAAAAGCGTAAAACTTATCGCCGATGTTGGTAAAACCTCCAATTTTGGCCGTTTGATCAACGCTAATAAAATCGACTATTTCTGTGGGATTTTCAACAATGAATACTTTATAAAAAATATCATATTGATTATTCAATTTTTCTTGCCAAATATTGAAATTTGTTTTTTGTTCATCGGTTTCTTGAGGTAATTGTTCAAGGGAAGATTTAAATTCATTTAATAATGTTTTTACCTGATTTCTGTCATTTGAAACTAAAGTTACCGAGATATCTGTTTGTTTTTGAGAGATCTCCCTTATTAATTGATTGTATTTTTCAGTTTCTATTCTTTTGGCTTTTTGTCGCCCCAAGATAATAACGCTTTGAACAAAAAGAATAACCACAATAACAGCGGCGATTAAAAGAAATTTTCTGAAATTATTTTTTCTATAAGTAAGAATTGGGGTATTAATAGATTCTTTTTCCATCTTTTGTCTATTGGAGGAAATGTTTTTTTCTATTGTTTTAATCGGTTCAATAATTTTTTTAATTAAAGGTTTTTTAGCGGACGAATCAGTTTTTATTTTAGGTTTGATTAACGGTTCGTTAATTTTTTTTTCGTGAACAGATTTTATTTGTTTTTTCGGTTTTTCTTGTTTTGGGGAGTCGCTTTCACTGGTCAAATTTTCGGTTTGAATTTCTTTTTCGTAGTTTGAAATAATCAAAAAAATAGCATTTTCTTCACTTAAGGCATTTTTTATTTCTAAAACAGAACGATTAATTGAAAGATTTGTTAAAAGGGTGGAAATTTTATCTCGGGAAAAATAGTTAAATATGTTTTTTGAGGCGAAAAATAAAGAGCTATTGTCTTCCAGGCGACCGCTAATTATATTCAAAAATTTTTTAGATTTATTTTTTTCTTTGACCAGATCCTCAAGTTTGTTATTTCTAAGAAAATATGTCGTTAATTCTCCGATTTGACTAAAATAGACATCAAGATTTTTAATTACCGCAACATCAAAACTAAATTCACTTAATTCTTTTTCGAATAATTCAGGCTGATGGTCTTTTTCTTGTTGAAGCCAAGAATTAAGTTTTTGTAAAAGGTCTTCAAATTCTTGTTCTATTTCGGAAACATTTTTTAAAGGATTATAAAATTCGTTTTTAGTAAAATCAATCAAATTCTGAGTTAAATTTTTTATTTTATTCGGAGATTTGCCGCCGGAACCGTCTTTTAGCTCAAAATTAAGCAATATCGTCAGTTGTCCAAATTTTTCCAGGAACCTTTTTTCCGGTTCAGCTAAATAAATTTGAGAATAATTATTCAGCCCCCTGGACCCAGAAGAACAAAAATGATTTATTTTTTGGGTCATATTGTTAACACAATCAATTGATAAAATTAACTGTTTATATTATAATACAAACCAGCGTAA
Source organism: uncultured Gammaproteobacteria bacterium (assembly GCA_964576065.1). Taxonomy (GTDB): domain Bacteria; phylum Patescibacteriota; class Patescibacteriia; order UBA2591; family UBA6264; genus CAZNTW01. The sequence goes on from CAZNTW010000013.1 coordinate 9,530, forward strand.
ATGTAAATCCGTTTTTATTCGTTTTGGCTAAAATTTAATATTTAGAATTTGTTATTTGTTTGGCGGTTGGTTATTGTCTTTTGTTTTTGTGTTTTATGTTTTATATTTTGAGATTTAAATTTTAAAATATGTATTTATTTATAAATAATTTGTCAAACCAAGGCATAAATTTGGCGATTTTTAATTCCCCACGAAATATCAAATGGCGTAAAGCCGGTTTTAAAAAAAATCATCGTGAAAATATTTTATTTGAGTTAGATAAATTTTTAAAAATAAATAAAGTAAAATTAAAATCATCAAAGGGAATTATTGTTGTTAATGGTCCAGGTTCTTTTGCTGGTATTAGAACAGCCCTTACCTTAACCAATATTTTGTCTGCGGTTTTGAACATTCCGGCTGTCGGCGTCAACGCAAACAAAGAAATGGACAGCAGAAGACTTTTAAGAAAAGGGATTAAAACGATTTTAAAAACAAAAACCATTAAGTCGGTTCAGCCATTTTATGGACGGGATCCGAACATTTATTGTAAAAAGTTAAAAATCTCTGGTGACTCAGCCATCAGAGATTTTTAGAAATAGGACCTTCAAATTGTTCTGGCATTTTTCTTTAATTATGTTAGAATATAACCAATGGCCAGACAAAACAAAATTTTATTATTTTCCGGTTTGGTGGTTTTAATTGCTAGTTTTTTTCTGTCATTTGGAGAAAGTCCAACTAATCCAATTGATTATGAGAAACAAGAAAAATTAGTCACCAGGGTTTTGGATGGCGACACGGTAATTATTGATGATGGGTCAAGCGTCAGACTATTAGGGATTGATACTGACGAAAAGGGAGGGGATTGTTTTGAATTAGCTAAAAATCGTTTGGAAGATTTGGTTTTAGATAAAAAAGTTATTTTAGAATCAAATCCAAACGAAAAAGATATTTATGGCCGCCGTTTAGGTTATATTTTTATTGACGATTTGAACGTCAATTTACAAATGGTGATAGAGGGTTTAGCTGTTCCGAGATTTTTTTCTGACAGTGAAAAATATCATTTTGAAATTGTTCAGGCCGGACAAGCGGCTTCAGAAGGAAGAATCGGTTGCCAATGGCTTGAGACAACTGAAAACTCCAAACAATCTTTTATTTCCAGATTTGATAGTGAAACAACAATAAATGTTTGTGAAACTAAGCAATGGCTAAATCAAGAAATTACCGTTCAGGGAGAGATAATTGAAATTTATGAAGATTCCAGCGCTAATTTTTTCAATTTTGGCGCGCCTTATCCAAACCAGTGTTTTAGCGCCGTGATTTGGAATAATGGTTTACTTGAATTTCCGGAAATACTAAAAGAACATTATCAGAACAAAACGGTCAAAATCAAGGGGAAAATTACAGAGTATAACGGCCAACCGCAGATAATCCTTCAAAATTTAGAACAAATAAAATTTTAAATTAATAAATTAAATAAAAATTATGAATAGATTTTTTATTAAATCATTAATAATAACGGTTTTGGTTTTTCTTGGTATAATCGGTATTTGCGAATACGCCAGTAATTTGGTTTGGTCAAATCAAACTTTTACCATTCCCCAAAACGAAAATTTTCAAGTTTCGGCCGTTGGCGAAGTTTATGTTAAACCGGATACGGCGGAAATAAATTTAGGAGTGGAAAAAGAAGGAAAAACAGTCAGTAAGGCTCAGGAAGATGTTAATAAAATCAACAATGATTTTATTAACAGTTTAAAAGAGATAGGCTTAGAAGAGAAAGATATTAAGACTACCAGTTATAGTCTTAATCCTCGTTATGAATGGGACCAAAATGGAAAAAGAAGTCTTAATGGTTATCAGGCAATAATTAGTATTCTGATTAAGACTAAAGATTTTGATAAAATAAATCAGATTCTTGATAAAGGAACCTTGGTTGGCATAAATCAAATTAATAGTATTAGTTTCACTGTTGAAGATTCGGACAAGGCAAAAGCTGAAGCGCGCGATTTGGCCATTGTCGAAGCTAAAGAAAAAGCAGAAGGAATTGCCAAGGCTTCCGGTTTAAATTTGGGACGGTTGTTAAATGTAATTGTTTCAGATCAAAATTCTTATTCTTATTACGGTCTTGGCGGTAGAGACGAAATGATGAAAACAGTCGATTCAGCTTCAGCGCAGATTGAAAGCGGAGAGACGAAAATTTCCGTTAATGTGTCATTAACTTACGCGGTTAAATAAAATATAAACAAAAAATAATCATATGGTTTGGTTACTTTTAATTACCGGGTTTTTAGGCGGAATTTTAAGAGGACTGGTAGGTTTTATCAAACATCAATTCTCTTATCGGGATACGGACTTTAAGTTGTTTTATTTTTTTGGCATGATGTTTCTTTCCGGAATAGTTGGAATGTTGGCGGCTTTGGCAATCAATGAAAGTCCGACTTTTTCTTTTATCGTCGGTTATGCCGGCGGAGACTTTCTGGAAAGCATTTATAAAATAGCGATTAAAAGTTCGTCATTTAAAACAGAGTAAAATAAAATAAATTATGGGATTACGCATTATTCCTCTAAGTGGGGTTGAAGAAGTTGGAAAAAATTGCACTATTTTAGAATTCAATTCGGAAATAATTATTATTGATTTGGGTTTGGATTTCCCCAATCAAGATATGCCCGGCATAGAGTATCTTTTGCCGGACATCACTTATTTAGAAAAGAATAAAAAAAGAATCAAAGGGCTGATTCTTACTCATGGACACTTGGATCATATCGGCGGAATTCCCTATGTTTTAGAAAGATTGGGGAATCCTCGTATTTTTGCGACACCCTTGACTATGGGTTTAGTTCAAGATCGTTTGTCAGAAATAGGTTTTAAAAATCCTAATTTGAATTTAATAAATCCGGATTATTCTTTTTCTTTAGGCAGTTTTAAAATTAATCCCTTTCGCGTGGTTCATAATATTCCAGACAGCGTTGGTCTGATAATAGAAACTCCTTTAGGGATAGTCGTCTGCACTGGTGATTTTAAATTTGATAGTCACCCGGTTGATCAAAAGCCGTTAGATGAAGAAAAACTCCGTCGTTTTGCCCAAAATGGAATTTTAGCTCTTCTTTCCGACAGCACTAACGCTACTTTACCAGGTAAGGCTGTTTCAGAAAAAGAGGTGGGAGAGGGAATAGAAAAAATTATCAGAGACGCACATAATAGTCGGGTTATTTTTACCACTTTTTCGACTCTCATTAGCCGTATTCAGCAATTGATTTATGCCGCTCGCAAAAATAATCGCAAAATAGCTTTAGTCGGTTATTCAATTAAAAAGAATATTCAAATTGCCCACGATCTTGGTTATTTAAACGTTTCTTCAGCAGATTTAATTAATTTAAATAAACCTGAAGATATTGATAATTACCCGAATAATCGGATAATTATTCTGGCGGCCGGAGCGCAAGGAGTAGAAGGATCTTCAATGGCTAAAATATCAGAGAATAAACATTGGTTAATAAAAATAAGAAGGGGAGATACTATAGTTATGTCGTCTTCCACTATTCCAGGCAACGAGTTTGCCATTCATCAGATGATGGATGGTTTAATTGATCAGGGAGCAAAAACAATTTATCAAGCCAGTTTGGGGCTAGGGCTCCATAGCTCAGGGCACGCTTATCAAGAAGATTTAAAAATGATGATTAAAATAGTTAGACCTAAATTTTTTATTCCGGTTCATGGAGAACACTATATGCAGGCCGAACACATTGAATTGGCTAAAGAGATGGGAATAAAAAAAGAAAATTGTTTTATGCTTTTTAATGGGGAAATTTTAGAAATAGACGACTTAAAAAGAGCTAAAGTTGTTTCGAAAAAGAAATTAGCCAATTCGTTAATGGCGGTTGAGTCTGATAAGGCAGTGATTTTAAACGAAGAAACAATGAGATTAAGACAAAGAATGGCCGAGTCGGGTGTTTGCGCTTTATCGGTTTCTCATCAGGATAAAAAGAAATTAAACTTTGAGATTGTTTTTTCTGGCTTATCAATAGAAGCAATTTTAGTGGAAGAAATAAAAAATAAGGCCGGAAAATTAATCAAAAAGTATGGCCTTAACAATCAAGCGCGAGAAAGAATAAAAATTAGCTTAGGTGATTTTTTGCTGAATAAAACAGGGAAAAAACCGGTTATTATTTTGTTTGTTTCTTAGTAAAAATACAATAGTGTTAACAATAGACTTTTTTATGTATTTCAAAGCGCCTAAAAGTAATTCGGAAATAATTTGGACTAAACATGCGGTTGATAAAATGCGTCAATATGGACTTTCGGAAAATTGTTTAAAACGTCTATTAAATCGCTCAAAACGTCAAGAACAGGGAATTGCTCCAAATACCATTGCTCTAATGATGCCGACGGGCGGACGGCGACCAACTGAAATTTGGTTGATGTATCAATTAATAGATGGTAGAAAAAAAATAATCACCGCTTGGCGCTATCCAGGCGCAAGTAAGCCAAAAAGTTTACCTATTCCGCAAAAAATAATTCAAGAATTGGGAAACGTTGTCAAATTTTAAAATTAGTTTAAAATTAAAACATGGTTAACAGAGGGAAAAATAAAGACTTAAGTGTTGAATTTTATGGTAAAATGCCGTTTAATTTTTGCGATCACTGGTGTGAACATTGTCAGGCGGCTGATAGATGCCAAGTATTTCAACAGTCTTTTAATTTACAGCTAACACATATAATTAAGGGAGAAGATGCGAATCATCCTGACATAATTATTGCTGATTTGAAAAAGATATTTAACAGTTTGATTAAGAACATAAAAAAAGACTTTAAAAAACGAGGAATAAATCCAAAAGATGTTAGGTTAAAAATTGTAGATCTTAATGCCGAATACAAAATACAAAAGCAAAATCTTTTATTGTGGCAATTGGGACGGAAGTTTGTTATGGAAACGGAAAAATTTATAAACGATCTAATTTTTAAAATAAACCAAGAGGATATAGAATTTACGGATAGCCTTAGAGAGGGAATAGAAAATTTTAATTGGTATTATGGTTTTTTTGGAGATAAAATTTATCGCGCCATTATTAATTGGCAAATTCTTGAAAAAGAAAAGAAGGGTGGACTCAGAGATTTGAGTGAAAAAGATATGAATGTTTCGGCCGAGTTAGCTTTTCGTTCTTTAAGGGTTTGTCAAAAATGTTTGGAAATTTTTTCACAAAATTTGTCGGGATATAAGAAGTGGGCTAATGATTTATCAATCCTGGCAAAATCAATTTTAGAAAAATTAGAAACAAAATTTACCGATTGTCATTCGGCTCAAGTTATTTTCCATAAAAAAATTTCAATTGATTAAATTTAGATCGTTTTTTATATAATTAATTTAATTTATATTAAAATGAGCAGTAAAAAGATTATGTTAATTGTTGGAGTTGTTTTGGTCGTTTTGGCTATTGTTTTGGTTTTGTTCGTCAAAGCGGTCAGCTATTGGATTGATCTAATCATTATAGCGGTTGGTTTAATTTTGATTATTTTGGCTTCTGCTAAAAAAGAAGCCAAAGGATTACCGACTATTCCTTCACCAATTTATCCGCCAGCTGAAATAAAAAACCCAGAGGATTCAAACAAGCCAGAGGCGTTTGTTTAGCGCGTTTTTTTTGAACGAATTTTTAGAAAAATACGCCTCTTTCTGGGGCGTATTTTTCTAAAAACGATAGGCTCTTTATAGAAATTAGATTTAATTCAAAATTTTTCCAACGATTTCTTGATGACCATTTAAGAACGACTTAGCTTCCAATGGTTTTTTTCCTTCAGGCTGAATTATTTTCAAAATTATGGCATCATCTCCACAGGCGACACAAAGATTGTTTTTTCCATTTAAGAATATTTTTCCGGGCGTATCAACATGTTCTAATGATAAAATTTCTCCTTGAATGATTTTAACAATTTTTCCATCTAAAACAGTATAAGCGCTTGGCCAAGGACAATAAGCGCGAATGATTCTTTCAATTTCTTGAGCCGACTTGTTCCAATTGATTTTTCCTTCCTCCTTTTTTATTTGATGCGTGAAGGTGGCTTTGTTATGATCTTGCGGACAAGGGATAATTTTTTTATTAAACCAATCTGGTAAAGTTTTTATTAGTAAATCTCCGCTTAAATTAGCAATTTTTCCCATTAATGTTTCAGTTGTATCAGTGGCCTCAATTTCAGTTTCTTTTTGGGTGATAATTTTTCCATGGTCAACTTCGCTGTCCATTAAAACGATACTGGCGCCTATTTTTGTCTCTCCGGCTATAATAGCGCTCTGAATTGGCGTGGCGCCGCGATATTTTGGCAAAAAAGAGGGGTGAACATTTATTGAGCCGAATTTAGGCATATTTAAAATTACTTGAGGCAATATCAGTCCGTAAGAGGCGACGATAAAAAGATCGGCCGATAAAGACAAAAGTTTTTTTTGGAAATATTGATCACTAAGAGATTTTAATTGCCAAACAGTGATATTATTTTTTTCAGCCGTTATTTTAACCGGTGGGGGTGTTAAGATTTGTTTTCGGCCAACCGGTTGATCAAGCATGGTTATCAAGAGAAAAGGCTTAAATTCGCTTTTAATCAGTTTTTTAAGAATTAAATCGGCGAAAATCGGCGTACCCCAAAAAATTATTTTATATTTAATACTCATTTAACAAATTTTATTAATTGAATAATATTTAGAATAATATTTTATCAATAAATTTTTAAATTATGAAGATTCTTAAAAATTCCGGTAATTTTGAAATTTTAACCCCAACGGAAGAATTAAAAGATCAGTTGTTAAGAATTGAAAAAGCCGGTCGAACCTGTTATCAATCGGAAAAAGGGGAGATTAATTTGGAAACGGCGCAAAAGTTCGTTAAAATGATTATTGCGCGCGGTCATGAAAGCGTGTTGGAGCACAGCAATATGACAGTTCAATTTAATAATCTTTCTCGTGGCTTTACTCACGAGCAGGTTCGTCACAGATTAACAGCTATTTCACAGGAATCAACTCGTTATGTTGATTACGTCCACGAAGGAGACGGCCCTGATTTGGATAAGTTTGAGCTTAAATGTGTTATTCCTCCTCATTGCGACGAAACAGTAAAAATTGATTTGGATGACGGTAGAAAAATGTCGGCCGAAGAGATGTTTCAAGAGTATGAAAAATTTTATCGCGCCTTAAGAAAATCCGGTTGGCTGTCAGAAGATGCTCGTCAATTTTTGCCGATTGGCACTAAATCGCAAATTGTTATTTCCGCTAATTTTCGCGAGTGGCGGCATATTTTCGAAATGAGAACTTCGCAATTTGCGCATTGGGAAATTCGCAAAATAATGGACGAATTATTGGAAAAAATCAAAGAAATTATCCCTGGGATTTTTGCCGATTTTATAGAAGCCGGAAAAGATAAAAACGGATTAAAATATTTTCAAAAGATAAAACAGGTTTAGTTTTTAACTTATCAAATGAATTCAAGAAAACTTTTAAAAAGTTTTCTTTTATTTA
>CAZNTW010000014.1:0-16554 GCA_964576065.1 uncultured Gammaproteobacteria bacterium
AAAATTGCGGCGGCGAAAAAAGAAGCGGCGAAAGCGAGGGCGGGCAAAAATTCCCTGCCCGCAGGCAGGCCCCCTCAAAACCACTTTTTATCCGTCCGTAGTTTTAATAAAGGAGGGCTCTTGGCCCGTCCGAGCGGAAAAGTTTTAATCAAAATTCGCAGTCTGAATTTTCGTCAAAAAAGTTCGGATTTCGTTCAACAAATACCACCATATTGAATTAGTCGCCCCGAGTGAAGCAAATTACGCTGTAAATAAACTTTGGTGGACCTGGGGAGAATCGAACTCCCGTCTCAGCAATGCGAATGCCGTGTATTACCGCTATACTACAGGCCCTTTTAATTTGAAAATTGGAAGTTGGAAGACGGGATCGGGAATAAAATTATAAAATCCAAATTTCAAACAAGTGTCAGGTATTTTTTATTTTAATCGTCTATTTTGGCGACGACTGGTGCCCCCAGTAGGAATTGAACCTGCATCTAGGGCTTAGGAGTCCCTCGTTCTATCCGTTGAACTATGGGGGCTTATTTTTTTTGTCTAAAATAAAGCCTGGGAACGACAAAACGCCATTTGATCCAATAACATATTGAAACTTTGAAATGGCAAATATACAGATTATAACACGCTCGCTTTTCCAAATCCGCCAGGTCCATTAGGCGCGATAAATTAAAATGCGGTTTGTTTAATAAGACAAACTAAAAAATGTTTTTATAAATCACTAAGACCCCGCTAATTTTTTATTAAAAAGCCAAAAGCGCGCAACAAAAAATCAGTTTTAGTGTTGATAATTTGTAAAACAACCAAGGCCACTATAATAGATACGCTTATAATGGCGGTTTTTATTAAACCCTTTTTTACGTGAGAATTTTCTAGCTGTTTTTGTTCCATATATTATTTATGATATTTATATTTTGAATAACGGTAACTTAAAAATATCTCAAAATAAAGGTTTTGTCAATCTTTTTAAATAATTCCCGAGATTGACCAAATTTCTTTAATTTGTTATAATTATTTATGTAATTTATAAAAAGAAAGTTAATAATTAATAATAAAAATAAATTTTATCTTATGTTAGGAAAAGATTCATCAAAAGTAAGACCAGAAGAAGCGGAAACGATAATTGGCACCGGGGTAAGAGTCGAGGGAACTTTTAGCGCCGTTGGCAACGTAATTGTTAAGGGTCAATTAATCGGTTCGTTGGAAACGGAAAGCGACGTAGCCGTTAGGGAGAGCGGAGCAATTGAAGCCAACCTTAAGGCTAAAAACTCTTCAATCGCCGGTGAAATCAAAGGGAACCTTGATGTTGCTGAGAAAATAGAATTAGCTTCAACCGCGAGAGTTTTTGGCGACATTAATTGCCGAGTTTTGGCTATTGAAGAGGGCGCAATTCTTAATGGTCGTTGCCGCGTTGGCGGGGAAGGATTGGAAAATTACAAGGAGAAAAAAGGAAAAAACGAAGAAGAGGAAGACGACGATAGCGATGAAGATAACGAAAATTAAAGATTTTAGCAATTAGTTGTTTTAATTCCAAAAACGATTATTTTTTAGTTTTAATTTATGTACTTTTATATTTATGATTCTTTTCTGACTGAAAAGAAATATTCAAAAATTGTTTCCAGAATAGAAACACGATTAGCTAGTTTGGATATTAGCGGTAAAAAATATCAACTATCAATTCTTAAAAGCGTGGAAGAAACAATTAAGGGTATTTTAAACAAAGAGTCATCGACAATTGTGGTGGTGGGCGGCGATAAGACTTTTTGTCAAGCCGCCTTATCAATAGCCGGAAGCGGTGGAGTTTTGGGATTTATCCCCGTTCAAGAAAACTCAAGCTTGGCAAATATTTTAGGTTTACCCGTTAATGAGTATGCTTGCGACGTGATCTCGGCTCGCCGTATGGAACAAGTAAGCTTAGGGAAAATCAATGATCAATGTTTTTTTTCATCAATAGAGTTTAATCCGCATAAAACAATTTTGACTGTTGACAATAAATATCAGATTATTCCCCGCAGAACAAAAATAGTTAAGATTATTAATTTGGACTTACTTCAATTCGGCTCTTGGTCGGACGAGCCAGACATTAGAAGATTAGCCAGCAACCCAAAAGATGATTATTTGGAAGTTTTAATGGGATCGCCCGGGAAAAATTATTTGCTTTTTAAAAAAAAGGAAAAAAAAGACAGTTTGTTTTTTGTTAAAAATTTGAAAATAAGGGCGAAAAAAGATGACCAAGAAATTTTAATTAAGGTCGATCAAATAAAAATTGTTAAGGCGCCTGCGATGATAGGGGTGGCGAAAGAAAAAATAAAAATTATTGTTGGTAGAGATAGGTTGATATAAATTATTTTTTTGAAAATTTTTTAAAAGACAAATTAATTTAAAAATATGATTATTACTTGGTACGGACAATCCTGTTTCAAGATTCAAGATGCGCAAAAAAGTATTTTAATAGATCCGTGCAGTCCTAAAAGAATCGGATTGCGCGGACCCAATTTGACCGCTGATATAATAATTCTTACTAACAAAGATGACGAAAAACAAGTTAGCAAAGATATTAAGGATGGAGCATTTTTGGTTAGCGTGCCGGGAGAATATGAAATAAAAAACGTTTTTATTTACGGCACAAGACTTTTGGGCGAGAAAGGGAGACAAATTATTTATCAGGTTGAGGTAGACGGATTGCGGTTCGGTGTTTTGGGAGAAATAAGCAGACTTCTTAATGACAAAGAATTGGAAAAGTTGGATGGAATTGATATTTTATTTGTTCCGGTCGGAGGCAAAGATGTTTTAGGGGCTAAAAAAGCCGTAGAATTAATTAATTCGATTGAGCCGAAATTGGTTATTCCTTGTTGCTATCAATTTGTCAGCGGACAAGAAAAAACAAAAAACGAACAAGAATCCAAAGAAAAGTTTTTGGCGGAAATGGGAATTAAAAATCCCGAGGTAATGCCGAAATTATCAATACAAAAAAAAGAAATTTTATCAGAGGAAACAAAAGTTATTATTTTAGAGCCTAAAATATAATTTTTATGCAAAGTAAATTTTTGCTATCTTCTTTGGTTTTTGTCGTTTTTATTATTATTTTAATCGGTTGGCTGATAAATTTGAACGAGAATCTTCGGGGAACAAGCGAAGATTCTTTCGTGGATATTTTAAAAGAGGGGTTTTTAAAAATCAGCGAACTGGCTAAAAATTTTAAACAAACCATCAAGTTGCAAAATATAAATATAGGCAACGGAGGAATTTTAAATAAGGAAGAAATTACTAATTTAAAAGGGAAAATTTTAGAACAATATGAGAGAACCCAAGAAATCGAAAAATAAATTTACCAATAAAAAAATACAGACTGGTGGCGGGGAAAAGCAGATCATAGAGGAGGAATTTGCGCGACAGCCTGAAATCGCGATAAAGCACGATCACGTTGAACCCATTGAATTGGAGCAAGAAGTAAGTCGCTCTTATTTAGAATACGCAATGAGCGTTATTGTTTCTCGCGCTTTGCCGGATATTCGCGACGGGCTTAAACCGGTTCATCGGCGTATTTTATACGCAATGTCGGAAATAGGATTAAAGCCGAGCGCTAAATATCGCAAATCAGCCACGGTTGTCGGAGAAGTTTTGGGTAAATTCCATCCACACGGAGACACGGCTGTTTATGATTCTATGGTTAGAATGGCTCAGAATTTTTCCCTTCGCTATCCATTAATAGATGGGCAGGGCAACTGGGGGTCATTGGAAGACGAACCAGCGGCAATGAGATATACTGAGTGTCGCTTGGCTCCGATAGCTGAAGAATTATTATCCGACTTAGACCAGGGAACAGTTGATTTTATTCCTAATTATGACGGAACTAACAAAGAGCCGGTTGTTTTGCCGGCTAAACTGCCGAATCTTTTGCTTAATGGATCAATGGGAATTGCCGTTGGTATGGCGACCAACATCCCTCCGCATAATTTAAACGAAATTTGCAATTCGATCAATCAGTTGATTGATAATCCTGAGACAGAAATAGATGAACTTTTTAAATTTTTTAAGGGACCGGATTTTCCTACCGGCGGACTTATTTTTGACCTTAATCAAATTAAACAAGTTTATGCGGTTGGAAAAGGTCCAATTGTTGTTAGAGCTAAAACGGAAATTGTGGAGAAAACGCAGGAACAATTTAACGTCATCATTAACGAATTACCCTATCAAGTTAATAAGGCGACTCTTTTACAAAGAATCGCTGAGTTGGTTAGGGATAAAAAAATAGAAGGCATAAAAGACGTTAGAGATGAATCGGACAGACAAGGAGTAAGGGTGTTAATAGAATTAAAAAAGGGCACACATCCTCAAAAGATATTAAATCGCCTTTTTAAATTGACTGATTTGCAACTTACTTTTCATGTTAATATGGTTTCTCTTTTTGGTGGCATTCAGCCGAAAATATCAGGGTTAAAAAATATTTTAGAAGAATATATTGAACACCGCAAAATTGTTGTTCGTCGTCGCGCCGAATATAATTTAGTAAAAACCAAAGAAAGAATTCATATCTTAGAAGGATTAAAAATCGCCGGCGATAACATTGACGCGATTATAAAAATAATCAAAAGTTCAGCTGACAGAGAACAAGCCAAGAAGAATTTAATGGTAAAATACCATTTAAGTGAAATTCAAGCTAATTCCATCTTAGAAATGAAACTCCATCAGCTGGCTAATATAGAAACCCAAAAAGTAAAAGATGAGTTAAAAGAAAAGATACAAAAGGCGAAAGAATTAGAAGAAATTTTAGCTAAGGCCAAAATGATTTTGGATATAATAAAAAAAGAACTGATAGGGTTAAAAGAAAAATATGGCGACGAACGAAGAACTCAGGTTGTGGGCGGAGAAATAGAAAAATTTAAAGAAGAAGATCTTATTCCTGACGAACCAACGATTATTGCCACTACTCGCGACGGTTATATTAAAAGATTTTCTCCAGAAGTTTTTAAAACTCAGGCCAGAGGGGGAAAAGGAGTAAGTGGCTTAGAAATAAAAGAAGAAGACCAAGTAGAACACTTGACTACCACCACCACTCATGCCGATGTCTTATTTTTTACCACTCGCGGGAAAGTGTTTCAATTAAAAGCCTATGACATTCCTCAAACGCAAAGAGCGTCCAAAGGGCAATCGTTGGTTAATTTTTTAGAGGTAGACGCCAAAGAAAAAGTGTCAGCCTTTTTGCCGGTTTCTGATTTAACCAGTTATAAGTATTTGGTAATGGTGACAAAAAAGGGTTTAATTAAAAAGATTAAACTTGAAGATTTTATTAATGTCAGAAGGTCGGGCTTAATTGCTATCAAGTTAAAACAAGAAGACAGTTTAGATTGGGTGAAGCCGACCAGCGGAGACGATGATATTGTTTTAGTCTCTCAAATAGGGAAAGCTGTTAGGTTTAAAGAAAAAGATTTGCGACCAATGGGACGAGTCGCGGCCGGAGTCAGAGGCATGCGTTTAAAAAACGCCGATTTAATTGTTGGGATGGATATAATTTATCAAAAAAATAAGGCACCCGACGATAAATTATTAGTTATTACGGAAAATGGTTTTGGTAAAATGTCTTTAATTAAAAGTTATCGTCTGCAAAGACGTGGCGGGTCCGGGATAAAAACCGCTAAAGTTAATTCCAAAACAGGAAAAATAATCGGGGCTTGGTTTTTTAACGAAAAGAACATTTCAGCTCTTTCTACCGGCGATTTGTTATTGATTTCTCGCCACGGACAAGTAATCAGATTGCCTATGAAAAGCGTGCCGACCGCCGGGAGAGCAACTCAGGGCGTAAGATTAATGAGATTTAAAGCTCAAGATGATCAGGTTGGTTCGTTTACTTTGATATAAAAATTAAAAATAACACATCAATTCAAAAATATAATATGGATTTAATAGATCGACTTGTTCATAAGGGTTATTTAAAAACTCCGGAAATTATCAAGGCTTTTAAGAAAATTAAAAGGCAGGATTTTATTTTACCCTCAATGATTGCTGAATCTGACACAGATAAGCCTCTTTCAATAGGGTATGAACAGACCATTTCTCAGCCGTTAACAGTGGCTTTTATGTTTGAGCTGTTGGAACCGGGATTAGATCAGAAAATTTTAGATATCGGTTCCGGCTCAGGATGGACCACGGCCATTCTTGCTGAAATTGTCGGCAAGAACGGGAAAGTCTTTGGAGTAGAAAGAATTTCTGAATTAAAGGATTTTGGTGAAAACAACGCAAATAAATATGGTTTTGTTGATTCTGGTCGGGCGATTTTCGTTTCCGGCGATGGCAGTAAGGGGTTGTCGAAATACGCGCCATTTGACCGAATTCACGTTGGGGCTGCCACCAATCAAATCCCGGAACAGTTATTAGAACAATTGGCAATCGGAGGAAAAATGATTATCCCCGAAGGAGTTGATTTTCAAAGTGTAGTTTTAGTTGAAAAAATAGCAAAAAATGAATATAAAAGAAAAAGTTTTCCTGGATTCGTTTTTGTTCCATTAATTATTGGAGATAATATTTAAAAGTAATGTCCTTAAAAAAGGGTAGGAAAATAGCAAGTATTTTTTTATTAGCATTCATAATTTTCGGAATGACTAATTTTTTATTTTTAAAAGAGTCAAAAGCCTCGGCCTTGCAAGAATTCGCGCCGCAAGAAATTTTAATTAAATTAAAACAATCGGACAAGATTTATAAAATAAAGCTGCAAGACAATAATTTAATCGAATGGCAGAAAATTATTTTAAAAATGGACCAAGTGGAATGGGCGGAGCCGAATTATTTATTTAAAATTTCTTATTTGCCGAACGATACCTATTACGATGAACAGTGGTATTTAAATAAAATCGGAGCCACCCAAGCTTGGGATTTGGTTAAAGGAGGAAACGAAGATATAATAATCGCTATTCTGGATACGGGAGTTGATATCAATCATCCTGATTTAAATAAAAATATTTGGGTAAATAGTAAGGAAATTAAGGCCGACGGAATTGATAATGATAATAATGGATATATTGATGACGTTAATGGCTGGGATTTTGTCAGAGAGGTTCCTGATCCAAAACCGAAATTTGACGAAACATATAACGAAGGAGGAATACATCACGGAACATTAGTGGCCGGAATCGCGGCTAGTGTCGGCGATAATTCCGAGGGGGTGATTGGGGTGGCCTGGCAAACGAAAATTATGCCACTCAGGGTTCTTAATAGCGAAGGTACCGGTAGTGTTGAAGATGTGATTCAAGCGGTTAAATACGCTGTTGATAATGGAGCTAAGATTATTAATTTGAGTTTTGTTGGTACTAGTAAAAGTTATTTTTTATCTGAGGCGTTAAAACAGGTTTGGCAAAAAGGGACGATTATTGTGGCGGCGGCTGGCAACGAGACAATCGGCTTGCCGGTAGATTTAGATGAAAACCCAAATTATCCTATTTGTCTTGATGAAGATGAGGAAAATTTTATTATCGGAGTGGCGGCTACTGACAAAGATGATAAAAAAGCGGTTTTTTCTGACTATGGTTCTGCGTGTGTAGATGTTTCCGCTCCCGGAACTCGCATTTATGGCCCGATGGTTTATAATCCAAATTACGAATTTAAAGAATATTATGGCGGATATTGGTCAGGCACTTCAATTGCCGCGCCGATAGTTTCTGGCACAGCAGCTTTGATTTGGTCTATTAATCCCCTGTTTAGCAATAAACAAGTTCAAGATTTTATTTTAAACCAAGCAAAAGAAACAGATTCTCTAAATCCTAATTTTTCAGGAAAGATGGGGCGAGGACGCATTGATACATATCAATCAGTGGCAAAAGCCTATAATCAATTGGGCGGAGGTCAATCTTATTATATTGTCACCGCTGCGGGAGCGGGTGGCGGTCCGCATATAAGAGTGTTTGATTCAGCTGGTTTGGCGGTAAGTGGATTTTTTGCTTATAACGAAAAATTTACCGGCGGAGTTAATGTCGCAACCGGAGACGTTGATGGTGATGGCAAAGACGAGATTATCACTGGCGCGGGAGCGGGTGGCGGTCCGCATGTAAGAATTTTTGATTTATTTGGACAACCCAAAGGCGGATTTTTCGCCTTTAATAAAAGTTTTACCGGCGGAGTTAATGTCGCGGCCGGAGACGTTGATGGTGATGGCAAGGGCGAGATTATTGTTGGTCCGGCTAGGGGTGGGGATTCTGTTGTGAAAATTTTTGATTTGAACGGACAAATTAAAAACGAATTTTCCGTTTATCCGGCAAAATTTACCGGCGGAGTTAATGTCGCAACCGGAGACGTTGATGGTGATGGCAAAGACGAGATTATCACTGGCGCGGGAGCGGGTGGCGGTCCGCATGTAAGGGTTTTTGACGCGCAGGGAAATCAGAAGTCGCAGTTTTTCGCCTTTAATAAAAGTTTTACCGGCGGAGTTAATGTTGCGGCCGGAGATATTGACGCCGATGGCAAAGAAGAGATTATTGTTAGTGTTGCCTCTGGCGCATCTTCTTATGTAAGGGTTTTTAATGCGGAATTTGTTTTGTTAAGATTGCAATTCTTGTCTTATAATAAAGATTTTTATCAAGGAGTTAAAATTACCACTGCCGATTTTGATAATAATAAAAAAGCGGAAATAATTACGGCGCCGGGCAAATCACTTGAACCATTAATAAAGGTTTTTGACGCCCTGGGAGGACAGTTGTCCGAGTATTACGCTTACGCTCGCCGTTTTTATGGTGGAGTAAATGTTGCCACTATGAAAACGAGCGGTTATTAACATTATTGATTCTGGGTCGGCGTCTTAAAATTAATTATTAATATTTTATGACTAAAAGTTTCTGGTCAAAAATTTCGGGATTAGATGAAGGCGTCTTGGACAAACAAGGAGAAGAGGTGGAGGTTTTTTATGAAGAGAAAAAAGAAAAGAAAGAGAAAAAAGAGAAAATAAAGAAGTCTAAAAAATCAGATACCCGAGATAAAGAACAATCTGAGAAAAAAAAACCGGAAAGAGATTGGCTTATTAATCAGGCGCAAGGGCAAATTTTAATAGATGTTTACGAAAGCGGGGATTTTTTAATAATAGAATCAGTGATGGCTGGCATTAGCTCCAAAGATGTTGATATTACAGTAGAACCTGATTTAGTTGTTATTCGCGGAGAAAGACAAAGCGCCAACGACACGAGACAGTATTATTATCAAGAATGTTTTTGTGGAAAATTTTCTCGTACGCTTATTTTACCCTGTCCGATCAGGCCGGAAACAGTTAAGGCTGAATTAAAAAACGGAATTTTAACCATTCGATTGCCGAAAATTAAAGAAGAGAACAAGGAAATAGAAATACAAGAATGAAAATATGTTTAAGAAGAGAGAAGAGACAACTAAGCTGGCGTTTTATTTAAGTTTAACGTTTTTGATATTAGTTAGCGCTATCGGTGGCTGTTTGGTTGCTTTTTTCCAGTATTATTCTTTAAAAGTTTATCCCGGAGTTTATTGTGACAGTCTTTATTTGGGCGGATTAAAAGAAAACGAAGCGGAAATGTTATTAAAAGAATCTATTGAAAAAACGGAAAAAGACGGATTTAATTTTTTCGCCGAAACAGATAAAGGAAAAAAAGAAATTACCGTTCAATCGCAACTGATAGCCTTGGGAGATCCTGATTTAAGCAGGAGAACGGTTTATTTTGACACCAAAGAAACAATTAAGCGCGCGCTTCAGTTTGGGCGCGAAGGCAATATTTTTCGTCGGGTGGTTAACGTTTGTTCGGCTTTAATAAAACATCGCAACGTTGAATTAATTTTTGAAATAAATAATCAAGAAATCAGCCAAACGATTAAAAGTAGTTTTACTGATTTAGAAAACCCTGGGAAAAACGCCGGTTTTTTGGTTTCCAGCCAAGGACTGGCTTTATCGAAAGAAGAGAACGGGTTTATTTTAGATTATGAATTAGCTTTGGCGCAATTTCAAAAAAACCTTAAAGTATTTAAAAATGAAAAAATAGAAGTGCCGGTTATAATTCAAGTGCCCCAAATAACAATCGAAGAATCAGAAGAGGTCTTTTCCTCGGCTCAAGAAATTTTTAAAACAGCTCCTTTTGTTTTGATTTATCAAGATAAAAAATGGGCAATTAGTCCATTGGAGGTTGGCGGGTGGTTAGAATTAAGAAAAGGGCAAGATAATAGCGTCGTTTTGGGGATAAACGAAGAGAGAGTAAAAGAATTTTTACAAAATATAAGCGAGAAAATAGACATAAACCCTGTTCCTTCAAAGTTAGAAATAAAAAATGATCGGGTTGTTGAATTTCAAATCAGTCAGGTGGGATTAATTTTAGATCAAGAACGGAGCTATAAGTCAATTATTAAAGAAATTTTAAACAAAAACAAAGAAATTTTTTTAGTGGTTGATACAGTCGAACCACTTCCTTTAATGGACAATATAGAGAGTTTGGGAATAAAGGAATTGGTTGGTGAAGGGATTTCTGATTTTTTAGGCAGTCCAAAAAACAGAAAAATAAACATTAAGGTCGGTTCTGAAAAACTCCACGGAGTTTTAATTAAACCAGATGAAGAATTCTCGTTAATTAAAACTATTGGGCCTGTTAACGAGAAGGCCGGATTTCTTCAGGAATTGGTAATAAAAGGAGATCGGACCGTGCCTGAATTTGGTGGCGGATTGTGTCAAATAGGAACAACGATGTTCAGGTTAGCCATTAATGCCGGGCTCCCTGTAGTTGAAAGATCTCCCCATTCTTATAGGGTTGTTTACTACGAACCGGCCGGAACCGATGCCACTATTTATGATCCTAACCCAGATTTGAAATTTATTAACGATACCGGACATCATTTGCTATTACAAACCAAAATCGAAGGGAATAAATTAATTTTTAGATTTTATGGAACGCCGGATGGGCGTAAAGTGGAAACCAGCAGCCCTAAAATTTTTAATGTTGTTAATCCGCCCGCGCCAAAATTTATTGAAACCACAGAGCTTTTATTTGGTGAGAAAAAAAGAATAGAATCAGCTCACCCTGGAGCCGATGCGGAATTTAAAAATATTATCACGTTCCCCAATGGAATTACAAGAGAAGAAATTTGGCGGAGCCACTATCGTCCTTGGCCTGAGGTTTGGTTGGTGGGGAAAGAAATAGAAAAAACAGAAATTTTAGAAGGAATTGGCGTGGGAACCGTCATACCGACAGAATAAAAAAATTAGAGCATTAGAAATTTATTTTGTATGGTAAAATGAATAACAAATATTTTACATTTTGAGATTTTAATTTTAAATTTTTATTATGAACATAACAGAATTAGCAAGAAGACTGAAAATTACCCCCAATGAGCTTAAACAGGCTCTACCGGAGTTGGGTTTTGATATTGGGCAAAGAGCGATACAAATTCCAGACAAACAAGCGGGAAAGGTTATAGAATGTTGGAAGACAAAAGTAGAAAAAGAAAAATCTCTAAATAAAATCAAAGACAAAATTACAAAAATAGACGAAGATAAAGAAACAGAGAAAGACAGCAAATCAATCACTCTTCCTCCGGTTATTAGGGTATATGATTTAGCAAAGAAAATAAATTTATCAATTGTAAAAGTAATGAATGAATTGATTAAAAACGGCGTTTTAGTAAACGTTAACGAGAACCTTGATTATGAAGTCGCGGCAATTGTGGCGGAAAGTTTGGGATTCAAACCAAACTTAGGAGAAGCCGAAACAGAGGAAAGAAGTATTTTATTAAAAGAAAAAATGAAAGAAGTATTAATTCAGGAGGGCAATAAAGAATGTTTTTATCGTCCACCTGTGGTGGTAATAATCGGACACGTTGACCACGGAAAAAGTTCCATTCTTGACGCCATCAGGGAAAGTCAAATAGTGGAGAGCGAAAAAGGAGGGATTACTCAGCACATCGGGGCTTACAGTGTTAAAAAAAAGAATTGCAATATTACTTTTGTTGATACGCCCGGACACGAAGCTTTTCAAATAATGAGAGCTCTGGGAGGCGAAGTGGCGGATATGGCTATTTTGGTTATTGCTGCTGACGATAAAATTCAACCGCAAACATTAGAATCAATTAAGGTTATTCAAGGAGAGAAAATACCCTTTATTGTGGCTATCAATAAAATTGATAAACCTGAGGCCAATGTGGAAAAAATAAAAAAAGAATTGGCAGAAATTAATTTGATTCCGGAAGATTGGGGCGGCAATGTTATTTGTATTCCGGTTTCAACCAAAACAAAACAAGGCATTGATAATTTATTAGAAACCATAACCTTAATGATGGAGATGGAAAAACAGAGATTATTAACAAATTTAAAAGGACAATTGGTTGGCGTGGTAATTGAATCAAAATTAGACCTTGGCGTTGGTCCAGTGGCAACAGTAATAGTTTATAACGGCGTCTTAAATAAGGGCGACAATGTAATTATTGGCAACAGCTATGGCCGATTAAGATCAATCAAAAACGAAAAGGGAGAGTCAATTGATAAAACAGAGGCTGGCTTGCCGGTTCAAATTTTTGGGCTTAAAGGTTTGATGCAGGTCGGCGATTTAGTAGAGGTGGTTGATAGTAAAAAAGATTTTAAGAAAAAAATTAAACAAATAGATTCATTTAAAGAGAAACCGTTGGTTGACCAAGATTTTAATAAAAATAATACAGAGAAATCCGTTCAATCGTCTAAAAAAAATAATCGAGAACGAATTAGTATTATTTTAAGAACCGATGTTTTGGGTTCTTTGGAGGCAGTTTCAAAATCCTTGGAAAAAATGGACAACGTTGAAGTGGAGGTTAAAATTATAAAAAGCGGATTGGGGAATTTAACAGAATCAGACGTTGATTTAGCCAAAAGCACAGGAGCTTGGTTAGTGAGTTTTAATACTGCGATAAATCCGGCCGCCAAGCAATTGGCAACAGAGTTTAATTTAAAAATAAATGTTTATTATATCATTTACGACATAATTCAAGACCTGAAGCAAGAAATAAACAATCTTCTTTTGCCGGAAATTATAGAAACAAAACAAGGACGAGCCGAGGTTTTGAAAATTTTTCAGAAAAGCGGGAAAATTATTATTTTGGGGGCGAGAGTGACGGACGGCAAAATTATAAATAACGCCATTGTCAGAGTTTGGCAAAAAGCAGAGAAAACAGACGGGAGTCAAAAGGAAGCGGAATTAAAAGGCGAAGGGAAAATTATTCAGCTGCAAGTCAACAAAAAAGATGTGAACGAGGCAAAATCAGGAATGGAATACGGAATCAAGGTCAGCGGAGCTCCTGAGATTCAAGAAGGGGATATTTTAGAAATTTTTCAAGAAATAAGAAAAGAGAGGAAAATTTGATTTAAATAAACAATCAGCTTTTTTTGAAAAATTGGTTTTAGAATAACAGATACTTAACGTTAAAATATGTTAAAAAAAATATTTATTTTAGCTGTTTTCCTTTTTTTGCCTACAATCGTCAAAGCAGAAAGCGTGGAAATGGCGATAAAAGTTAAAAAGTGGCAAGAGTCTTTTGAAAAGCAAAATATTGACTTAGTTATAACTGATAAAGATTATTTTTCTTTGACCGAAAAAGAAGCGAATTTTTTATTTAACGGAGAGAGTAAAAAACTTAAAAATCCGCTTGCCAAAGACTTTAAAATAATTTTAAACGACAAATTTTTTAAATTTCAGGCGGTTTTCAACAGAATACTAAGGGGTAAAATTTATTTTGAAGCCCAACCCCTGGAAAATAAGGTCGGGATTAAGGTAATATCGGCTAAATGGTACGGCTTTAGGGTGCCGTCAAAATGGGTGGAAAAAGCCATTAATAAAGAATTGGACAAATATTTTAATTTTTTATATCAAAGCGACAGATATCAAAGCGCCAAACTGGTGATTAAAGATAAGACAGCAAGATTGTTATTGGTTTTTGAATAATTATAATTAAACAAAGAACAGTTTTTGTTTGGCGTATAATTTCAGAATTGAGTTGCTTTTTTAAAAAATCATGCTAAAATATATTTGCTTGATTATTTATCAAATCAGGCTCGCAAAAATCAAACTAAACAATTAATCAATCAGTTAAAGTATGTTGGTTATCAAAATGACTCGTAAAGGCAAAAAAAATCAGGCATTTTTTCGCTTAGTTTTATTAGAAAAAGCAAAAGATCCATGGGGTGATTTTTTAGAAGACCTTGGTTTTTTTAATCCATTAACCAAGAAATACTCTTTTAAAGAAGAAAGAATCAAATATTGGTTGAAACAAGGCGTTCAGCCCAGTGGAACGGTTCGTAATTTACTGATTAAACGTGGCATTATTATAGGGAAGAAAGTCAAAGTGGCTAAGATTAGTTCAAACAAGGAAAAGACGCAGGAAAAAACAGAAACCCCGGCGACAGCGTAAAGTCTTGACAGAGAAGCGGTTTTTGTTAACATTTTTATATAAAGTATTGTTAAAGTTTTTCTCAGTTTCCAGAGAAAGGTCGGAACTGAGAGATTGAAAAATTATTTAATATGTTTTAGATAAAAGCTTATGGCAGAGAAACACAAAGATCAGGAATTCTTAGAAAATATCATTAAAGCGTTGGTGTTGCACCCAGAAGACGTTAAAGTCGTGAGAAACGTTGATGAAATGGGAGTTTTGTTATCACTAAGAATTCACCCAGAAGACATGGGTCAAGTCATCGGTCGCCAGGGCTCAACAGCTCGTTCAATCAGAAGTCTTTTGAGAATCGTCGGTTTGCGCAATAACGCCAGAGTCAATTTAAAAATTGAAGAACCAGAGGGTTCTACCAGAAGAAGCGAGAGTAGAGATTCAAGCGCCGAAGAAGAATTAAAATTATAAAATTAATTCTGTTAAATAATTTCGTTTTTGACGAAATTATCGTTTCGCGAAATTTAACAGAGAACCCAATCAGGGTGGCAAAAATCGTTGCTTTTGGGCGACGATTTTTGCTGTTATCTTGTTTAAATATGATTAAGTTTGATATTATTTCAATTTTTCCGTCTGTTTTTGACCGTTATTTTAACGTTTCCATACTTAATCGCGCTCAAAAAAAGAAATTAATAAAAATTAAAATCCATAATTTAAGAGACTGGACTGTGGACAAAAGGAAAACAGTGGACGAGCGTCCTTATGGCGGAGGTCCGGGAATGATAATGATGGCTGAGCCAATTTTTAAAGCCGTTAAAACTATAACAAAATCAATCTTGAAGCCCAAAACTAAAATTATTTTATTTTCGCCAAAGGGAAAAAAATTCGATCAGAAAATGGCAAAAAAATTATCAAGATTAGACGGATTAATTATGATCTGTGGGAGATATGAGGGTGTTGATGAAAGGGTCGCGGAAAAATTAGCCGATGAAGAAATTTCAATTGGAGATTATATTTTAACTGGCGGAGAAATTCCAGCCATGATCGTAGTTGACGTCGTCACCCGTTTAATTCCCGGAGTTATTGCTAAGGAATCGTTAGAGGAAGAAAGTTTTTCCCTGAAACAAGAAAAAAATTTTAGGAACGAAAATTATGAATATCCTCAATATACTCGACCGGAAAAATTAGTTATAAGAGATAAAAATAACAGAGTAAAAAAAATAACTGTGCCCAAGATTCTTTTGAGTGGCAATCATAAAAAAATTAAAGAGTGGAGAAAAAACCATATAACTAGGTTAAACCAATAAAGATTGAAAAAATAATCGGCAAAATATTTCTTGCTCGGTTATTAACGAGAGCCAACGGCAAAAAATAAAAAGAATTTTTCCACAGAAGAAGGGGTTGACATATATTTTAAGACAATTATACTTTCTATCGGTAGTTAAAATAAAGGAATTAATTTTTCAAACCAAATGTAATTCTAATGGCCAACAATCTATGGTATTTTAGGTAATAAAATATAGCGGGGTTGTTGATCCCGTATTTTATTTTAACCAGCTCTTTAAAATTAAATGATTCAAAATTAAATAGAGAGTTTAGTGAAGACAGAGAAATAGCCAATAAAATCAAATATCTCAAATTATTAAGAGACGGTAAAATAAAATTTATTTTTTTCTTAATAATTTTTAAGAGAGTTTGATCCTGGCTCAGGATGAACGCTGGCGGCGTGTTTAAGGCATGCAAGTCGAACGAGTCTTGTACTTCGCACAAGGAAATTCAAAACACCAAGCACCAATCCGTTAGCTAACGGACAAACAAATTTAAAACGATTTTGAGATTAGTTATTAAGGTTTAGATATTGTTTGTTATTTGGGATTTGGGATTTGGGATTTTCTCGCGCGAAGCGCGAGGCGAGTGGCAAACGGGAGAGTAACACATTAGTAATCTGCCGAAAAGCGGAGGATAATCCGTCGAAAGACGGACTAATATTCCATGTGGTTGCAAAACACAAGTTTTGTAACTAAAGCGGGCAACCGCGCTTTTTGAGGAACTTATGTCCTATCAGGTAGTTGGTGAGGTAATGGCCCACCAAGCCGATGACGGGTAGCGGGTGTGAGAGCACGACCCGCCCCATTGAGACTGAGACACTGCTCAATCTCCTACGGGGGACTGCAGTCAAGAATCTTCCCCAATGGCCGAAAGGCTGAGGGAGCGACGCCGCGTGCAGGA
>CAZNTW010000015.1:0-16222 GCA_964576065.1 uncultured Gammaproteobacteria bacterium
TAGATTAAGCGCGTCTCCGACAATAAAACTCTGTTTGGAATTTGGAATTTGGAATTTGGAATTTAGTCTGGCTATCTCAATCAATTCTTCTGACTGATCAATGCCAATATATTCAATGTTTTTATTTTTAAACAACTCGTATAATCGTCCATTACCGCAGCCTAAATCCAAAATCTTATCCCCTTCTTTGGTATACGGTTTAAAATCTTCAAATTCAAACCAAAGGTTGCGTCTGGTTTGTGAAAAACCAAGAGCCAATTCATTCCAATCGCTTTTATTCTTTTCCAAAATCTCTTTTATTTTCTCTCGTTTCATAATCTTTATTCTAACAGAAAATTCATCTTGATAAAAGGGAATAATTATGTTAATATTATAAATAGAAAAACAAGGAGGAAAAAAATGAAAAAGAGAATTATTTTCTTACTCTTAATCGCCATAACGATTGTTATGGCGCAAGAACAAAAAGAAAATTTCGTTCTTAAAAGAAAATGGATAAAGAACGAAAGTCTCTCCAAAGATTTTGTTGCCAAAACCGACGCCAGCATAACAATGGTTTTGGCGCAAGAGAAAGAAGATCCCGCTCTTGAGAGAGAGTGGATTGAAGATCAGATCTTAGCCAATCTTAAACAAAACGCTAAGACTGACACAAGCTTTCTCTGTAAAGAGATAAGTGCTGTTGAAGCTCAAGAAATTCTTGATTTTCTTGGACTTCAAATTCAAATCAACGGCGTATTTGAGGACGGCGAATTCATAAAGTGGTTTTTCGCCTCTAATCTTCAAAAAAAATATTTGATAGCCTTTGACTATCTTGCTGTTGATGCAAAAGGAGAATTATATTGGCGTGTAATAAATGCGCCCGAATGGACAAACGAGACATATAATTATCTCGTTTCAGGTCCGCCAACTTTTTTGAGAGTTTTAAAGTACCGTTAAAAAAGCGGTACTTTTATTTTTAAAAAACAAAATTTCTGTTATAATATGAAAATAGATTGGTAATTGGAACTCATCTTCAGTCTCTGGCGGAGGCAAAAGAGATTGGAATAAAATAAAAGATAAAAATGGGAAAACAAAAATTCAAAACAAAAATATCCACCAAAGACGGAAATCAAACCGACAAAATTAACATTTTAGTCAAAAAATTGGCTAAACAAAAACCAATTGATTTTGACGATTGGACAAAAATAAAACAAAAATTTATTTCTGAATTAAAAATGCCGCCAGCATCTACAACCGATATTCTCAAATCTTATCAAATGTTAAAAAGAGACAAAAAAATAAAAATAAATGATTTTTTGGAACAAAAACTTAAAAAAAAACCGGTGCGTTCCTTGTCTGGAGTAACCGTAGTGGCTGTTTTAACTAAACCATGGCCATGTCCCGGACATTGCCTTTATTGCCCCTTGGAAAAAGGCATTCCTAAAAGCTATTTATCGGGCGAACCGGCGGTAGAAAGGGCTAAGGCTCTTAATTATAATCCTTTTCTTCAGGTTAAGAAAAGGATTGAAATGCTTGAACAAGGCGGACATCCGACAGATAAAATAGAACTGATCGTAATTGGAGGCACTTGGTCTTATTTGCCAAAAAAATATCAAACCTGGTTTATTAAAAGATGTTTTGAGGCGGCAAACGACATAAGAATAAAAAATAAAAAATCAAAAATAAAAAATAAAAATCTAAGTGATTTACAAAAAATCAACGAGACGGCCAAACATAGAATTATTGGTCTTACTTTAGAAACAAGGCCTGATTATATTGACCCAAAGGAAATAAAAAGGATGCGAGAATTGGGTTGCACTCGGGTGGAGTTGGGAATTCAAATAACCGACGATAAAATTTTAGAAAAAAATAAACGCGGGCACGGAATTAAGGAAATTATTAAAGCCACTGAATTTTTGAAAAACGCCGGTTTTAAAATCTGTTATCACCTAATGCCCGGTCTTTACGGCTCCTCGCCTAAAAAAGATTTTAAAAAATTCAAAGAAGTTTTTACCAAACAAGACTATCAGCCGGATATGATTAAAATTTATCCCTGTGTGGTAACCAAGGGTTCAATGTTGTATAAATTGTTTAAAGAAAAAAAATATAAACCTTATGGAAATAAACGATTAACTAATCTTTTAATAAAAATAAAATTGATTGTTCCTCCTTATATTAGAATTAACCGCTTAATTCGCGATATTCCGGCTTGGCAGATTCAGGGCGGAAACAAAATTTCCAACCTAAGAGAGTTGGTACAAAAAAAAATGAAAAAATCCGGACAATCTTGTCAATGTATTCGTTGTCGCGAAATTAAAGGAGAAAAAATAAAGATTGAAAATCTGAAACTCGTTCAAAGAGAATATCTCGCATCCAATGGAAAAGAAATATTTTTATCTTTTGAAGATGTTAAAAAAAATAAAATCGCAGCTTTTCTAAGATTGCGACTTCCTTTTGTAAAAAATAACTTTATAAAAACACTTAACAAAGCCTCTCTCGTTCGCGAAATTCACACCTATGGCCAACTGATAGAAATTAATCAAAGAAACAAAAAAGCAATTCAACATCTTGGTCTTGGAAAAAGATTAATGACTAAAGCTGAAGATATCACTAAAAAAAATAATTATAAAAAAATAGCGGTTATCGCCGGTGTCGGCGTCCGCCAATATTATCGCTCTCTTGGTTATAAGCTGAAAAATACGTATATGATAAAAGAACTATAGATAGTAAATTGTAAATAGTAATTGGTAAATAGTAATCTCCAAAATGTCTAATTTCTAATAAATTTTAAACCCTTTCGCCAACCAGTTCAGGACCCTAAACGACTAATAAAATCCAATCTCCAATTCACAATTACCCAGCCCATCTTTATATAATCCCAATTACCCAATCCCCAAATACCCATACTCTATTTCTTCAGCCAGCGACGATTTTGCCTAACTAGATATTTTTTTGCCAAACGCGGACTTTCCATTAAATCCTTAACAATCCTTTCCATTCTCATCCCCTGAGAACCCTTAACTAAAATCAAATCACCCGACTTGATTCGATTGTTTAAAAATTCTTCCACGCCCAAAATATTACTAAAACTTAAAATATTCTCAGAATTAAATCCGCCATCTCTGGCGCCCTTAGCTATATTCTGCGATTCAGAACCGACAACTATTAAAAAATTTGAATTAGATTGAGCAACCTTCTTCCCAATTTCATAATGAGCTTTCTGGCTAATTTCACCCAATTCCAACATATCTCCCAAAACCAGCCACTTATTATTATGCTGGTTTATTTTTATCTTTTCTATTGTATCTAAAGCTGATTTAACCGCTTCTGGCGATGAATTATAAGTATCGTCTATAATCAAACTATTTTTTATACCCCGAATTAAAGACATTCTTCCAGACAATGGTTTATAATTATTTAAATAAAAAATGGTGTCTATTAAATTCTGACCTAGGGCTATTGCCACGGCTAAAGCGGATAAAGCTGAATAAACTTGACTAAAACCAATTGTTTTCGGCAAAAAAACCGGCACCACGTTACCCTGATAGCTCATTTTAAAACGTAAACCATTGATCTCTAATCCATTTTCGCTAAGTTCTTGATCAATCTCCAAACCTATGGCTCTCAAGTCAGCTCCTTCAGAAAAACCAAAAGTTATAACCTTAGCTGCTGTTTTTTTGTATAAACTCTTTGTTCTTTCGTCGTCATAATTCAAAACCGCCCACCCATCAAAGGGTAAAGACGTGATAAGGGTTTGTTTTTCCTTTAAAATATTCTCTATGTTCTTAAAAAACTCTATATGAGCT
This sequence comes from uncultured Gammaproteobacteria bacterium, assembly GCA_964576065.1. Taxonomy (GTDB): domain Bacteria; phylum Patescibacteriota; class Patescibacteriia; order UBA2591; family UBA6264; genus CAZNTW01. The sequence goes on from CAZNTW010000015.1 coordinate 3,783, forward strand.
ACGTTAACTGCGGTTAGAACGCCAATTTTACAAGAAACAATTTTTGTCAAATATTCTATGTCGCCAGGCCTATCGGCGGCCATTTCCAAAATTAAAATATCAGGATACGATTTTGCTTTAAAAATTATTTTTATCAGCGCTAAAAAAATCACGCCAAACCAACCAATCACACTACCTTCCGGCGACGGTAATCCTAAAATAGTCAAAGGCACGCCTATTTCATTATTATAATTTTTCGCGCTTTGTCTGATTTTGAATTTATCTTTCAGGACAAGAGCAATGGCTTCGCGCGTAGACGATTTGCCAACGCTACCAGTTATACCAATAATCAACGGTTTATATCTTCTAACTGTTATTTTTGCCAAATAAGCCAATATTTTTTGTAAAAATTTTAAAAACATAAATATAAAAATATAAAATCCAAATAACAAATTTCAAATAATAAATATATCAAATCCCAATTCCAATCCCCTGTTCTCTATTTGGCACTTAAAATTTATCGTTTTTAAATCAATTAATATCTGTTTAGAATTTTAGATTTCGTCCGCCATCCGCCTCCGCCAGTTGGCGGATGGCGGAGCGGATTAAAATTTGTTTGGAATTCGGTGATTGAACTTTGGAATTTTTAGCGCGCTCTATCGTTTTCATGTTTTTATATTCTTCTGTTCTAATGTTCTGACGTTCTAATGTTTTTCCGTTTCCATTCTTTTTCTATTATTCTATTCTAAATTCCAAATTCCATGTTCTAAATTCAAAATTCCCTATTTGTCCGGCGGAATGTTATAATAGTTTAAGATATGTTCTGTAACCAAGCTGAAAATCGGCGCGGCCGTTGAATCGGCAAATTTTTCTTTTTGAGGATTATCTAATTTCACCAAAACAACAAATTTCGGATCAGTGGCCGGGGCAAATCCAACAAAAGAATGTATAACTTCGTCTGAATAACCGCCATTACTTCTGGGCACTTGTGCTGTACCGGTTTTCCCCGCGACGTAATAATTTTTAACCTTAGCTCTCTGTCCGTAACCACCCTCGCAAGTAGAAACCATTATTGAATTAATAGTATTGGCGGTTGACGGAGAAACAACTTGACGAATAAACTCTGGTTGATGATGAATGATTTCTCCATTCTTGATAAAAGAGTCTACCACATAAGGCTTCATTAATTTGCCCTGATTGGCAATGGCCGCTATAGCGTTAATCATTTGAATCGGCGTTACACTTATCCCTTGCCCAAATGAAGCCGTAGCTAAATAAATTTCTTGTTTCTTGTCTAGGTTATCTATATTTCCCGCCGCTTCGCCGATCAATTCTATACCGGTCAAACCCCCAAAGCCGAATTTTTTTAAATAGTTTCTAAAATATGATCGACCTAACGATTGGGCGGCAAAAATAGCTCCGGTGTTAATTGATTTCTCTAAAACAACGCTCATTGTTTGTGTTCCGTAAGAACGATCATTGGCGTTACGAATTGTTTTTCCGTCTAAATTAACATAACCATAATCGTAGTAAGTAGTCTGAGGAGTAATTTTTCCCGCATCAAAAGTGCTGGCTAAAGTAATCACTTTAAAAATTGAACCGGGCTCATAAACAGAATCAATTCCGGAATTTTTAAACAAAGAAACGTTGTCGACGTCGTAATATTTGTTTGGATTAAAGTCCGGTTTATTACAAAAAGCCAAAACAGCGCTTGTTTTCGAGTCTAAAACAATTATCGTGCCGGCCGAAGCCTGATATTCTTTTAAAGCACCTTCCAATGTCTTACATATAAAAAACTGAATTGATCGATCAACCGTCAAAACCAAATCAATGCCGTCTTCTACTTCTTTTATAACGTTTTGGTTTGAAGACAAAGAGTCTTCCGAAGAACTATTACTAACCAAACCCGATTGACCAGATAGTTCTTGGTTAAAAAATTCCTCCAAACCATATTGACCATTCTCTTGAGAACACTGGGACGAATCGCAATTTTTTGGCAAACTTACAAACCCGACTAATTGACTGAAAATTTCTCCTTCTGGATAATAACGTTGGGGCACGACTTCAAAATTAACACCGGCTAATTTAAGATTTTCAATTTCTCTCATTTCTTCCGCACTAATCCTTTTTTTTAAAATTTCATAAAAATCTTTTTTTTGATAAACCTTTCTCAAAACCTCTTGCAGTTTTTGATTTTTTTGATTCTCTTCCGCAACTATTATTTTTTGTCCTTGTTGCTGAGGAGACTTTTCCAAACCCAAGTCAAGGTAGGGCGATATTTTATCAAGCCACTCGTCCGGGCTTATTTCTGAACGAATAATTTCTGCCGGAGAAATGATTAGATTATAAGTATTTTCGTTAATGGCGATTGGATATAACTTTCCGTCATCCTTAATAAAAATCTTGCCCCGCTTAGCCGGGACTAAACTTTCTGTTTTTTTTTCAACATAAACAGCTGAGCCCAAAAAATTGTGATGCAAAACCTGTAATTCAAAAAGCCGACCAATAATTAGAATACCAAAGACAAAGATAATCCCAATAATTATTTTTAGGCGGATTTGCATAAATATTTTAGCCGAACCAATTATTTTTGGGCCAATGATCCGGTAGCTGGGATTAAATAATCAAATTGATCGACTTTCACCATTTCTAAATTTTTATAATTCGCTTCAAAATAAGCAATTGAACTCATCTCAGCGGTCTTCTTGTTTAAATATTCATTTTCAACCGTGATTGATTTTAACTCATTTTTTAACTCCTTAATTTTAAAATAATGAGAAGCGCTAATATTAGCCTGCCACACACAAACAGAAAAAATTGCCAACAGTAAAAACAAACCTGAACAATTTAATAAAAAAATATTAGTCTTAATTTTTTTTACTAAATTTGATTTTGAAATTTTTTGAATAAGTGTCATATTTTTATTTTACTTCCGCCGCTCTTAGTTTGGCGCTTCTTGATTTCTTATTTTTACCAATTTCTACATTACTTGGAACGATTGGTTTTTTTGTTAAAATATTTAATCTTTGCTTCTGCTCTCTAAAAAAATTTTTGACTATTTTGTCTTCTAACGAATGGTAGCTGATAACTACTAACCGCCCTTTTGGCGCTAAAATTTCTAAGGCCGAGCTTAATCCTTCTTCTAATGCTTCCAATTCTTTATTGACGCAAATTCTTAAAGCTTGAAAAACTCTGGCTAAACTTTTAATGTGAAAATATCTTCCTAATGATTCTTTAACGATGTCGACCAGTTGACTGGAAAAAATTATCTCTTGTTTTTGTCTTTCCCAAACTATCTTTTCGGCAATTCTCTTATAAAATCTTTCTCCTCCGTAATTTTTAAAAACTTTTGTCAAGTCGTCTTTTGAAAAATGATTTACTATCTCGGTCGCGGTTACGGTTTGAACTTCAGGATTAAACCTCATGTCCAATTTCTCTTGTCGCATAAAACTGAACCCCAGCCCGCTCTCTTCTAAAAGCTCTGACGATAAGCCGAGGTCAAAAAGAATTCCATCAACCGGATAAAAATTATTTTTTTTAACAAGCTCTTTTAGATTAGAAAAATTTCCACAAACGAAATTAATTTTAGAATCAATAATTCTCTCTTTTAATTTCTGAACAGCTAAAGGATTCGCATCTATAGACAGAATTCTTCCTTGATTAATGTTTCCTAAAATCTCCAAACTATGTCCGCCGGCTCCGGCAGTGCAATCAATAAAATTTTTATTTCCCTCGGGATTAAGGTATTCTACTGTTTCTTTTAAAAGAACTGGAACGTGCATATTTAAACGCCTAATCCACCTAAAGCTTCTGCTATTTCCGAACTATCTTGTTCTGATTCTTTTTTATATTTTTCCCATTTTTCTTCATCCCAAATTTCTATTCGATTATATAATCCAGCAACTACCACTTTTTTGCCTATTTGAGCATATTGTTTAAGATAATCCGGCAAATTAATTCTCCCCTGCTTATCAGGGTCTGCGTCCATGGCTCCGGCCAACATTAAACGAGCGATCGTTCTTGGCTTTGATTGACTAATTGGCATTTCAGATAATTTAACGGCTAATTTTTCCCATTCCTTTTTGGGAAACAAAAAAAGGCACGCATCCAAACCTCTGGTCACTACCGCGCCCTTTGTTAATTCTGTTCTAAATTTAACCGGCAAATTCAGCCGATTTTTATTATCTATATTGTAGTGATATTCACCGATAAACATATCTGTTTAAATTTTTAGATAAATTATCATAATTTAGGCATTTGAAGTTATCCACTATTCTTCTCACTTATCCCCACTTTTATCCACAATTGTCCACGACAAAAGTATTATAAACCATTTTCTCCCACAGTGCAACTCTCTACCTGTGGATAACTTCTAAGTCAATTTATTAACTCTCAGTCTTGTATTATTTTCTTTTGTTATAAAATAAATTATAGGAAAGGAGGTGATAATATGAACGAAAAAATCCATGTCGATTTTAATTACGGTTCAACAATGAATGATTTCATGAACGGCGTCAAAAAAACATTAGTTCAACAGGATGACTTTGCCGGCATTGGCGGGCACGAGCCACAAAATCAAAACGGACACGGAGAACATTCCCAAACCAGCATTGGAATGAAAGACAACATAACGATTAATTTCCGTGAACTTCTTAAGCCGTAATTACGACTAAAAACTAAAAGCGTCTCGCAAGGGACGCTTTTAAAATTATTACTTTATAATTTTTTCTGTTGACTTTCTATTTATCAAAAAAGTTTTTGAAGTTTAAACATTTTTGCGCAATGGCCAATTCTTCGTCGGTTGGAATCGCTAAAATTTTTATTGATTTGGATAATAATAAATCTTGGCAGACGTTCTGACGGGTATAAGGGTTTCCGGCGCCAATCGCGCCGGTAAAAACAATAGCTTGAACTTTTCCCAAAATACCAAGATAAGCGCCGATATATTTTTGTAAACGATAAACAAAAATATCAAAGCCCAGTCTGGCAAGTTTGTCTTTTCTTTTAACAGCCGATAAAAGTTTTAAAAAATTATCAAAACCGGTTAAACCCTTAATGCCTGATTCTTGATTTAATAAATTATTAATTTCTTGTTCGCTTAAAGAATATTGTTGATTTAAATAAAAATGTAAACCCGGGTCAATGTCTCCCGCCCTCGTCATCATTACTAATCCCTCCATGGGCGTCATACCCATACTGGTATCAATCGCCTTGCCCTGCTTAATGGCGGTTATACTGCAACCGCCACCCAAATGACAAGTGATTAAATTTATTTTTTCTAACGGTTTTTTTAATAATTTCGCCGCCTCTTTTGCTACATATTCATGGGAAATGCCATGAAAACCAAATCGTTGAATTCCGTACTTTTCATAATAAACCCAAGGCAAGGGATAAATTTTGGCTTTAAGCGGCAAATCAACATAAAATCCGGTATCAAAAACTCCGATGTGAGGAATGCCCGAAAGATAATTACTCGCTGATTCTAAAACCATCAATCCGTAGGGATTGTGTAACGGCGCCAAATGATTGCATTCGCTTAATTCTTTTAAATTTTCGTTATTGATTATCGTCGGTTGATTAAATTTTACCCCGCCGTGAACAATTCGATGACCGACTGCCTTAATTTGAGATAAGTCTTTAATTGATCGCAAAATTTTTGTTAAAATATCAACGTGTTCTTGTTTCTGATAATTTAAATTACTAAAATTATCACCTTTAACAACTTTAAGTTGATTATTATTTAATTCAAAAAGTTTATATTTTAACGAAGTGCTGCCGGCATTTAAGACTAATATTTGTTTAGACATAAAGAAATTGATAAACAATCCCCAAAACAAAAATCAAATAAATGAAATAAGCAACCGGTTTTGGCAAAGAAAATTTAAACTCAGGAATACGATCGCCTTTCTTTTTGGCTTGATAATAAGTAATAATCAACATTATTCCTTGTAGACCGGATAAAACTCCGCCCGTAAAACCGATAACCGTGATAAAACTTCTTAATCCGATAAGAAATAAGATGCCGGGGACGCTAACCGCCAAAAACCAGGCCGGAAATAAAGAAAAATTATAATCATGATGGTAAACTTCTCTTAATAAATAACCTAAAGCTAAAAAAGACGTGCTAATGGCTAAAACACCAAAACAACCGCCAATTAACATAATTTCCTTACCGACGAATTTTGTCATCCCTTCTAAAGCCATTTCTGACGCAGATCCGCCACTCACACCCAAAACTATAAAACAAAAAATAATATAAATAATCAACGGAATCAGTGTTCCCAAAAAAAGTGATTTTTTAAACAACTTTATTTTGTCTCCCAAAACCTTACGCATTGTCGGCAAAGCTGAAGCTCCGCCTAAGGCAAAAAGCGTGGCTCCATAAGGGAAAAATAAATCTTTTAAATTGCCAATATCTGTCGCTAAAATATTACTCATACTTAAATGCGGATAAGCTAAAAACGATATAAACGCCACACAAGCCACTAAACCGATGGCCATAAATAACTCTGCCCTACTAAGCGCCGCAGAACCACGTAAAATCAAAAGGCTGGCTAAAATCCAAAAAAGCAAGGACCAAAAAATTTGGCTTCCGCCGAGAATCGGATTTAATAAAAAGAATAAAAAACCGCCCGCCCCGATAAGATAAGCCGTCAAAGCGGCATAATTTCCCAATATTAACGAACAGCTAATGACGATTTTGCCGACTTTACCCAAATAACGGTTAACATAGCCCGCCATTTCCAATTTGTCTTTTGTCCTAAGAATTGTTTCCGCATAACAAAAATTAGCTATCAATAAAACAGTTGCTAAAACAATTAAATAAACTGCTCCGGGAATAAAACCGATTTTAGAAAAAGCATAAGGCAATCCGAAAATACCGGCGCCAATAATGGTTCCAATTAAAACGGCGGTTGAACGCCAAAAAACAAATTTATTCTTGTTCATCATACATTTGATTGCCTGTTTTGTGGACTTTCAACCGCTAACGGCTTAATATTTAATTCTTCTTTATTAATTATCTTAACCACGTTCTTGTCTATTCTTTCAAACTCTTTGTGGGCTAAATTATAAGCGCCGACTGCCGTGCTTAAATTTTGGCCCAACTTCTCCAAATAAGCGTCATATTTAATAATGCGTTTGCCAAGTTCTTCCACATTTTTTTGAATCTCTTTGGCTGATTCCTCTATCTGCAAAGAGCGCAATCCTTGTATCACCATTTGTAAATAAGCCAAAAATGTGGTTGGCGAAACAATAATAACCTTTCTTTCCTTGTAGGCGTAATCTATTAAATCCCTGGTAATACTTTTCATTGCCCCCACCCTATCAATCAACAAATCGTAATAAATTGCTTCCGAGGGAATAAACATAAAAGCGAACTCAAAAGTGTTTTTCTTTGGCCTGATGTATTTTGAAGTCTCGTCTATTCTATTTTTCAAATCCTGCTTAAAAGATTTTTCCAGTTGTTTTTGTTTTTCTTCATCGTGCTCGTTAATCAGACGGTTATAATTTTCCAAAGAAAATTTTGAATCAATCGGAATAATTTTATCTTTAACGAAAATAACGGCGTCAACTATAAGCTCTTTGTTCGTTTGTTCGTCAATTCCCAAAGAATACTGCATTTGATAGCCCTTACTCGGTAAAACATTTTTTAAAACTGATTCTAAAAAGTATTCTCCCAAAACTCCTCTTTGCTTGGGATTTTTCAAAATATCCTGCAAACTTTGCAACTGATCGGCAAATCCGACCACCTGTTGATTTGTTTGGTCAAGCTTTCCCAGCTTTTCTGCCAATTCTCTAGTCATCTCCAGATTTTGTCTGGCTTGTGATTGAATGCTTTGGCGCACTTCCCCTAGCTGATTTTGCAGCATTAGCATTCCCGAAGATTCATCTTGCTTTTTTGTTTGATTGATTTCTTTAAATTTTTTATTGAAAAATAAAAAAATTGCCGCTAAGCCAACAAGGATGACAATCATTAAAATAACCAATAAAATATTCATATTTTTATCGTGTTAAAAAACTTAATTTATTTGTTGTACCTCTACTTAATTCAATTATTTAGCAGAACGACGATATTAATTTTACCATTTTTATCGCCTAGGGTAAACCCCCGCATTATTTATCATCCGCTGGAGCAAAAAGCGCGATTATTCCGCTGATTATCGCGATATATAAAACTATTTTTATATCAAACCAAAAATAAACAAAACCGGGCCTTAAATCTTCCAGCGCCAAAAGCAAAAAAAAACAAAATACGCCGATAAAAAACAAGTCTCCGGCAAGCCGACAAAGAATAAGTCTAATTTTATTTAATTTTATTTCCCGCATTGGTAATTTTTCTTAAAATATAATTTTTTATGTCAATTATAAAGCTTGACCAATTAACTGAAGGGCGAGAAAATTCGGCTTCAATCCTTTTTATTCCTATTTCGTAACGGCTCTCGGTTAATCCGGGCGCGGAAATTATAAATTCAAGTCCGCCATCGTTAATATAATCGGCTCCGATATCAAATTCTAATTCTTTTTCTTGCCAAGCATTTTGATTCAATTTTTGATTTTTTTTATTGTCTATTCCGTCTTCCAGTGTTTTCAAAATGAACCGCCAATCAAGCGGATTTGTTCTGGTTTTCATTATTCCCAGTCGCAAAATTTCTTGCGCCTGATTATTGTAAGTTATTTTTACCTTAACCTTATCAAACGTTCTTGGAATTTTGATTTTAAAATAAACCGGTTCCACAAAAACTTTTTGCCAACAATCTTTATTCTCGTCTTTTCCAATTGTCCCGACTCGCATTTCAGGATAAAAATTGGAAATGAATTCAGAATCAGAACAAAAATCTTTAACTAAAAATAATTTACCGCCAATGACCATATTTTTTCCCAAAAGCCAAAAAAACAATCCGATTACGGTCAGAATTAAAATTCCGCGATAAATTTTTAAAAATACTGTTTTCATATTTTAATGTTCTAATATTCTTGTGCCCTGTTATTCTTATATCTTGATGTTCCAATGTTCCAATGTTCCAATGTTCCAACCCTAATTTTTTATTTTTTATATTTTATCTTTTATTTCTTCTGTTTCGTACTTCCAAATTAAAACATCGCCAATCTCTTTGTGTTGACCCAACCATTGATCCAATTGGTTGATTATGGTTTGTTTGCGGTCAAAATAAAGCCATCGTTTTTCCGTCATAAAATAACACTCGTCAGCTTTAGTTATTTCCAATGATTTTTTCAAATATCGGACAGACGGCTGATTATTCATATTTTCAAATAATTGAGTTCTTTCCGGCTGGCGATATTCATAATAAAAAGGAAAACCGCCGGTAACAACTTGCCGGCCGGAAACTCCCTCTAATGCCAATAACGGCCAGGTATTCGCCAAAACGCAATAATCCCGGTCTGATTTTTGTTTTAATTGTTCCCAAATATATTTAACCGAAGCAAGCTCGTCGCTTGTCACTACTTGAAATTTCGGGCCCGAAGCATAAACAGTAACCATTAAAAGACTTAAAAATAAAATAAAAAATACTGTTAAATTTTTTAAAGAAATATTTTTCTTCCCGATTTTTTCCCGTAAACAGACCAATCCCCAACTTAACGGCACAAACATCAAAAATGAATTAAAAACAACCAATCGTTTGGTTAATAAATAATTCCCATCCTGTAAATAGGTGGAAAGCATTTGGTTTATTAAAACAGAAATTAATAAAAATAAAAATAGTAAACCAATTTTTGGTTGATTTAATTTTTTATAACCTATAAAACCAAAAATAACAAAAATCCAAACCAATATTGTTAAAATCAACGACCAAGGCAAAACCGTCAAAAATGCCTGACGCGCGGAAAATTCCTCGCCTAATGTCGCGTAAAGCCAGCTATCCTGCTCCATTTGATTAAATCGCGGAAAAATTGCTTTAGACGAAATCAAGCGCGTAGTAAAATCTTTTAAATTACCAATAACATCTTTTTCAAAATTCACACCTTCTTTAAACCACGAATATTGATTATAGGTTTGCAAAAGAGGAATGAAAACCAATAAAATTAAAAACAAGACTGCTAAAAAAATAACTTTTATTTTTTTACCCTTCTGCTTCTCTTCTTTAATGCTTTTTAAAAAAAGCATTAAAGCCAAAAGTTCTAAAAATAAAATTAAATAAACAAGATAATTCAAATACAAAATGGGAATAAAAACCAACAAAAGCAATAAAATTTTTTTAAAAGAACCGCGTTCGTTAAAATATTTTAAAGCAAAAATCATGGCAAATAAAAACGGCAAAAAAGAAAAAGCCAAGGGCATCATAATGCTTCCGTAAGACTGAAGTGGATAAAATAAAAACGGCATTAAAATCAACAAATACAAAAATTCTCTCTTAGCTGAAAAGAATAAACCGATTTTTAAAAGCAAAAAAGACGAAAACAAAGAAAATAATAAAACGCCAAGAATAAGATCAACATAAAAAATATCCAAGCCGGTTAACCAGGACACGGCTATAGCCGCTCCCCACATATTGGCATAAGACGTTTTATTGCCAGCAACAAAAACTTCGGGTATTTTTAATGGTCCTATTTGCTGATAAGAAATTTCCTCGCCAAAAATGGCCGGAGAATAAATTTTTCCTTCCATCAACCATTTTTCTGCTCCAATGTGTCGCCATTTGTCTCCTCCAAAACCGGTCTGATAAGGAATTAATAAATAAGCATGCATTAACAAAGAACTGACAATCGCTATTAATAAAAATTTTTTTAATTTAAGATTGGAAAACGCCAAAGAAAAAAGAATAAAACCGAGAACCAGCCAGCCATAAATATAAAAAGGATGAATAACTGCCCAGGGAGAATTGATATATTTGCCGGTTCGCGAATAAAAAAGCAAAAACAAACAAAAAACAGTTATTATTCCCCAAATAAAACAAACAATTTTGATTTTATTCGGCTTTAAAAAATTGTCTTTATTCTCAATGATTTTTAAGCTTTCGTCATTTTCTTTTTTATTTCTGGCAACCAGAGAAATAACAATGGTTAAAGATGTCAGCCAACCGAACAAATAAATCGGGGTTATTTTATAGAGAACAATTGGAATCGCCATACCAAAGGCGATTAAATAAAAAAGGCAAAATACGCCGAAAATAAACCTAATTTCTTTTTCAAATCCGTAGTGGCTTAAAATTTTCCCAAGCCACAACGAATTTAAGAAAAAATAAACAAAAAGAAATAATAAATTCAATAAAAGCAAGTTAGTTAAAAAAGAAAAATTCAAATACCAAAAAATAGCGGCTAAAACGCTAATAAAAGTAAAAACAAAATGATTATTTTGTTTAATCGCTTGGATTAATCGCTTGAACATAAATTTCTTCCAATTGTCGGATAATATCCGGCCAATAATATTTTTCTTGAACGTTTCTTAAACTAAGAATGCCCATTTCTTTTAATTTATTCCTGTCTTGAAAAATGCTGTAAATTTTTTCGCTTAAATCGCGAACGTTATTGGTTTTAACTATTAAACCGTTATTCTTCGCCAAAGTTCTGACTCCGGGCAAATCCGACACGATAATCGGTTTAGCGCAAGCCATAGCTTCCAAAGAAACCAGACCAAAAGCTTCGGAACGAGTAAAAGAAGGAAAAATAAAAACATCGGCCAAATTATAATAATCAGATAGATTATTATCTTCTATTCGACCGGCAAAAATTACCTTATCTTGAACGCCCAAATCATGAGATAATTTTTCATAATTTGATTTTAAATCGCCGTCTCCGACTATTAACAAACGCAGATTAGGCATCTGATTTTTTAAATCAGCCGTTGCCTGAATTAATAATTTTACTCCCTTGAAATAATGCGCCCTGTCTAAACCGCCAACAGATAAAACAATTTTGTTCTCCTGTTTTAATTCATATTTTTCTATTAATTGTTGGTTTTTGTCTTGCGGATAAAATTTTTGTTGGTCAACTCCGAAAGGGCTGATAATAAATTTATCTTTATCTTTCAACCAGTATTTTTTTAAGTCAGAATGTTCCAAATAATCCTGTGAAGAAACTAAAATTTTATCAGCTAATTTAACCATTAGGGGCGCAAACAAAAAAAAGTTTAATTTAAAAACCAAACCCCTGATCCCCTGAGCAACTAAATCCATATGATATTGAACGATCAATTTCGGCTTTTTCCTAAACAAACGCCATAAAAGCAAAGTTTCAGCTCCGCCTAAAAAAGGCCAATGCAAATGAATCACGTCAAAATCTTTCAAACCCCTGATAATCCCCGGCGCAAAGGCGGCGTTGCCGTATTTAAATAATGGCTTTAAATAATTTATTTGGTATTTTTGATTTAAGATTTGAGATTTGTTTGAAATTTGAAATTTGGGATTTAGAGCTTCTTCGTTGCTATAATTTGGCGTTAAAACATTTACAAAATGTCCTAATTTAACTAGTTCATTGACTTGCGCCAAACAAACATTGCCCAT
>CAZNTW010000016.1:0-10073 GCA_964576065.1 uncultured Gammaproteobacteria bacterium
TTAGGAATGTTTAGTTCTTTAAAGAAAGCGCCGGACATTTGGTAGTCATAATGTTGGCCGGTATGGACGAGTAAGTATTTAATAAGTGGGTAAGCAGGTAAGTTTGTAAGTGGGTAAGTTGGGGATTGGGTAAGCGAGTAAGCGTGTAAGCGAGTAAGTTTGTTGACTCGTTTTATTTCTGCGATTAAGGGAGCCACTTTCATAAAGTTGGGACGAGCCGCTGCTACGATAATAAATTTTTTAACCATATGATTTTAATTATTAGGGCGATTTTCATTCACCCCGCACATTCTATACTGTTTTTAATTCTGTTTTTAAGTTCTTGGTATGCCTTGCCAAAATATTTCAAATGTTTTTCTCTTTGTCGAGATTCGCTTTCTGACAAAAATGCTTCGTAATAGACCAAAGAATAGGGTTTTTGTTTTTGATGTTCAGACAGTCTCCTTTTTAGGTTGTTTGTGGACCCGATATATAACTTCTGGTCAATTTTGTTTTTAAGGATATACGTGTAGTACATAATTAATTAAGAATGTGCGGGGTAAAGTTTGGTCTTGCGGCAGCAACGATTAATAGTTTAAGCATATAAGTTGATAAGCCGATAAGTTGATAAGTTATTTTTGAATTTTTATCCAAGAATTTAACATTTTACTAATCTCTTCCGCTAAATTACTTAGAGTTTGATATTCTTGTTCGTTAATATACATTAAATCTTTAGCTAATAATAATTGGTATCGCACTTCCTCCAATGATCCATTTGCAATGTTATAAAAATGTAAACTATCCTTTGAGGATTTTCTTCTGAAACCCTCTACGATATTAGAAGCGATTGAAACAGACGCTCTCCGAATCTAGCTTACTAAACCGTATATTTCAGACTGTGGGAATTTCTTTGTAATTTTATAAATTTCCAGAACCAATTGATGGGCTTTACTCCAAACTTTTAAATTTTGAAATGTTTCTATTTTTATTTTTTAATAGGGTTCATATCCTATAAACAACACAAAATATACGAATAATGCGTGGTAACTCTATTTATAAAATTTTTTACTTTTTGAATGATGTAGTCTTATTAGAAAATACAGGCAAAGAGATTAATTTTACCTCTTTCGTTTTCTATCGAGAATATATCTTTCAATCGCTTCTTTAGTGGTTAACCAGTTCCTTTTTTCTTTATGCGCTTCTAATTTTCCTTGCCGAACCAAAAGATTAAGATATTTTGCCGAATAAGGACAAAAATTGCTTGCTTCTTTTAAAGTAAGAATTTTTTCTCTTTTTTTCGAAATAGGAGTAAGGGTTTTTAAATAAATATCCAAAGAACGTTCTACTGTTTGCGCGATAAATCGAATAAAGGGGATTAAATTATTTTTATCAGCTTCGGCCAATACTCGGTAATATTTTTTTCTATCATTTTTTAACACAATAACCAAGGGATATCCCGTTCGCATTAAAATTAAATTCATCATTAATCTTGCCGTTCTGCCGTTTCCATCAAAAAAAGGATGGATATAAGTTAATTTATGGTGAATTATAACGGCTAATTCAATTGGATGCAGTTTTTTTTGATTTTGTCTCCACCATTTTATTAGTTTTTCCATTTCGTATGGAACGTCAATGGCCTCCGGCGGTTTATGCTCTGCGCCACCAATAACCACACCACTATTTCTATATTTTCCCGCCCATTCTTTGTCCACCCCTTGAATGATTAATTGATGCAAACCGCGGATCAACTGTTCGGAAATAGTTTGTTTTTTGTCTTTTTCTATTAAGTCAGATAAATATTCCAATGCTTCATAATGATTTTTCGCCTCAAGGTGGTCTTTAAGGGGTTTTCCTTTTATGGTGATTCCTTCGTTAATTACTAAAAACGTTTCTTTTAAAGTTAGGCCGTTTCCCTCAATTCCATTTGAGTTATAAGTCATTTCTATCCTAAATTGTTCCCTAAGTTTTTTAATAGCAGAAGGCGGTAAGGACCTAAGTTTATTTAGGGTTTTTAATTTATTTTCAATTCTGTCTCTTATATTTTTTTCTAAATATAGCATAAATTAAGGACTAATATGGTTTATTTATATTTTTATAGTATACCATATTAAAAAATATTATCAAGTTTTGAGACGTGATAAAATTCTTTTATTTTTTGAATGATGTAATTTTGTTGTTTTCTGGAGAGTTCGGGATAGATGGGTAGCGAGAGAACTTCTTGACAGGCTTTTTCCGTTTCTGGTAAGGAATTTTTTTTGTATCCCAAATATTTGAACGCTGGTTGGAGATGAAGGGGATAAGGGTAATATATTTGGGTTGGGATATTATATTTTTTTAAATATTCTTGTAATTTATCTCTTTTTTCAGCTTTGATCGTGTATTGATTAAAGACATGGAGCATAGAACATTGGAACATTGGAACAATTATTTGTTTGATATTTTTTAGGTTCTTAGTGTAATATTCAGCATTTTTTTGTCTGGCTTTTGTCCAATTATTTAGGTGTTTTAATTTGACGTTTAGGACCGCTGACTGAAGCGCGTCTAAACGACTACTAGTACCGATGATCTGGTGATAGTATTTCTTTTTTGTTCCATGGATTCTTAGAATTTTTATTTTTTCTGCCAATTTTTTGTTATTAGTAACCACCATTCCGCCATCTCCATAACCACCGAGATTTTTTGAAGGAAAAAAACTCAAACAGCCACAGTCGCCGACACTCCCGATCATTTTCCATTCTTGTTTTAAATTTTTAATTTGAGATTTGTGTTTTGTTTGTAATTTGGTCCGCCAGTTGGCGGATGAAATTTGAAATTTGATTTTAGCTCCAATAGCTTGAGCCGCGTCTTCAATGACTTTTAATTTGTATTTTTTAGCGATTTTCATTATTTTTTCCATTTCTGCCGGCAAGCCGAAAAGATGAACCGGAACAATGGCCCTTGGTTTAGTTTTAAGTTGGGAAGTTGGTAAGTTGGTAAGTTTTTTAAGATATTCTTCGATTTTAATTGGATCAATATTGAATGTTTTAGGATTAATATCAATGAAAACCGGCTTAGCGCCAACATTAACAACCGCTTCAGCTGTAGCGATGAAAGTGAAAGAGGGGACAATAACCTCATCTCCTTGACCAATTCCTAATCCTTTAAGGGATAATAGTAAAGCGTCGGTGCCGGAGTTAAGGGCAATTCCATATTTAGTGTCGCAGTATTTAGCGATTTTGCTTTCTAAATTTTCTACTTCCGGACCGAGAATGAAATTGCAATTATCAAGAACATTTTTAACCGCCTTGTCTATTTCTTTTTTAATTGATTGGTATTGGGCTTTTAAATCCAAGAATTGCATATCACTAATTAAACACAAATTATAAGAACACAAATTATACACAAATTTTTAAAGCGAATTTAACACGAATTTATGTAAATGAGGTTTTCGATTGTTAGTATAAATGCGACGTTTAAATTCAAGTTTATTAGCACCAAAATTTACTAAATAACCGATTTCATAGTTGCTTGCTTTTAAGTAAGAAAGTAATTGTATTTCAGAAGACTTAGGTAGAAAGGGCTGAGCCTTTATTTCTATGATTATTTTATCTCCAATAATAAAATCGGGAGTATAAGAACCAATTCGTTTGCCGGTTTCAAGAGAGTAGATTGAGATTGATTTTTGAGAAACAAAGGGGACCCCTCTCTTGGTAAATTCCTCTTCTAGCACCTTTTGGTATATAGATTCTTTATAAGAGTTTTTGTATTTATTATAAACTTCAAAAAATGTTCCTTGAACATCATACGATAAATTTGGTTCTAATAATTTTTGTTTTTGTTCAATGTCTACCATAAAATTTATGCTAAATTTGCGTAACCTTTTCTCCTTTTTTAATGTACTTTCTTTTACAAATAGAACATTTAGCATATTCGTGTTTATTTGTTTTTTTATTTGCGTCAATTCGTGAAGCAAAGCGAAGTTTTGCGCCGCATTCACAAATCCAGCCGATTTGCTTGGCCGGCACGCCGACGACTAAGGCGTAATCAGGTACATCTTTGGTAATAACCGAGCCGGCGCCGACAAAAGCCCATTGACCAATAGTATGTCCGCAAATAATTGTGGCGTTGGCGCCGATTGAAGAGCCTTGTTTTATTAGGGTTGGCAGCCAATGGCCATATTCAGGATATTGTTTCTTAGAATATTTAGCTCGGGGATTGGGATCATTAGTAAAAACAACCGAAGGGCCGACAAAAACATAGTCTTCTATAGTGACCAAATCCCAAACGTCAATATTTGACTCAAGTTTTACTCCGTTGCCCAATTTGGCTTTGGAGCCAATAAAGCAATTATGGCCAATAGTACAATTTTTTCCGATTATAGAATTTTTAAGCACTTGGGAATTCTGCCAGATTTTAGTTCCCGGACCGATTTTAGCTTTGGGAGATATTTCTGTTGTTTCATGCGCCCAAAATTTATTTTTCATATCGGGCATATAGTTTTTCTACTAAGTTAATTGATTCTATGGCTTGTTTTGGCGTTATGCCTTTTCCTTTTAATAAGTCTTGATAGATAAAGCGGTGAAGATTCTCGTGAGAGAGATTGTCTTTAGAGGAAAAATTATAATCTGTCCCATTTATTTTAAAAACTCGTCTTTGATTTTGTTTTTTTTCATCAGTGCCTATATGCCAATGGCAAATATAATTTTTTCTTTCAATAATACCGGTACCAACCTTTTCATTAAGAGTTAATGTTTTGATTTTTTCCGGTTGACCAAAAAGATATAGAAGAAGATCAAAATAGTGAATACCAAGATTAAAAAGTACGCCGCCAGATCTTTTAAATTGACCTTTCCAGATTTTATAATAATCCTTGTCTCGGTAGACGGAGATGTCCATTTCTATTTCATATTTTTTATCTTTCCTGCTTTCGGTGGATATTTTTTCTCTTAATTCTTTGGTTAGGGGATGATGTCGTAATTGTAAAATAGTAAAGATATTAGGATATTTTGTCAAAATTTCAGCATCTTTAGAATTAATAGTTAGGGGTTTTTCACAGAGAACTATTTTTTTGGCTTTAGCTGCGGCTAAAGCCATTTTAAAATGCAGGTCATTGGGGGTTAGAACAACAATACAATCAGTTTTTGGATTTTTAATAATTTTTTTCCATTCATTTTCTCCGTGAGCAGTATTAACAATATCAATAACTTTTCCGTGAGTATAATAAATAGCCTCAATATGACGAGGAGAAATAAAGCCAGTGCCAATAATTGAGAAGTTCATAAAAAATATTAATAGTTTAAAATTACCAACCCCTTATTTTTTGTTTTGCTATTGTTGTTAGTTTTAACAACGCGAAGGATCGGATTTTAGCGTTGGGGATATTTTCAATCCATTCTTTTGTTTTTTTAAAGCTGAAAGTTTTTGAAAAACGCAATTCTGGAAAATGCGCGAATTGCCTTTTTTTATATCCGGCAAGATATAAACAATCAACCAACGCTTTTTCGGGTTCGGCGATTAAAAAATTTCCTTCGTTTTTATACCAATCAAATCCATTAAAAAAGTTTGGCGCTATTTGATGGACTGAAAAAGTTCCCAATTTAGTGACAATTGTTTTTGTGTGAGCGGTTGAAGCTAAGTTTATCACTTGAGGGATTTGTTCAATAATGCCGTAAAGATGCAAAGCGCTTATAAACGACACGTAGGATTGATGCAGGGGAAACAGAAAAGGGATAACACTGTAGGGGCTTAACGGTTTGTTTGTTATTTCAGCCCAAATTCCCCGATAAATTTTTAAAACCACTCCCTGTTTCTGGAGATAATTAAGAGATTGCGTTGTGTTTGACAATGATTTTTTTGAAATAGCAGATAATTCAGTTGTGGTAAAAACGGGCCGATTTAATTTTTTGATAAAATTTAAAATAGACATCATTTTTTTAGTTCTTCTAAAAAATTAACTGTTTTTAATTTGATTTCGTCCCAAACTTGAGGCGAATCGTATATTTTTTGATCTTCTTTTAAGAGATAAGAGACGACCTTGTCTTTAAATTCTTCAAAATCGGCTTCAAAAATATTTTCTAGAGCTTTTTTTATTTTTCCCGAATTTGATTTGATTTTTTCTTTATCAATTGATTCAATTTGAGGAATTAAAACATAAATATCAAAAATATCTCTAACTTCAACTATTTTTCTTGTAACCAAGGCGTCTATTTTTTGCGAGATTGCGGAAGCAACATCATAATGGGGGACCAACAATGGGGCTGATTTATATTCGCGCAAGATAGCGCTTGAGACAGTTTCAATTTTAACATTATTCTTTTTAATATTATCTTTGAATTCTCGGCGGGAAAATTCTATTTTTGTAAAAAAGTCTTCGTTTTGAGGAGTAATAAGATGAATCTTAAATCTTTGAGTAGTTTGAGTTTGTTTCGCTTTTTCTATATTTGGGAGAATTATTTTTTCTATGCCAAAAGGTTTAAGATTGTTTTGAAAAACATTTGATTTTAAGATTTGCATAACTTTATCCCGCAAAGCGTCTACTCGGATAATCCGCGCGTCTAAATCCACGTCTTCAGAATAGCGAATACTATTATAAAAGAAACGCAAATTCACCCCTCCTTTAAGGGCGTAATAACCAGGGTTTAATTTTTTCCCCAACCATTTTAAAAATTCAAGATGAAAAATTTCTCTCAATTGCAATGGATTGTAAATATTTTTGTATTTCACCCCGTTAAAAAATCCAAAACTATTCCGAGATAAGGCGGAGTTTTTAAAAGATTTTATATTCCAGTATTTTTTAGCGTGGTTCATTAATATGTATTATAATTTAGTTATAACTAAATTGCAAGACATTTCAAATAGCGGGTTATTTTTACATTTTTGCCCCTTTTTCCAAGTCAAGGGAGATTAAACGCAAAATTTTGAATTAATTATCAAGCCTTGGCCGGTTAACGACTATTCCTTAAATAATTTTTCCTGTGGATTATTGACTTGAATGTATTTTTGAACTAAATCAAGCAAAGATTCAACTCTTTTAAAGCCCTCTTTTAAATCGGCTTGACTGATGGTCTCATCGGCGCTATAAACAAAATGATGCCTTTTTCGGCGCATCATATTCAAAAAATCAAATAAATCTTTTAAATTTTGCCCTAATAAAATTTCTCCTGTTTGAAGAAGCGAGATGTGTTGAGATTCGCCTTTAGTTCTTAATCCTTTACTAATTAATAAACCGCGGAGAATTTTAATAGCTGCGTGATAAAGAATAGTGAACCCCCATTTTACGCTATCTTTAAAAGTTTTTCGAGCAAAAAATATATCTTCTTCGGCGCTTTTTAATAATTTAGTAGATTCCCCGAAATCTATTGGGACAGAATCTATTTTATTTTCTTTTAGTAGATTATTTAGAGTATTCATTGACGTCTCCTATTATATTTATTTTTGGCGATCCCATGATATTTTTCATAAAATATTCGTCTTTTACTTTTTTAAGAAATTCTTTTTCATTATAAACAACAAAATCAATTTCTCTTTTTATTTTTTCTTCTATTTTTTTGATAGATTTTAGAAGGCGATTGTAGTCAACCGCGCCGATTACCATTAAATCAACATCGCTTTGTCCGGTCTCGTTTCCTTTGGCGTAAGACCCATAGATAAACGCTGTTTTTACGCCGGGGATTTTTTTAAAAGTATCTTTAAAAATACCCTGGATTCCAGAGGTTTTAAAGATAATGCTTTTTAATTCAGGATAAAGACAGAAATTTTTATTTAATTGATAGTATTTATTATTACCCCTTAAATGTTCTTTTAAAAGTTCAATCCCTTTTAAAGAAGAAATTTCCCTTCGAACAGAAGTGATATTTTCTTTGATTAATTTTTCAATTTCTCGCAAATAAAATTCTTTTTCAGGGTTAGTGAAAAATAATGATAGAATTTTAACGCGAGTGTTTGAAGAAAATAAAGTTTTAAGCATATTTTTGTATTAAAATTGTATGCAAATGTATTATTATTGTATACAAATGATAATTTTTGTCAAAGCGCTTTATTAAATTCATCAAAGACTAATTATTTTTGATTTTATGGGGTCAGACCCCGTAAATATGTTTTCTAAAATATTTGAGAGCGATTTTTCCCGCAAACGGGATCCCGCTTGCCTCGCTTAGCGGGGTCTCGCGATGACCAAATTTGGTGCGATTTAGGGCTATTTTTAAAAATAGCGCAAACGACGTGAATATATACAAAATTACGAATCAAAAAATGGAAAATTACCAACCCTTTATTCTTTTCTTTGTTTTTTCTTTTATCTCGCGGTAAATTTTAGTAGCTTTTTTTTCCAGGTCAGGGGAGATTAAACGCAAAATTTCCGCGCCCAAGATGCGGTATTGTCCGCCGATTTTGTTGGCACGGATAAGTCCTTTTTTTAACCACCGTTTGATTGTGCTTTTGCTGATTCGCAAATAGTCCATTGTTTCAGCGGTGGTATAGACTTGTTTTGGTTTTATATTCATAGATAAATTATATCAAGGTGTCAAAAGGTGTCAACCCCGTTAGAGGCCCAATGGCGAATGATGTTAAACGAGAACAAGGGAACGCGCTTAAAATTCCAAATAACAAATCTTGGCTTCCAACATCTATTGCAACGATTTCGATACTATTTAAAATATTTGACAAAGTGGAACCTTGTCAAATTAACAAGTCAAAAGTCAAAAGTCAAAATTGAAAACGGGGAATTGAGGGGGTGAAGCATGAGTAGAACATAAAAATACAAGAACACGCTCAAAATTTTAAATCTCAAGCATCAAATCCCAAACAAATAATAAGCATTAAATTCAAAATTCTAAATTGATACCTTTAATAAATTTTCCCGCGAAGCCCGACGAACGAAGGTGAGAAGGCACTGAACTCAACAGAGTGAAGTGTGGATCTCGTTTGCGGGATAAATTCCAAATTCCAAATGTCAAACGGGAAAATGGGGGAGTGGGAAAAATGTTGAACATGAAAATATAAGAATGCGGGAAGCAAGAATAATTTGGTGTTAATCGTTTAAGATTGTCCACAGATTAAATATTGACACTACTCTTTTTCGGGTGTATAATTGTAATACAAATTATTACAATTAATTATAAAAATTATGCGCAACATTATTAACATTTCATTACCCCAAGAGATGTCTAAAACAGTAGATCAATGCGTCTCTAAAGGACAATATGCCACTAAAAGCGAATTTTTTCGAGATTTATTACGGATGTGGTTAGAGGGTAAATTATATCAAGAATTAAACGAAAGCCGCAGGGAGTTAATGAAGGGTCGGGGTAAAATTCTAAAATCACTAAAAGATTTACGATAATTATTCTTTTGATATTCTTATGAAAATTTATTACTCCAGCAAGTTTGCTCGAGAGTATAAAAGCTTACCAATGATTGTAAAAAAGAAAGCAGAAAAACAAGAAAAGCTTTTTCGTAATAATCAATTTGATTTAAAACTTAAAACACATAAATTGTCTGGAGTATTAAAAGATTTTTGGGCGTTTTCAATTGATCATAAATATAGAATTATTTTTGAATTTACTGACGAAAAAACAATTTGGTTTCATTCAACAGGCGATCAATCAATTTATCAATAATTTTTAATCTTTATTAAAATTGGCAAGACAAATCCTTGCTAATTTTTTAAAAATTAGATTTATGTTATAATGTTTCTATGTTTAAGAATTTTTTAAAATTTTGGTTACCGTTGATAATTTGGGCCGGGTTAATTTTTTATCTTTCTTCGGTGCCTTATTTATCAAGCGGTTTGGATAAGTTTTGGGACATTATATTAAGGAAGATTGGCCACGCTTTTGTTTTTTGTATTTTATTTTTATTGTTGGCGCGAGCCCTATTGCAGAAAAAAAATATAAAATTTTCTGTTGACAATGTGCTGAAACTAGCAATTGTTTTTTCTGTTTTTTACGCTATTTCCGATGAAATTCACCAAAGATTCACGCTTGGACGATCTTGCGCTTTGGCCGATGTTTGCATTGACAGCGCCGGAGTTATGGTGGGATACCTAGTGAAAATTACAAATTGCAAATATCAAATAAAAACATGGGAACATGGGAACATGGGAACATGGGAACATG
>CAZNTW010000016.1:10173-16169 GCA_964576065.1 uncultured Gammaproteobacteria bacterium
TGCAAATATCAAATAAAAACATGGGAACATGGGAACATGGGAACATGGGAACATGGGAACATTAGAACATGGGAACATGGGAACATTAGAACATGGGAACATGGGAACATGGGAACATGGGAACATGGGAACATGGGAACATAAAAACATTAGTAGTATTCGTGAAATTTTAAAAAATTTTACAAATTTCCTACATTTTAATTTTTGAATTTTGATCCTTGATTTTTTTTCGTTTCTTGCTTTTTCTTTTGGTTTATGTTAAAATATAAACACTAAAAAATTTAAAATAATATTTTTAAGAACAAAGATTATGTCAAAAATTAAGAAAACCAAAAAAGAGCAATCCAAAAAGGTTATTCAGGATTTTCAAACCAAGCAAGACGACACTGGTTCGTCTCAAGTCCAAATTGGATTGTTGAGCAAAGAAATTAAAGACCTTGCAGAGCACTTGCAAACGAATATTCACGACTTTTCTTCTCGCCGCGGCTTATTAAAGAAAGTCAATCAACGCCGCAAACTTTTGAAATATTTACAAGTTAATGATATTAAAGAATACGAAAAAGTAGTTAAAAAAATAAAAGAAACAAAATAACGCATAAATTATGATAAATTACAAAAATCAGCGCGTTGGCGTTTTTGTTGACATTCAAAATATGTATCATTCGGCCAAGAATCTCTGGGGCGCTAACGTTAATTTTGCCAAGGTTTTAGAATCAGCTTTTACCAACCGCCAGCCGATTCGCGCCATTGCTTACGTAATTCGTTCTAAATCGCACGAGGAGCAAAGTTTTTTTGAAGCGATTCACAATCAGGGGTTTGAATTAAAAATAAAAGATTTGCAAATTTTTCCCGGCGGAATGAAAAAGGGCGATTGGGATGTTGGTATGGCGATTGACGCGGTTAAATTGGCTGACAAATTAGATGTCGTTGTTTTGGTCACCGGCGATGGGGATTTTATTCCGTTGATTTTTTATTTACGGGAGAACAAAGGATGTCGTGTGGAAGTTTTGGGTTTTGGCGAAACAACTTCAAATAAATTGATTGAGGCGGCTGATGAGTTTATTGATTTGAGTGAAAATAAAAAAAGATTTTTAATAAAAAAATAATTACAGGACTAAGTTCCTGCTTATGAGGTTATTGTTTTATGGAATTTAGCACAGAAATAGGCGGAAAAAAATTAGTCGTTAAAATAGGCGAAATGGCCGAACAGGCGAATGGCAGTTGTCTTGTCCAATACGGAGAAACAACTGTTTTAGCAACAGCTGTTTTGGGCGGAGAAGGCAAAGAATTGGATTATTTTCCTTTGTCAGTTGAGTATGAAGAAAAATTTTACGCCGCCGGTAAAATAAAAGGTTCGCGGTTTATTAAAAGAGAAACCAGACCGTCGGATGAGGCGGTTTTGACCGGCAGATTGATTGATCGTTCAATCAGGCCGCTTTTTGACGATGATTGTCGTCGAGAAGTTCAGGTTATTTTAACCGTTCTTTCTGTTGACCAGGAAAACGATCCCGATATGGTGGCTTTGTGGGCGACTTCAATCGCTTTAAGTATTTCTGATATTCCTTGGGACGGACCCACTGCCGGAATCAGGGTTGGCTACGCGCCAATTGATTCAGGCGAAGCTGACCAGAGTGTAGAAAAGAAAAAAGAATTTGTTTTAAATCCTTCTTATGAAATTAGAGAAAAAAGCGAGTTAGATTTGGTATTGGGCGGCACTGAGACCAGAATATTAATGGTAGAGGGCGGCGCCAAAGAAGTAGACAACGAAACAGTTTTAGGAGCCATTAAATACGGACTGAGATATTTAGGAGAAATTAATATTTTTATTAAAAATATTCAAAGTCAAGTTGGAAAAACGAAAATTCCTTTGGTTGGCGATTTAACCAGCGAAGATTATTTAGCCAAACAAGAGCTAAAAAGAATTGCTGAAGAAATTGTTAAAAAAGAAGCTCCGGAATATCTGTTTAAACAAACATTAAAAACTAAACAAGACAGAATCGGCGCGGCGGAAAAAATCAGACAAAGATTGGAAGAGATTTTATCGGAAAAACAAATTGGTAAAGACAAAAGAACCAAAGCGATTGAATACGCCAATAAATTGATTTATCGCCAAGTAGGGGAAGCTATTTTGGATAAAGGACAACGCATAGATGGCCGGCAATTGGACGAAATTAGACCGGTAAGCTGCCAGGTTGGAATTTTGCCTCGTGTTCATGGTTCAGGTATTTTTAATCGCGGAGAAACTCAAACCATTTCTATTGTCACTTTGGGAGCGCCTGGATTAGAGCAATATCTTGATACTATGGAGGAAAGCGGACGGAAACGTTTTATGCACCATTATAATTTTCCTCCGTTTTGTTCTGGTGAAGTAAAACGCACAGGTTCAACCAGTCGGCGCGAAATCGGACACGGCGCTTTGGCTGAAAAAGGAATTACGCCGATGATTCCAGACCGTGATGAATTTTCTTATACCATTCGCGTTGTTTCCGAAGTTCTTTCTTCAAACGGTTCAAGTTCAATGGCTTCAACCTGTTCTTCGGTTTTGGCTTTAATGGATGCAGGCGTGCCGATTAAAAAACCGGTGGCTGGCGTGGCCATAGGGTTAGCTTCGGAAGAAGGGGAAAACAAATTTAAACGTTATAAAATTTTGACTGATTTGCAGGATTTGGAAGACGGTCCGGGCGGTATGGATTTTAAAATTATCGGCACTGCCGATGGCATCACTGCCATTCAAATGGATACCAAAACCAAAGGATTGACTATGGACGTGATAGAAGAAACATTAAAAGCTTCAACTATCGGACGAAAAAAGATTTTAGTCCAAATGGCGGAAGTTTTAAAAGAATCGCGACCGGAATTATCAGTTTACGCTCCGCGAGTGGTGGCTATTAAGATTAATCCGGATAAAATTAGAGATGTGATTGGTCCGGGCGGAAAAATGATCAATGAAATTATCGCCAAAACCGGAGCCATAATTGATGTGGAACAAGACGGAACAGTCTCGGTTACTTCGGCGAATAAAGAATCTTTAGCCAAAGCTATAGATATGATTAAAATCATCACTCACGAATTTAAGGTCGGGGAAATTTTTAACGGCAAAGTGAGCCGAATGATGGATTTTGGCGTTTTTGTGGAAATTGCTCCGGGACAAGATGGAATGGTTCATGTTTCAGAAATGGCATCTCATAGAGTTGAACGACCGGAAGATATAGTGGAAATCGGCGATTCAGTCAATGTAAAAATAGTTGAAATTGACGAAAAAAATAGAATTAATCTTTCAATGAAAGCTTTGGACGAAAATGGAAAAGATGTTGAAGGCTATACTTATCGTCCCAAATCAAAACCAAGCCGATCAGGAAGTTCGTTTGGCGGGAAAGGCGGCAAGGATGACAGAGGCGGACGGCGTCCTTATTCTCCCAGAAGATAAATTTTTAAATTTAGAGCCAAAAAATCACCCGAATTAAAATATTTTTAAATTAATATTTTATGATGAATACTAAGCAAAAATTTTATGCCGGCGAAGCAAAAAATATTTTGGTTACCGGCGGAGCCGGTTTTTTGGGTTCGCATTTATGCGATCGCCTGATCCAAACTGGCAATAATATTATTTGTCTGGATAATTTCATTGGTGGCAGTATTAATAACATTAAACATTTGTTACAGAACCCGAAATTCCGTTTTATTAACCACGATATCAATAAAATTATTGATTTGAACTCTTATCCGGAATTAAAAGATTTTAATATTCAGATTCGCGGTCTTCAAGAGATTTATCATTTGGCCTGTCCGACTTCGGCTAAAAATTTTGACAAATTTCGAGTTCAAACTCTTTATGCCAATTCAATCGGAACTATTAATATGTTGGAGCTGGCTAAATTTTATAAATCAAAAATTCTTTTTACTTCTTCGTCAGTGGTCTACGGTTCGCGAAAACAAAAATATCCTTATTTTAAAGAAACTGATTTGGGCGACGTGAGTTTTATCGGACCGCGGAGTTGTTATGACGAAGGTAAACGTTTTGCTGAGACAACAAATATTATTTATCGCGAAGTTTACGGAGTTGACGCGAAAATTGTCCGTATTTTTCGGACTTATGGTCCGCGCGAAGCGTTATTTGACGGTCAAATGGTGCCGGATTTTGTGGTTCAGGCTTTGAATAATAAACCAATGATAATTTACGGCGACGAAAATTTTTGCACTTCGCTTTGTTACGCGGATGATATTATAGAGGGCATTTTGGCAATTATGAATTCAGACGAAAATGGTCCGTTTAATTTGGGCGACCCGCAAGAATATAAAATGGTGGATTTGGCAAATAAAATCATTAGAATGACCGGTTCGCAGTCTAAAATAGAATTCCGTTTGCCTTTGGTTTTTATGACCCCCATGGGCTTGCCTGATATAAGTTTAGTTAAAGAAAAAATAGGTTGGTTTCCGGTAACCAGAATAGACGACGGATTGTCTAAAATAATTGAATATGTGAAAGTCAATAAAATGCTTTTATTGCCGCTAATCAGTCAGTATGACCAAATTTAAAGTTTTTATCATTGTTCCGGCTTATAATGAAGAAAAAAATATTGAAAAAATAATTGATGAAGTGAAGCCGTTGGCAGATGAATTAGTGGTGGTTGATGACGGTTCAAGCGACAGAACTTTTGAATTAGCCAAAAAACAGGGCGCGATTGTTCTGCGCCATTTAATCAATCGCGGACAAGGAGCAGCTTTACAAACCGGAGATGAATACGCTCTTAACAATCAGGCGGATATTGTTGTGCATTTTGACGCCGATGGACAATTTTTAGCCAAGGAGATAAAAGAAATGATTTTGCCTATACAAAATAACGAAGCGGACGCGGTTTTCGGCTCGCGGTTTTTGTGCAAAAAATCAGAGATCCCTTGGTTTAAAGAAAAAATAATTATTCCTTTAGCCGGCCTAGTCAATAAGATTTTAATTAATGTTTCTTTGACCGATCCCCAGAACGGCTTTCGCGCGCTTTCCAGAAAAGCCTTGGAAAAAATAACAATTGAGAACGACGGCATGGCTCATTGCAGCGAAATATTATATAAAGTTTTCAAAAATAAATTAACAATCAAAGAAATACCCGTTACTGTTGTTTATCATGATTTTGGACAAGGACTCCTGAAGGGAAAGGGCCGTGGAACGGGCGGGTTCAGGATTATCAAGGATTTACTTTTGGTTAAATTAATGAATTAAGATATGATTCAACAAGTGTTTGCGTTAGTTATTATTTTATTCTTCATTTCCCGTCTTTTTTGGCAGAAAAGGAATAAAAAAATAAGCGGCAATGAATTTATTTTTTGGTTGATTTTTTGGGGCTTAGCCGCTTTGTCGATTGTTTTTTTAAGACAGATTGATTCTTTGGTCGCGACTTTGGGGTTTTCCGGGAAAGGAATAGATGTTTTGCTTTATCTAAGCGTTATTATGCTGTTTTATCTTGTTTTTAGATTAGGGTTAAAAACAGAAAAAATAGAAAAAGATATCACTAAAATAGTCAGAGAAATTTCTTTTAAAAACGAAAAAGAAAACAAATAAATTTATATGGATGAAATAAATCTTAATCCGGATAATAATTCGGAAGATGACAATAAGCCGATTAAGCCAAAAATAAAAATTCCGGTTTTTTTAATTTTTCTTTTTGATTTAATTAAATTGGTGGCCATCGCTTTTTTGATTGTTTGGCCGATTCACTATTTTATTTTTCAACCTTTTTATGTGGTTGGACCGTCAATGGAGCCGAATTTTTATGATAAAGACTATCTGATTATTACAAAAATTAATTACAGGTTTAATTCTCCTCAACGCGGCGAAGTGGTTATTTTTAAATCACCCATTAATCCTAAAGATTTTTTAATTAAAAGAGTTATTGGTTTGCCCGGGGAACAAGTTATCATTAAAAGTGGTAAAATCAATATTCATAAAGACAACCAGGAAATTGAGTTAAAGGAGGAAGATTATTTGCCGGCCGGAATAACCA
>CAZNTW010000017.1:0-15415 GCA_964576065.1 uncultured Gammaproteobacteria bacterium
ACCAATTGAAGTATTTAATGAACTGTTGCAATAGAAGTTGGAAACCACCATTTGAAATTTTGATATTGTTTGGGGTTTAGTTTTTGATGTTTAGGATTTTTTTCATCATTCATATTATTCGTGTGATAAATTTGCAATAATCATATTTAATTAGTAAATTTATAATAAATTTATCATTATGCCTATACCAAAAAAAGTTATCAGTTATTTAGAAGAAAAAAAAATTAAATACGAAACAATTGAGCACAAAATTGTTTTTACGGCCTGGGACTTAGTTCAAACTCTCCACTTAAAAAAACCGGCTGAGGCGGTAAAAACGCTAATTATAAGGATTGGTAAACAGCCAGTGGTGATTTTATTGCCGGCTGACAAAAATTTAGACAAAATTAAATTTATCAAAGTTGTCAATAAGTGGTTGGAAAAAACAGGGAACAAAAAAACAAAAACTATGGAATTTATTAAAGAAGCCTGGCTTAAAAGCAACGTGAAAGTGGGAAAATTAGGCGCTGTTCCTCCTTTTGGAAAACTTTTGGGTTGGCCGATTTTTATTGATCAATTAATTTTAAAACAAACCAAAATAATCATTAATTCTGGTGATTATGGTGTTTCGCTAAGAGTTAAAAGTAAAGATTTAGAAAAATTAGAGCAGCCGATTATTGGTTCATTTTCCAAAAAGAAATAGTTTTTTGTTTTTAATTTAATATATAAATACTTTTGACTTTTGACTTTATCTATTATGCTTTATCAAATACAATTACCGCAATTTCAGGGACCATTTGATCTTCTCCTTCAATTAATAGAAAAAGAAAAGCTTGATATTACAAATATATCTTTATCAAAAGTCACTGACGAGTTTTTGGTTCACCTTAAAGAAGTTGAGGAAATAAAATCGGAAGAATTAGCCGACTTTTTGGAAGTTGCCTCCAAGTTGATTTTATATAAATCAAAACTATTGTTGCCGGATTTAGTCGTAGAAGAGGAGGAAGAAGGGGGCCTAATCAATAGATTGAAAATCTATCGCCGCTACGCCATAGCCACCAGACAAATTGCTCAAATAGCCAATCAGCCGGTTTATTCTTTTTCTCGAGAAAAGATTCCTTTGGAAATTATTCCCGGTTTTTCTTTGGAGGTTAAAATAACAACTTCGTCTTTGGAAAAATATTTTCGTGGATTGGTTTCAGTTTTACTTAAAAAGATTAAATTAACCCAGAAATATTTTAAACAAAAGGAGGTATCTTTAAAAGAAAAAATCAATGAATTGCTTGGATTTCTCGAAAAAGGACAAAGCATAATTTTGGGCGATTTAATAAAAGAAAAAACAAAGATAGAAAAAATAGTTATGTTTTTGGCCATACTCGAGCTGGCTAAAAGAAGAATAGTTAAAATAGAACAGGCCGGACTGTTTAAAGATATAATAGTTTCCCTTTATAACAAAAATTAATAAGTCAGCATTATTTTATGACCACCAAGTCTATTATTGAAAGCATTATTTTTATCGCCAATCGGCCGCTAAGCAAAAAAGAATTGGCTAAAGTTTCAGGAAAAGACTTAGTCGAAGTTGAAAGCGCTTTAAACGAGTTGATCAACGACTATGAAATAAAGAACGGAGGAATAAAGATTATTCAAAACGAGACAGAAACGCAGATGGTTACGAGTCCGGAGAATAGTCAAATAATTCAAGTATTTTTAAAACAAGAAGTAAGCCAGGAGTTGACACCGGCTTCTTTGGAGACACTTTCAATTATAGCTTATCGAAGTCCGATTTCGCGCAGAGAATTAGAACAAATTCGCGGAGTTAATTGCAGTATTATTTTACGCAATTTATTAATAAGAGGACTAATTGTTGAGTTTGCCGACGACAAAAGTATTGTGTCGGCCGTAACAGCAACAGAAAACGAGGGAGAGGAAGAGAATAAAATTTATCAAGTAAGTTTGGATTTTATCAAACATTTAGGCATTAATGATTTAAAAGAATTGCCTAACTACGAAAAATTAAACAAAGACGTCCCATTGTCTTCTTTGGCCGAGTAAGGAGAGTAGTCCGGAAGCCGAGCTTCCAAGTAAACGGAGGTTTGCTTCTGTGTTGATGACCCTTGTAGCTTCCGCCAAAGGCGACTGCCTGCCATTTGCCTCCATAGTTTAATGGATAGAACATGGGTTTCCGGAACCCAAAACGTAGGTTCGATTCCTACTGGAGGTACCATTGAGGCAGGCGGGGGAATATAGGTTTCTAAAATCTGGGACGCTGATTCGATTCCGGCGGCGGGAGATTTTTTACTAAAACTACCATCCATGGTAAAATTATTATTGAAAAAAATAATTCCAAAAATGATTTTTTCAATTTATTACCGACTTTTAGCGCAGTTGGCAGCTTTAATTTACGGTTTTCCGAGTGAAAAAATGATTGTTGTTGGTGTGACCGGGACAACCGGAAAATCTACGGTGGTAAATTTAATTGCCAGGGTTTTAGAACAAACAGGCGCTAAGGTCGGGTTAACCACGACTTTTAATTTTAGAATTGGAGAAAAAGAATGGGAAAACAAAACCAAGATGACGATGTTGGGTCGGTTTGCTCTGCAAAAATTATTAAAACAAATGCTTAGAGCCGGTTGTTGCTACGCCGTTATTGAAACAAGTTCGCAAGGAGTAGAGCAATATCGCCATTTGGGAATAAATTACGACATAGGCGTCTTTACTAATTTGTCGCCGGAACATATTGAATCGCATGGAAGTTTTGACAAATACAGACAAGCTAAGCAGAAATTTTTTCAACATTTAATTGCTTCTAAAAAGAAAATAATAGATAATAAATTAATTAATAAGGTCGGAATTATTAATTTAGACGACGAAAACAGCGGATATTTTTTAAAATTTAAAACAGATAAGCAATACGGCTACACCTTAGTAAATTTCAATTTCCAATCCGCTCCGCCAGCCGGCGGATGGCGGACTAAACTTCAAATAATAGAGGCGGAAAATATAGTAGCAAATTTTAGCGGCTTGGGATTTAGTGTTAATAACACAGATTTTAAACTGAATTTACTCGGTAAATTTAACGTTTATAACGCTTTAGCGGCGATTTGTGTTGGTTTGTCTCAAGGAGTTAGTTTGGGGGTTTGTCAAAAGGCCTTAGCGGACATTAAGCAAATTCCCGGAAGAATGGAAGTATTAATTAAAGAACCATTCGTGGTTTTAGTTGATTACGCTCATACGCCGGATTCTTTGGAAAAAGTTTATCAAACCATAAAACCCTTAATTCAAGGGAAAATGATTTGTGTTTTTGGTTCGGCTGGCGGAGGAAGAGACAAATGGAAAAGACCGATTATTGGCGGAATAGCGGAAAAATACGGAGATGAAATAATAATTACCAACGAAGATCCTTATGACGAAGATCCGCGAGAAATTATTGATCAAATTTCTCAAGGCGTAAAAAATAAAAATTTTTATAAAATTTTTAATCGCGAAGAAGCGATAAAAAAATCTTTATCTTTGGCGCGAAAAGGAGACGCAATAGTTATAACTGGTAAGGGGTCTGAACCGTGGATAATGGGGGCAAAAGGGGAAAAGTTAGCCTGGGACGATAGGGCTGTGGTTAAATCATTTTTAAATTAACAGATTAAGTTTAGCGTTGAATAATTGTGGAAAACTTCTATTTACCCTTTAAATAAAGGGAAGTAGAAGGGTTAAAATACATTGACTTTTTCTTTTTTTTTGTTATAATACATATCGCTCACAATATAGTATTATATAGACCGTAATAGCGGTATATATAGTTTTTTAGTCGAAAATATACAAAATTTTAAAAAAAATATTTTAGAAAAATATTCTAAGGGGGTATTTTATACCTCGGTTTTATTTTTTATTTTTTAATCTGAATATTATGTTTGAAGACCGCAAATTTTTTTCCAATTCTCGCCCTAATTTGGAACTGCCGGACTTGACCGCTATTCAGAAAACTTCTTATGATTGGTTTTTAAAACAAGGAGTGAAAGAATTAGTAAAAGAGTTTTCTCCGATAGAGGATCCGGTTGGGAAAAATTTTGAAATGCATTTTTTAAATTGTTCTCTCGGCGTTCCTAAATTTGATGAAATTACCAGCCGAAGTAGAAATTTAACATATGAAGCACCTTTAACACTAAAGGTGCGTTTAATTAGTAGAAAAACCGGGAAGAGAATGGAACAAGAAATCTATTTTGGTGATCTCCCTCTAATGACCGATCGGGGCACTTTTATCATTAACGGCATTGAACGAGTGGTTGTTCAACAGTTAATGAGATCGCCCGGCGTATTTTTTTCCAACGATTTAGTCAAAGGGCGATTTTTTTATGGAGCCAAGGTTATCCCCGACCACGGTGTTTGGCTTGAATTTGAAACAGATGCGCATAAGGTTATTTGGGTGAGAATTGATCGTCAAAGAAAAACTCCGGCCACATCTTTGTTAAGGGTTTTTGGCTACGGAAGCGATAAAGAAATTTTGGATTTATTCACTCCCCGCGCGTCTAAGAAAGAAAAGAAAGAAGATAACAAAGAAGACAACAAAGAAGACGCGCCACTTGATTATATTAAGGCCACATTGGAAAAAGATCCTTCTTCTTCGGAAGAAGAAGGCTTGATTGAAGTATATCGCAAAATAAGGCCGGGAGACTTGGCCACGGTTGATAATGCCAGATCATTGATTTCAGCGATGTTTTTTTTCCCCAATCGGTACGACTTAAGCAAAGTTGGCCGATATAAAATAAACCAAAGATTAAAATTTGACCCAAAAGAAAATAGTCATGTTTTGCGACATGAGGATTTAGTTGGAATTATTTCTGAAATAATTCGACTTAATATTAGTCAAGATCAACCGGATGATATTGATCATTTATCAAATCGTCGCGTTCGCGCGGTTGGTGAATTGGTTCAAAATAGAATGCGAGTTGGTATGCTGAGACTACAAAGAATTACCCGCGACCGTATGAGTGTGGCGGAAAGTAAAGTGACACCGTCGCAGTTGATTAACATCAGGCCGATTACAGGGATAATTAAAGAATTTTTTATGTCTTCGCAATTATCCCAATTTATGGACCAAACCAATATTCTTTCCGAGTTAAGTCATAAAAGAACTATCACTGTAACCGGTCCGGGCGGATTAAGCCGAGAAAGAGCCGGAATGGAAGTTCGCGATGTGCACAGAACTTATTATGGCCGTATTTGCCCGATTGCTACTCCGGAAGGAGCTAATGTGGGTTTAGTCAATCATCTGTCTTGTTATGCCCGCTTGAATGAGTATGGTTTTATTGAGACTCCATATTACAAAGTAATTAACGAAAGAATAACCAATCAAATTGAATATCTTGACGCTTATGTCGAGGAGCACCACATTATTGCTCCTTTTTCCATTAAAGTCAGTAATAACAAAATTGATGAAGGAAAAGTTGAGGCGAGGATTTATGGTCGTCCCGGTTTTTGTTATTCTAAAGACGTTGAATACATAGATGTTGCAGCCAATCAGATTATTAGTATCACCACTTCTTTGATTCCGTTTTTGGAACACGATGACGGCGTTAGGGCGCTGATGGGCACCAATATGCAACGTCAAGCCGTGCCGATTATCAAACCAGAAGCGCCAATAGTTGGAACTGGGATAGAACATAAGGTTGCCGTCAATTCCGGGCATTTAATTTCTGCCGAAGAAGGCGGGAAAATAGTTGAAGTTGACGCGGCGCACATTCGTTTTGTGAGTAATTCAGGAAAAGTCAGAGAATATAATCTTAATAAATATTATCGTTCTAATTTTGATACTTGTTTCAATCAAACCCCCGCAGTGTTTAAAAATCAAAGAGTTAAAGCTGGAGATGTTTTAACTTGCGGTTCTTCAATTGAAGACGGCGAATTGGCTTTAGGACACAATGTTTTAGGCGCTTTTATGGTTTGGGAGGGTGGCAATTACGAAGATGCTATTTTAATTTCCTCAAGATTGGTTCAGGGAGATAAATTTACTTCTTTGCATATAGATGAACACGTTCTTGAAGTTAGAGAAACAAAGTTTGGACCGGAAGTGACTACACGCGACATTCCTAATGTAAGTGAGGAAAAATTAAAAAATCTTGATGAAGAGGGTATTATTAGAATCGGCTCCGAAGTAAGATCAGGCGATATTTTAGTTGGTAAAATTACACCGAAAGGAGAGGCCGAATTAACCGCTGAAGAAAAATTGTTGAGAGCTATTTTTGGAGAAAAAGCCCAAGACGTTAGAGATTCGTCTCTTTATTTGGAACACGGCGAGCACGGTAAAGTTATTGGCATAAAAATATTTTCTCGCGATAAGGGCGATAAATTAGCTCCTGGTGTGATAAAATTAATTCAAGTTTTAGTGGCTGATTTGAGAAAGGTTCAGGTCGGCGATAAATTAGCCGGCCGTCACGGAAATAAAGGCGTAATTTCCAGAATTGTCGCGCGAGAAGATATGCCCTACTTGGCTGATGGCACGCCGATTGATATTATTCTTAATCCTTTGGGCGTGGTTTCAAGAATGAATTTAGGTCAAATATTAGAGACTCATTTGGGTTTGGCGGCCAAAAAATTAGGATATAAAGTCGCTACGCCGGCCTTAAACGGTATTACTCAAGAGCAGATAAAACATGAATTAATTAAAGCCGGTTTTTCTCCCAATGGCAAAATTATACTTTATGACGGACGAACAGGAGAATCTTTTAAAGAAATGGTTACGGTTGGCTATATGTATATTATGAAACTCAATCATTTGGTTGAGGAAAAAATTCATCAACGTTCAATTGGTCCGTATTCTTTAATTACTCAACAGCCTTTGGGGGGGAAAGCTCAATTTGGCGGTCAGCGGTTTGGTGAAATGGAAGTTTGGGCTTTAGAGGGTTATGGCGCCGCTTATATGTTGCAAGAAATGTTGACTATTAAATCAGATGACGTTTTTGGGCGAACTAAAGCCTATGAATCAATTATCAAAGGTGAACCGGTTAAGGAAATAAATATTCCCGAATCGTTCAGTGTTTTAGTTCGCGAACTAAAAGGATTATGTCTTAATGTTGAAATGGTTAAAAGCGGTAAAACTTTTGGCATTAATTAAACAATCAATCAATAATTAATATTTTATTATGCCTACGCCTTCATCAATTGGAACTTTGTCGCTACCCAATGAAAAATTAAAGGATTCTTTAGATTTTGACGCGCTTCGTCTCCGTTTAGCTTCTCCGGAAGAGATTTTAGCTTGGTCGCATGGCGAAGTAACGAAACCGGAAACCATTAATTATCGTAGTCGTAAACCGGAAAGGGACGGCTTATTTTGTCAAAAGATTTTTGGTCCGATTAAAGATTGGCAATGCGCTTGCGGGAAATATAAAAAACTTCGTTATCGCGGAATTGTTTGCGATCGTTGCGGCGTGGAAGTAACGCGAAGTATGGTTAGGCGTGAAAGGATGGGACATATTAATTTAGCCGCTCCGGTTACCCATATTTGGTTTTTAAGAAGTATGCCCTCAAAAATAGGGTTGATTTTGGATTTATCGATTCAGGCTTTGGAAAAGGTGGTATATTTTGCCAATTTTATTATTACTGAAGTAAAAGAAGATTTAAGAAAACAAACGTTAGATGAGTTGGAGGTTGAGTTTAAACAAAAAAAGCAAGAATTAAAAAAAGAATTTAAAGATTTTCCCGAGGATTTGGATAAAAAAACCAAAGAATTAACAGTTAATTATAATGAAACCAAAAAAGAGATAAACGAGATAAAAGAAAACAGACTTTTAACTGAGTTGGAATATCGGGATTTGTCTTTAAAGTACGGGCATATTTTAAGCGCCGATATTGGCGCCGAAGCCATTTTAAAACTTTTAAAAAATGTTGATATTTTAAAATTAGTAAAAATTTTAGAAAAAGAAAAAAAGCAAATTGATAATCCGGCCAAACAGAAAAAAATAACTCAAAGGATAAAATGTTTAAAAAGTTTTTCGGTTAATAAAATTAAGGCGGAATATATGGTTTTAAGGGTTTTGCCCGTGGTTCCGCCGGAATTAAGACCGTTAGTTCCTTTGGATGGCGGTCGTTTTGCGTCATCGGATTTAAACGACCTTTATCGTCGGGTTATTAATCGCAATAATCGTTTAAAACGTCTTTATGAGCTTCATGCTCCGGAAGTAATTTTACGCAATGAAAAAAGAATGCTTCAAGAAGCGGTTGACGCTTTAATTGATAATGAAATGAGGTCTGGGAAAACAACCATTGCTTCAACTGGTCAACGACGGCCGTTAAAATCATTAGCTGATATTTTAAAAGGCAAAAAAGGGCGTTTCCGTCAAAATTTATTAGGAAAAAGAGTTGATTATTCTGGACGTTCAGTTATTGTGGTTGGGCCAAAATTAAAACTTCATCAGTGCGGTTTGCCCAAAATAATGGCCTTGGAACTTTATAAACCGTTTATTGCCAGCGAATTAATTAAAAAGGGATTAGTTCACAATGTTAAAAGCGCCAGCCGTTTAATTGACGAAGGAACAGAAGATGTTTGGGCTATTTTGGAAGAAATAATTAAAAGTTCTTGCGTTCTTTTGAATCGCGCGCCAACTTTACACCGTTTAGGCATACAAGCCTTTCAACCGATTTTAATTGAAGGTAAGGCTATTCAAATTCATCCTTTAGTTTGCAAGGCTTTTAATGCCGATTTTGACGGAGATCAAATGGCGGTTCATTTGCCAATCACAGAAAAGGCGCAAAAGGAAGCCAGAGAAATAGTTCTTTCCAGCCACAATCTTTTAAAGCCGGCAAACGGCGAACCGATTGTCACCCCAACAAAAGATATGGTTTGGGGCAGCTATTATATGACTTATATTAGAGAAATTAGAAAGCAGTCTTTGTTTTTTTCCTGTTTTAATGAAGCGATGCTCGCTTATCAATTGAATAAAATAGATTTGCAAGAAAAAATAAAAGTAAGAATTGACGGACAAATTAAAGAAACCAGTATTGGGCGATTGATTTTTAATAACGTTTTAATGCCTGGATTATATCAGATGGATTTGGTGGTAAACAGTAAAAGATTAAGAGAAATTGTTGTTAAATCCATAGATGTTTATGGAGAAGAGAAAACAGCCGAAATGTTGGATAAACTTAAAGATACAACACTTTATTATCTTACTTTAACCGGTTTTTCTTGGGGAATGGACGATTTGCCCGAATTGCCTGAAAAAGAAAAAATTGTTAAAGAATCGGAGAAAAAAGTAGACGAAATTCAATCGCATTATGAAATGGGATTATTAACCGAAGATGAAAGATCTGTTAAAAGTATAGAAGTTTGGTTTGAAGCAAAAAATAAAATTAGCGAGATAGTTAAGAAAAGTTTATTACCGGATAATCCGGTTTTTTCTATGGTTGATTCAGGGGCCAGAGGAAGTTGGGACCAACTGACACAAATGTTCGGCATGCGTGGCATTGTGTCTTCGCCGACCGGACGATTAATTGAATTGCCCATTAAATCATCGTTTAAAGAAGGATTTAATGTTTTGGAATATTTTAATTCTACTCATGGTTCAAGAAAAGGTACAGCTGATACGGCCTTAAGAACGGCCGCCGCCGGCTATTTAACCAGAAGAATGGTTGACGTTTCTCAGGATGTAATTATTACCGAGGATGATTGTGGCGACAAAGATGGGGTAATTTTAACTCGCCAAGAAAACAAGGAAATGGAAGAAAATTGGCAAACACGTTTATTTGGCAGAGTTATTTTGGAAGACATTAAGGATTTGAAAACCGGTAAGATAGTTGCCAAAAAAGGAGAAATAATTGATAGAGAAAAAGCAAAAAAAATTAACGAATCTGACGTAGAAGAAGTTAAAATTCGTTCTGTTTTGTCTTGTAAAACAAAACATGGGATTTGTTCCAAATGTTATGGTTATGATTTAGGTTATAATAAAATTGTAAAAATCGGCACTCCTGTGGGAATTATCGCCGCTCAAAGCATTGGTGAACCAGGAATACAATTGACTTTAAGAACTTTTCATACTGGTGGTGTGGCTGGACGCGATATTACTCAAGGTTTGCCAAGAGTTGAAGAGTTATTTGAAGCCAGACCGGTTAAGAAAAAGGCGGTTTTGGCTAATCATAGCGGAGTGGTTAATTTTACCCAAGAAGACGAACAAAAAAAGATTACAATTAAATTTAAAGGGAAAAGAGTCGATACATATGTTTTGAAACAAGAAGAAGATAAAGAATGGAGGATAAAGGTTAAGGACGGAGAATCAGTGAAAAAAGGAGATACCCTGGCTATTTTCAATAAAAAGAAAATAGTCGCTAAACACAACGGCGAAGTAAAATTAAATGATAATTTTATTAAAGTATTTTTTGAGAGCGATGATATTGAGGAATATGATGTAAGTGGCTATAATGTTTGGATTAAAGACGGAGAAAAAATACAAGTCGGGCAACAGTTGACCGACGGAAGCCTTGATTTGCATGAACTCTATGAACTAAGCGGACGAGAGGCGACTCAAAAATATATTTTAAAAGAAATTCAGTATATATATTCCTCGCAAGGAAGCAGATTGAGCGACAAACACATAGAATTGATAGTTCGCCAAATGTTTTCTCGCTGTTTAATTAAAGACGGGGGAGACACTGATCTTTTGTCGGGTGAGTTAGTTCCAAAACATTATTTATTAGAATGCAATGATAAATTGAAAGGACAGGATAATAAAAAAATCGCCGAAGCTGACGAGCAATTAATAGGCATTACTCGAGTTTCTCTTTCTACCGAGAGTTGGCTTTCAGCCGCTTCATTTCAAGAAACTTCAAGAGTTTTAGTTAATGCCGCCATTAATGGCAGGCCCGATTATCTAAAGGGGTTAAAAGAAAATGTTATTGTCGGTCGTTTAATTCCCGTCGGCACCGGTTTAGACAAAATAAAGAAACAGGCAGACAAATAGACAAATCAGCCAACTGCTTATCGGGCAGACTTAGACAGAACCTAATAGCAGACAGATCTGCCTTCGTGGTGTGGCTACGCGATGGTTAAAATTATTTTTATATGGTAAAAAAAGAAAATAATAAATTTGTCGTTCGTCTTGCCGCAAAACAGACCAGCCTGCGTCGGCAGACCGTATCTAATAGTAGGCAGGCTCGCCAATTGGCAAAACAAAGAAAAAGATTAGATTTTTCTTTTGTTGGGCAGACTTGGCGTTTGATTATCGCTACAATTTTATTTGTGTTAGCGATAATTTTATTTTTAGGTTTAACCGACTTAGCTGGAGTGGCCGGGGAATTTTTAGCTCTTATTTTAAAAAATCTTTTTGGTTGGGCTAGTTGGGCAATGCCAATCGCGTTATTGGCTTACGCAGGTTTGATTTTGAATTACGAGAAAATAAAGATAACGGAAAATACGGAAAATAAAAAATATCCCACATTTTTTGCCCGTTCGTTAAGTTTGTTTCTATTGGTAATGATATTGGCTGGTATTTTCCACATTCATTTTGTTAATGACAAATTAGCTTTGTCGGAATATCGCGGCGGCGGTTATATCGGTTATGGTTTAAGTTATTTATTAGTGAAAACATTCGGGGTTTGGGCGAGTTGGGTTATTTTTACCGGCGCTTTATTAATAATTTTAATTATTATTTTTAACGGTTTAGGCGGTCTTGTGAACCGAGACGAGCGTCAGTTGAGTTTATTTAAAGAAGTTTTAGGTAAATTGACGCCGGCTTTTATTAAAAAAGAAAAATTAACTTCCTCTTTAAAACAGGAGCAACAATTAGCTTCCGAGCCCGAGGAAGAGCAAACGTTGGCGGAATCAATTTTTAGATTTAAGAAAAAGAAAATTTTTTCTGTGGCGGATAAAAAAGAATTTAAGTCTCCTGAAATATCATTTTCCTCAACAAAATCATACAAAAAGATTGATTTGCCATTAGCTTTATTGGAAGTAGATTCTACGAAGCCGAACGCGGGCGACGTTAATGCCAATAAATTTATTATTCAAAAGACTTTTGAAAATTTTAACATTCCGGTTGAAATGGGCGAAATAAAAATTGGACCAACGGTCACTCAATATACTTTTAAGCCGGCGGATGGCATAAAATTATCGCAAATTACCAGCCTGCACAATGATTTGGCTTTGTCTTTGGCGGCGCATCCTATCAGAATTGAGGCGCCAATTCCCGGGCAGTCATTGGTGGGAATAGAGGTTCCAAATCAGAAAGTGGCGATTATCAGGTTGAAAGAAATTTTAGCTGATGATATTTTTAAGAAAAGGAAAAATAATTTAAGCATTACTTTGGGACGTGATGTTGCCGGCGATGTTTGGTTGGCTGATTTGGCGCGAATGCCTCACATGTTAGTGGCTGGCGCCACTGGTTCAGGTAAGACGATATTTTTAAACACGGTAATTATCAGCTTGCTTTATCAAAATTCGCCCGACGATTTAAGATTTATTTTAATTGACCCTAAAAGAGTTGAACTTACTTTGTATAATGATTTGCCTCATTTATTGACGCCGGTTATCACTAATGTTCAAAAAACCGTTAATGCTCTGCGTTGGGCAACAGTAGAAATGGATCGTCGTTTTGATGTAATGGCCGAAGCAAAAAAAAGAGACATAGCTTCTTATAATCAAGCTAATCCAGATAAAAAACTTCCATATATCGTGATTATAATTGATGAGTTGGCTGACTTAATGATGACGGCGGCTCAAGAAGTCGAGGCTTGTATTGTCCGTTTGGCGCAAATGGCGCGGGCAACCGGTATTCATTTGATAATGGCGACTCAACGGCCGTCAGTTGATATTATTACCGGTTTGATTAAAGCTAATATTACAGCTCGCGTGGCTTTTTCAGTGGCTTCTTTAATGGATTCAAGAACTATTTTGGATTTTAGTGGAGCGGAAAAATTACTTGGTCGCGGAGATATGTTGTTTATTTCCTCCGAGTTTTCTAAGCCAAAAAGAATTCAAGGCGTGTATGTTTCAGATGAAGAAGTTAAAAGAATAGTGGAATATTTAAGAAACGTAGCCGAACCGAATTATCAGGAAGACATTACCGCAAATCAAAATGCCGGCGAAGAAAGCAAGGATTATGGCGGACTACAAGGAGATGAGTTATTGTCTCAAGCTAGGGAAATCGTAATGCAAAGTGGAAAAGCTTCTGCTTCTTTGTTTCAACGCCGTTTACGCGTAGGCTATGCTCGCGCGGCGCGGTTGCTTGATTTATTGGAAGACGAAGGAACAATTGGTCCGTCTGATGGCGCTAAAGCGAGAGAAGTTTATCGTCAAGCCGGAATTGTTGCGGCTGCGGCCGATGACTTATTGGCGGCCGGTGATCAACAGCAAGACGATTTATTAGAGCAGGATGAAAGTGAAGACGAAGAAGATTTAAATAACAACGAAGACGAGAATACTGCCGAGGATGGAGAGAATGGCAAGAGTGAGGAAGTTGGCGATGGAGATAATAACGAAGATAATGACGAAGAAGATAAAAATAATTAAAATTTATTTGGTTTTTTATAAAATTATAATGTGAAATGTCTTTTACAAAACGCGATTTAAAAGTTCATACCATCGGAGGTCTTTTTAAAAAAAATCGTCTTTTGTTAAATTTGAATCTGGATGAAGTCGCAAGAAAAATTAATATTTCATCGCAATATCTTGAATATTTAGAAGAAGACGATTTTTATAAAATACCAGGTCCGACCTATACTCGTGGATTTTTAAAACGTTATGCCGAGTTTTTGGGATTAAATTCCGAAGAGATTGTCCGGCGGTGGGAGCTGAAATCAAAGGCTGATCAAAATAGAAATCCAATCGAGAGTTTAAAAATAAAAAAGAAAAAAATTAAATTTAATTTTCGGTCGGCAATGATTTGTTTTGTTATTTTTTTATTTTTATTTTATTTGGGCTGGGGGATTAGGAAAGTTTTATTTCCTCCTAAAATAGAAGTTTTCAATTTGGAGAAAGAGTCGGTGTCCGAAGAACAGACGTTAATAATTAAAGGAAAAACAGAAATTGGGGCGGAAGTTTTTATCAATAATCAATTGATTGAGCGGATAAGTAACGGATATTTTGAAGAAAAAATAGAGCTCTTAAGCGGCCTTAATGTTATTCAGGTTTCGGCTAAAAGAAAATATTCCCACCCGCGAACATTGGAATTTAAGGTTGTTTTTATGAAATAAAAAAAGTTTTGACGGGGTCCGACCCCGTCAGAGCAAATAAATCTATAGATAATTGACAATTAAATTGTTTATTTTATACTGGTGAATGATAAATAATTTATAAATTTAATAAAATAAAAAATATTTATATGGTTAAAAAATTAGAAGCGCAGTTGAACATTTCGCAACTTCGCCAAAAAGCCGCTGAATCGGCAGTTGAACAGCTTAAGTCAAAATTTGGCGAAGGCGCAATAATGAGACTAGGCGAGGCAGAAAAAATGGAAGTTGAAATCATTCCCACTGGTTGTCTTTCTTTAGATTTGGCTTTGGGCGCCGGCGGAGTTCCTCGTGGACGAATTATTGAAATTTTTGGCCAGGAAATGAGCGGTAAAAGCACCTTAGCCCTACATATTATTGCTGAATCTCAATCAAAAGGCGGAGTGGCGGCTTACATAGACGCTGAGCACGCTTTAGATCCGGAATATGCCAAAAAAATAGGAGTTAATATAAACGAATTGTTTATTTCTCAACCCGATGATGGAGAGCAGGCCTTGGAGATTGTTGAAACATTGGTGCGTTCAAATGGAGTTGATATTATCGTAATTGATTCAGTGGCGGCCTTGACCCCCAGAAAGGAGATAGAAGGTGAAATGGGAGACCAGCACATGGGTTTACAGGCGCGCTTAATGAGTCAAGGACTTAGAAAATTAACCAGCATTGTCAGTAAAACAAAAACCGTAGTGATATTTATCAATCAAATAAGAATGAAAATCGGCGTATTTTTTGGTAACCCGGAAACAACTACCGGCGGTTTAGCTTTAAAATTTTATTCTTCCGTCAGAATTGAAGTTCGGCGTTTGGCGCAAATTAAAAGAGGGGAGGAGGTGATTGGCAATAAAGTGAAGGCAAAGATAGTCAAGAATAAAGTTGCCCCGCCTTTTAGGACTTGCGAGTTTGAAATTATTTATAACGAAGGAATTTCTTGGACCGGAGATTTGTTGAATTTGGGAGCCAAATATAATTTAGTTAAAAAAAGCGGTAACACTTTATCCTATCAAGGCAATAAATTAGGCGTTGGCTGGGAGGCGGCGAAAAAGGCTCTGGTGGATGATAAAAAAATGGCGCAGGATTTAAAAAAACAAATTCTTGAAGCCATAAAAGAAGAAGAAAAACAAGCCAAAGAAAAGGAATAAAAATAGAGAAATTTGCAGAATATCAAAAATCGCCCTTATGATCTGTACCCCAAAAAGTGGACACAAGTAAAAAACAACTTTTTAGGCTCTTA
>CAZNTW010000018.1:0-13830 GCA_964576065.1 uncultured Gammaproteobacteria bacterium
CGTCGTCTAGTGGTTAGGACACCAGGTTTTCATCCTGGTAACAGGAGTCCGATTCTCCTCGGGGCTATTTCAAAGGGGGCTATTTTAAAAGATTTTTGATACTAGAAAAAATATTAGGTTTTCCTCCGAAGGCGTCTGCTTGACCGGTAGATAGGGACCCGTCCCTGGCGGGCATTCTGGCAACGGGAGTCGGTCTAATTATCTGTCCGCGCGAATAGTTATAATCTTTTAATTTTTTTGAGATTATTTATAAATAATATGGAACCGCAATTTTTTGAAAAAAATTTTGAACAAAAAAATGAAAGTAACCTTGAAATATTGATTAACTCGGCAATTAAAGAGATTACCCTGATTGAATCAGGGTTAGATTGTTTAAAAAAAGATGAAGAAAAAGGCTTTTTGCGACAAAACGGACTTAGGTTGATTAAAGATGAGGGAGGCAAAAGGGGAGATTATATTATTATTGCGGATAACCTAAATGACGAGACATATAAATTGGCGCAGGAAATAGCAAAAAATATCCCCAGTCGTAATATTAGAGTCGATAAAAATTAAAAAAATAGACTTTCAATAAAAAAACAAAGTGAGCTGGCAAACACTTTGTTTTATTTTAGAAGATTGCTTGACTTGCCGTCTTTAATCTCTATAATTAAAGA
The DNA here is from genome assembly GCA_964576065.1 of uncultured Gammaproteobacteria bacterium. GTDB lineage: Bacteria > Patescibacteriota > Patescibacteriia > UBA2591 > UBA6264 > CAZNTW01. The sequence goes on from CAZNTW010000018.1 coordinate 657, forward strand.
ATAAAAATAATTAGTTTAAGTGAGTTAATCATGAAAAAAATAATTGTTTATACTTCGCCAGCCTGTTTTTATTGTCACCAATTAAAAGATTTTTTAAGAAAAAAAGGATTTGCTTTTAAAGAAATAGACTTGAGTGAACATCAGGATAAAATAGACTGGTTGGTTGAAAAAACAGGACAAATGTCCGTACCAATTACCGAGATTGATGGAGAAATGGTTATTGGTTTTAATCAGAAAGAATTAAAAAATAAATTAGTAAAAAAATAAAAAAATATGATAGGATTTAAAGAAGTTAAAAATAACCCGCAAATTTTAGAATTTTTAGAACAAACTAGAATTGCCATAGAAGCGATTGGTTATAATGAACATGATTTCCGTCACGCTAATTTAGTGGCGCAGAGGTCGCGGCAACTAGCCAAGCAAGTCGGTTTAAGCAAAAGAGGGCAAGAGTTGGCCACTATTGCCGGATTTTGTCACGATATTGGTAATTTTCTTGGCCGTTCTCAGCACCATTATTGGGGCGCGCTTTTATTTCATCAAATTTTTCAACACGATTTTCCGCCACGAGAGTTGTCTTGGATTATGCAAGCCATCGCTAATCACGACAAATATGAGATGAAAATAGCTAATCCGATATCAGCTTTGGTTATTTTAGCCGATAAATCAGACGTGCATCGTTCTCGCGCCGCAATTAAAGATTTTAATAAAATGAAAGACGATATTCATAACAGGGTTTGTTATGCGGTGACAAAGTCGGAGTTAAGAGCGGAAAGAAAGAAAAAACAAATTACGCTTATTTTAAAAATTGACGTGAAATTCGTTCCGATTATTGAATATTTTGAAATTTTCACCGAACGTATGACTTATTGTCGTCAGGCCGCCAATTATTTGGGTTATAAATTTAAATTAGTAATCAACGATTTTAAATTATTGTAACAATGGAAAGAGCAGAAGCCATAAATTTATTAAAAGAAAAAGTTAAGAGTAAAAATTTAATCAAACATTGTTTGGCGGTTGAGGCGGTGATGAGAGGGTTAGCTGAACGTTTTAACGAAAATCAAGAAAAGTGGGGATTAGCCGGACTTTTGCACGATATTGATTACGAAGAAACAAAAAATGACCCGGCCAGACACAGTCTTTTGGGCGCAGAGATGCTAGGTCGATATAATTTAGACCAAGAAATCATTGAAGCCATAAAAGCTCATAATGAAATTCATAATTTACCAAGACAGAGTCAAATTGCTAAAGCATTATTTTGTTCAGATCCGACTACGGGTTTAATTGTTGCCTCAACGTTAGTTTTTCCTAGCAAGATGATAAAGGATTTGACTGTAGAAAATGTTTTAAATCGTTATAAAGAAAAAAGTTTTGCTCGCGGAGCCAATAGAATAACGATTGCCACTTGTCAAGAATTGAGTTTGTCTTTGTTAGAATTTTTGCAAATAGCGTTGAAAGCAATGCAGAATATCGCCGGTGATTTGGGCCTATAAATATGTTGAATAAAGATTTAACTCAAAAAATCAACCAGGCGAGACGAATTTTGCGGCAAGGCGGCGTTATTGTTTATCCCACAGATACCTTGTACGGTTTAGGGGCTGATATTTTCAATATCCAGGCGATAAGAAAAATTTTTAATATAAAAGGAAGAAATTTTAATAAGCCGCTTTCAGTCATGGTCTCTGGTTTTAAGGATATGGAAAAATTAGCTTGGATTAATAGTGAGCAAAAGAGGTTAATTAACGCTTTTTTACCCGGTCCGTTTACTTTTATTTTAAAAAAGAAGAAAATTGTTTTGGATATTATTACCGGCGGACTGATTAATGTTGGACTGAGAATACCAAGATCGGAAACCTGTAAAGCCTTAAGTCAAAATTTGCCGATTATTACGACCAGCGCCAACATCTCAGGAAGCAAGCCTGTAACAGATATCAAAACAATCACAAGAATCTTAAAAGATAAAGTTGATTTTATTTTATCTGGGAAAAGTCTTAGCGGAACAGCCTCGGTCATAATCAACTTAACGCAAAAGCCTTTTAAAATTAACAGATATTAAATTATTATGGGTTCTTATAGAATAGAAAAGGTTAATGAATTAATTAAAAGAGAATTGGGCCAGATTATTTTTCGTGAATTTGAAGCGCCGGAAGGGTCTCTTGTCACCATTATTAAGGTTGAAACCACTAGAGATCTTATGGAAACAAAAGTTTGGTTAAGCATCTTTCCAATTGTGTCTGCTGATGAGATATTTAAAAATTTAAAAAAAAGAAAAGAACATTTTCAATTTTTATTAAAGCGAAAGCTTTTTTTAAACCCTCTGCCTAGAATAAAATTTATTTTAGATTTAACCCAGGAAAATGTTAATCTCGTAGAAAATATTTTATCAAAAATCAAAGAGGAGTAGAATAATAGCTTAAATTGACAAAAAATTTTCATTTGTTATCATATTAATATAATTAACAACTAAATAATTTTACAAAATTTGAATATGTACCTCGTTCCAACTGTTATTGAAAAATCGTCGCAAGGAGAACGAGCCTATGATATATATTCAAGGCTTTTAAAGGAAAGAATAATTTTTCTTGGCGATGTTATTAGTGATGATGTTGCCAATATTGTAATCGCTCAACTTTTATTTTTGGCTAGCGAAGACAAAAATAAAGATATTAAACTCTATATTAATACTCCCGGAGGCTCGGTAAGCGCCGGTTTGGCTATTTATGACACAATGCAATACATAAAGCCAGACGTAATGACCATTTGTATTGGAATGGCGGCTTCAATGGGGGCGGTTCTTTTGGCGTCGGGTGCCAAAGGAAAACGATTAGCGTTGCCCAATTCAGAAATAATGCTTCATCAAGTGGTAGGAGGGACCGAAGGACAAGCGTCTGATATTAAAATTAGAGCTGAACAGATTTTAAAGACAAGAGACAGGATGAACCAGATTTTAGTTAGACACACTAGACAACCTATCTCTAAAATAGAAAAAGACACGGACAGAGATTTTTATATGACGGTTGAAGAGGCTAGAAAATACGGATTGGTTGATAAAGTTATTGTGAGTGAAAAATCTGTTAGTGGCAAATAGCGAATAAGTGTTTGTATTTTTTCTTTGAAAGCCAAGTTTTTTGGCTTTTTGTGTTTTAAATTATTTAATTAACAAAATACTATATGAATTACACCTTAGTTTTAGCAGCCATTGTTTTAGGGAGTTTAATTGGTTGGTTTGTTCGTCAAATAGTGAGTAGAAAATCAGCCGAATCAGCTGAATCAAAAGCGGCAGATATTTTAGCAAAGGCTAAAATTAAACAGCAAGAGATGTTTTTTAAGGCCAAGGAAGACGCTCTAAGAATCATTGAACAAGCAAAAGAAGAAGAGTTGAACAGACAAAAAGAGTCAAAGCTGTTAGAAGAAAGATTAGAAAAGAGGCAGTCCTTGTTTGAGAAAAAAATTTTTGAACTTGAAGAGCATCAGCGCGATTTGTCCGATAAAGCTGAAAAATTGGAAGACGCCAAAAAGAAAATAATAAAGATTTATGAAGACGCGAGGAAGGAGCTGGAAAGAATTTCAGGAATGGCCAGAGAAGAAGCAAAAAAGGTTTTATTGGAAAGTTTAGAGCAAAAAATGAAGGATGACATTTTGGAAAGGGTAAAAAAAATGGAGCAATATGGAGCTGATGAAATAGAAAAAAAATCAAAAGAATTAATAGCTACGGTCATTGAAAGATATGCTTCAGCCCATACAGCCGAAGTGACAACCGGAATGGTTTCTTTGCCATCGGACGACATAAAAGGAAGAATTATTGGAAGAGAGGGGAGAAATATTAAAGTAGTTGAACAATTAACCGGCGCGGAAATTATTGTTGATGACACCCCGGAGACGGTTTTTGTTTCAGCCTTTAATCCAATTCGGCGTCAATTAGCTAAATTGGTTTTGGAAAAATTAATAACAGATGGACGCATCCAACCGGCTAGAATCGAGAGAATAGTGGAAGAGACAAAGAAAGATTTAGCGCGGGATATTAAAAAGGCCGGCGAAGACGCTCTTTATCAAACCGGCATAGCCGGACTTGATCCAAAACTGGTTAGTATTTTAGGGAGGTTAAAGTATCGTACCAGTTATGGACAGAACGTTTTAGTTCATTCAATTGAAACCGCTCACTTATCGGCGATGTTGGCCTATGAACTCGGAGCCAATGTGGCAGTGGCGAAAAAGGCCGGATTACTCCACGACATTGGTAAGGCGGTTGATTTTGAGGTGCAAGGAACACACCCAGAATTAGGCAGAGAATTGGGAATAAAATATAATTTACCTCAAGAAATAATTATTCCAATTGCTACTCATCACGATGACAAGCCACCAACATTAGAGGCGGTAATCGTTAAGGTGGCTGACGCTATTTCCGGAGCCAGACCCGGCGCGCGAAGCGATAATTATGAGGGATATCTTAAAAGATTGGAAGAGTTGGAGTCACTGGCTAAAGGTTTTGGCGGAGTAGAAAAGGTTTATGCCATTCAGGCTGGTCGAGAATTGCGCGTTTTTGTTTCACCTCAGGAGATAGATGATTTGGCTGCCAATAAACTAGCTCGTCAGATAGCCGATAAAATTGAAGAAGATTTAAAATACCCGGGTGAAATAAAAGTTACGGTAGTCAGAGAGAACAGAATAACCGAATACGCTCGGTAGGACTTAACTAAATAAATGGACGATTTAACAATTTTAATGTTTGTGGTATAATAAATTTGTTAAAATATTATATTATTAAATTGATTTTATGCCAAAAAGAACTTATCAACCCAAAAAACGCAAAAGAGCGAGAACACATGGTTTTAGAAAAAGAATGCAAACTAAAGACGGAAGAGATGTTTTAAAAAGAAGAAAAGCCAAGGGTAGAAAAAAATTGACAGTTTAAAACTATGCTTAAAAAGCAAAGTCGTCTTAATAAAAATAAAGACTTCGCTCAAGTATTTCAGAGAGGAGAAAGGCTTTATGGCCGATATTTTACTTTAAGGTGGCTGAGAAATAATTTGTCTTATTCCAGGTTTGGGATTATTGTTTCTCTTAAAGTTGATAAAAAGGCGGTGATTAGAAATAAAATAAAGAGGAGGATCAGGGCGATTTTTAAAGATAATTTAGACAAGTTAGTTATTAATTGCGATTTTTTAATTTCAACCAGAAAAGAAATTAAGGACTTATCTTTTCAAGAATTAAAAGAAGAAATTCAGATATCATTTCAAAAAAGACGTTTAATTAAAACACACAATGGGTAGTTGGATAAAATTAGCAGTTTTAGGTTTTATTCGTTTTTATCAAAAAACTTTTTCTCCTGATCACGGACCCTGGTCGCTGATTCATCCTTGGCCAGGTGTTTGTAAATTCAGGCCGACCTGTTCGGAATACGCCTATCAAGCCATTGTTAAGTATGGTTTAATAAAAGGCGCCATAAAATCAATTAAGAGAATTTTGCGGTGTAATCCTTGGTCAAAGGGTGGGTGGGACGAACCGTAATAATTCAAAAGTCAAAATTCAAAATTCAAAATTATTATATTTAATTTATTTTAGTTTAGCAGACACAAGCCAATGATTGAATTTTTTAAAACAATTCTTTATGAGCCACTATTAAATCTATTGGTTATTTTTTATAATTTTCCCGGGCATGATCTGGGTGTGGCAATAGTTATTCTCACAATTGTTATTAAGTTGATTTTTATTCCTCTTTCCATTAAATCAACTAGGGCTCAAAAGTCATTAAGAGACATCCAGCCCAAATTAGATGAAATTAAGAAAAAATATCCCGACCAAAAAGAAAAACAAGCTAAAGCGACGATGAATTTGTATAAAGAAAACAAAATTAATCCAGCTTCTTCATGCTTACCCCTTTTAGTTCAATTACCAGTTTTAATTGTGGTTTATCAGGTTTTCCGAGTTGGCTTAACTAGTAGCTCTTTGCCAATTTATTCTTTTATACAAGATCCGGGAACATTGAATTTAGTGGCTTTTGGTTTTTTAAAATTAGCCGAACCGAATTTAATTTTAGCGGTAATTACCGCTGTTTTACAATATTTACAAGTAAATGTTTTTTCTTCTAAAAAACCCTCTCGGGTTTTGGCTAAACAAGGCGTGGCTAAAGATGAAAATATGATGACGATAATGAATAGTCAGATGAAATATATGATGCCGATTTTAACTATTTTCATCGGCGCGACCCTACCAAGCGGTTTAATGCTTTATTGGTTGGTTAGTTTACTTTTTTCTTTAGTTGAACAAAAAATAATTTTTGGTTATTCCAAGAAAATCGAGGTTAAAAAATATGAACCTAAAAGCAATAATTAATTTGCCGGTTTATCTTAAAAGTGGGGGATATCTTGGACAAATAGTTGACTTAAATATTAATTTTGAGAGCGGAGAAATTATTGATTATTTAGTTAAAAACAAAAAAACAATCAGGGGATTATTTGAAAAATGCTTGGTGATTAACAAGAATCAGGTTTTATCAATCACCGAAGACAAGATGACAGTCAAAGATACTTTTGAAAAAATTGAAAATTTAGTTATAGAACCAATTAATTAATTTAGTATGCCATTAGCATTCGGATTTATTAAATTAATCTTTTTAAATAGCTTTTTGAGCGTTGTTTACTTTCCTTATTGGTGGTATACGGTCGGACTGAAAAAAAGAGTAATTGGTTTTGCAAATGGTATTAAAAATTTGGCTCGCAATTTGGCTTTAAAAATAATGTTTACTCATCTTTTTCAGCCAATGTTTGGCGAGTATTCAAAATCGGGAAGGATTATTAGTTTTTTTATGCGTCTTATTCTTTTGATTTGGCGCTCGTTTTTATTTTTAGTAGGGTCGCTTGTCTTTTTAGCTCTTCTAGTTTTATGGATAGTCGTTCCATTGGTAAGCGTTTGGCAAATAATAATATATTTATTTTGATTTTAAAATGGATTTTTTTATTTGTGAAAAATGTAATGGATCTGGTTTGGTAGAAAAACAAAAATGTCCAAATTGTCATGGTCGGGGCGTTTATTCTTGGTTTGACGGGCGGGTTTTATTTTTGAGTCAAAAATTTGATAGAGATAAAAGGGCGCTTTTGGTTGTTGAAAAGTTTTTGAAAACAATCGTTAGGATAACTTTATTTATAATCGGTTTAGCTGGATTAGTTTGTTTTATTAAGATAATCACCGGACTATTTGGAGTAGAAATAGAAATTTTAAATAGTGTTTTCCCTTTTCTTGGGCTAGAGAGCGAAGATATTTTTATCATTTTTTGGTTATCTGTATTGATTGATTGTTATTTGATTTATTTGTTTGGAAGAGATTTTGATAAAAAACAAAAAATTTGGGCTAAATCAGTAATCAATAATTTTCCTCCGCAAAATTGGGATGAAGCCGTTAATTTTTTCAAACAAGAGCGACTGGAAGTGACAGAGGCTTTTTCCGACGAGACAATTAAATTAATTAGAAAGTCATGGAAATTAGCAAACAAGCTTAGTCATTTCCAAATAAGCCCACTTCATATTTTTGCCGCTTGTTTGCAAACGCCTAAAATCATTTTGGTTATTAATCGATTAGGAATAGATTGGAAAGACATTCGGGAAAAAGTTATTAAGGCTCTGGATAAACTTCCCAAAAGCAACAAAGAACAAGAGGTTTTTTACGATTTAGACGCAAGAAAGGTTTTCCTAAATTCTTATGCCCTGGCCGTAGAGAAAAAACAGGCGAACATATCGGTTTTAGATGTGTTAGAGTCAATGGTTGGTTTTGACGGACAAATTAAAGATTTTTTTTACGACTTAGAAATAGGTCAAGATGAAATAAAAAATGTCTGTCTTTGGATAAAAATTTATGAAGAATTGGCTCAACAATATCATCATTTTGTCGGTCGAGCCAGGTTTAAACCAAAGGGACCGATAAATAGGGCTTATACCGCTATTGCTACTCCTAATCTTGATGCGTATAGTCAAGATTTAACCCAATTAGCAGGGGGCGGTTACTTGAATCTTTGTATAGGAAGAAGCAAAGAAATAGACGAAATTTTTAGAATTACTGAAAGTGGACGGTCGGGTGTGATTTTGGTGGGGCAACCTGGGGTTGGGCGGACTACGATTATTAGTGGATTGGCGCAACGAATGGTAACCGAAGAAGTGCCGAAAATTTTGCAGGACAAGAGATTAATAAGTTTAAGTTTATCTAACTTGGTTGCCGGCGCTTCGCATCCGGGGGAATGTGAGAAAAGACTACAAATAATTCTTAATGAAGTAGTAAGGTCTGGCAATATAATTTTGTTTATTAAAGATATTCATAACATGATCGGCGTTAAAACAACTGAGGGAGAACTTGATATTGCCGAGATGTTGGGTGAGTTCGTAAAAAAATATTCAATTTTAATTTTTGCCACCTCAACGCCAAATGAATATAGAAAACTAATAGAGCCTCATTCTTTAGGGGGAGCGTTTCAGAAAGTTAACATTGAAGAAACGGATAAAAATACCACAATTCAAATTTTGGAAGCCAAAGCCGCGTCAATTGAAAGCAAAGAGAAAGTTTATTTTTCTTATGGCGCTTTGGCGAGCGTTTTTGATATGTCTTCGCGTTATATTGTTGAAAGATTTTTGCCGGAGAAAGCTATAAATCTCCTTAAAGAGGTGGCAATGGTGGTTAAAAACAAGCGAGGAGGGAGAACGATTATTAAGGGTGAAGATGTTGCTGAATTAATTTCCGAAAAAACAAAAATTCCACTAACAAGATTGACCGAAAAAGAATCAGAAAAATTACTTAATTTAGAAGAACAAATTCATCAACGTTTAATTGATCAAAATGAAGCGGTTAATATGGTGGCCTCGGCTTTAAGAAGAGCTAGAACAGAATTAAGAAACCTAAAAAAACCAATTGTTAATTTATTGTTTTTGGGCCCGACCGGTGTAGGGAAAACAGAGTTAGCAAAAACCGTGGCCGAAGTTTATTTTGGTCATGAGGATAGAATGATTAGATTGGACATGAGTGAATATCAGGAAAAAAATAGCATTGATAGGTTAATTGGGACACCGGGCGGAGAGCAGGGCGGGCAATTAACAGAAATGGTTCGATTAAATCCTTCTTCTCTTTTGTTGCTTGATGAAATAGAAAAAGCTCACCCCGATATTTTAAATGTATTTTTGCAAGTGATGGATGATGGTCGTTTAACCGACGCTACTGGTCGGACGGTGAATTTTGCCAATATCATTATTATTGGTACCTCTAACGCCGGCACGGATTTTATCCAAGAAGAAATAAACAAAGGATCGTCAGTGGAGAAAATAACGGAAATTTTAGTTCGCGAAAAATTAAAATTCCATTTTCGATCTGAATTCTTAAATCGTTTTGACGGAGTGATTGTTTTTAAACCCTTAGGAAGAGAAGAAATTAAGCAAATCGCAAAACTGCAATTAAAGAAGTTAGCCAAGCAACTAGAATCAAAAGGGATTATTTTAAAATTAACAGATGACGCGATAAACGAAATAACTGAAGCTGGTTTTGATCCGGCTTTTGGCGCGCGGCCGTTGAATCGGGTCATTCAAAATAAAGTGAGCGATGTCTTGGCTAAATTTTTATTGACCGGCAAAGTGGGTCGACGCGACACGGTTGTTTTGGAAAAAAATGGGGCGGTAAGAATAGAGAAAGCAGAAAAAATTTAAGGATATAAATTTGTTAATATTTATATGTCAAAGCACCCAAAAAATGTTGAAGGATTTAATGGTTCGCTTAAAGAATTAGCCGAAGCGATCGGTAATATGATTTATAACCAAGTCGCGATTTTTATCGAAAAACTCGCTGAAAATATTAAAAAACAAGGAGAGTGCGACTTGGCAAGAGGAAGAAAAAAATTTGCCTCAGCGATATGCGCCGCTTCAAAAAAACTTTATGAGGCTAAAGATAAAATGGACTTAGTTTGGAAAATTTGTGAGCCATATATGAAAGATTAGACAAAAATAAGATTAATAATAAATTAATAATATATATGAAAAAATTTATTAGAAAGAGAACAAATTAAACTTACGCCGGACTTGGTCGAATCTTTTAAAATAGAATTTTTAAATTCAAAAAATATTGATATTAAAAACGCAATGATTGAGATGGGAGATTTCGTATTTAGAAGCAGTGGTTCCGAGGATGAAAAATCGGTTTATTTTAAAGGCGAACGAATCGATGGTACAAAAATTAGCATTGTAATTGAAAAAGGCAATGATTATAAGTCTCCAGCAGAGATTGCGCAAGCAGAAAAGGATACTGAAAAGGACAATTAAAGATTATTTTAATTTATTATACAAAAACAGCGAGACTCGGTTTTAATGATTTTAATAAAATAACATGAGAGGATTGTTTAATCAAAAACAACAAGACGAGAGAATCGAAGAATTATTAGAAAAGACAGTAAAAATAAAGACTAATTTATTTCAAGAGACAAAAGATAAAGAACAATTGAATCCACAGAAAAGACTTGTGTCAATAAATAACGTTCTAAACGCGGTTAAAGGTAAATTAGGAAGACCCAAAACGGCAATTAACATTGGTTCCGGTTTTGCCTATGAAACAGTATTGTTGCATATAAAAGGAATCAAAGCTGTCGGAATAGAAAAAGTTCATCTTAAAAATATACAGGCGTTAACATTGTTCCATCGGCTTGAAATTTTATTAGTTCAAACAGAAGAGCTTGATTTTAGTAAATCCCCAGCCATACTTGAAGCTGATTTTCACAAAATGCGATTTGATAAACAAAAGGTTGATTTGATAACGATGTTTTATTTAAGTAAAGAACTTATAATGAACCCCGAAACATTACGAAGGTGTGAAAAATTGCTTAAAAAAAATGGGAAGATTTTACTTTCAACCGAAGTAAACAGTAAAGTAGCGCGACAAATTTTAAACAGCAAAAATTTTCCGTTGCCAAAAGGTTTTTCGGTTGAAATAATTAAGATTCCTCGTAATTTTGAGAAAACTGTGGTTATCTTAAAAGGCCGGTCTCGATGACATTCGCGTGTTTTGACGGCAATTAGTCTTGAAAGATTTTTTAAATGTGTTAAAATATTAATATAATTGATAAAATAAAGTTTATGAGTTTAATAGCTGTAGTTAAAACCGGTGGCAAACAATATTTAGTCAAGCAAGGAGATGTGCTTTTGGTTGAAAAGTTAAAAGCAAAGCCAGGAGATAAAATATTTTTTAAAGATGTTTTTTTGTGTTTTGATTCGAAAGAAAAATCAAAAATAGAGGTAGGCCGGCCGAATTTGGAAACTAAGGTTGAGGCCGAGATAATCTCTCAAGAAAGAGGAAAAAAAGTAAAAATTGTGAAATACAAACCAAAAGTTCGTTATCATCGCGAGAACGGACACCGTCAGCCATATAGTCGAATTAAGATTCTAAAGATAGGAAAGGAGTAAAACAGAAAGCAACCAATAAAAAAATAAGGGATCTGTCCCTTTATTTTTTATTAAAAAATATAACAATTATTTTCCCGACAGAAGTTTTAGCGCTTGTTTTAATCTTTTTTCAGCGCCAATGATTTCCGCGGGAATCTTTTTGACTATTTGTCTCGCCTGCGAAATATTGTAGCCCATACTGACCAAAGCGTCTATAATCAAAGAATCGTCTTCTTGTTCTTTTTGGCCCTCAATAGGTTTCCTTGTTTTCCCCTTAAGTTCTAAAATAATTCTTTCGGCTGTTTTTCGGCCAATACCGGAGATTTTAGTTAGAATAGAATCGTCTTGTTGAGAGATGGCTTTTTCCAAGTCAGATAGACGAACTAAAGAAAGAATATTCAGGGCGGTTCTCGGACCAATAGAAGAAACAGAAATAAGTTGTTTAAAATAAGACAATTCTTCAGGTAATTCAAAACCATATAACTTTAATAAATCTTCTCTGACCTCAAGATAGGTAAAAAGTTTTATGTTTTGTCCGATTTGTGTTTTTTCTGTCAAGGAATTTATAACAAAAACTTGATAAGCCAAATTTCCAGTTTTAATGGCTAAGAAATCTTTGTCTTTGTAAGAGACGAGTCCTTCAATTGAATAAATCATATTGACCTTGGTAATTAATGATGTTATCATTATATCAGGGGTTGACAAAAATGTAAAATTTGTTATACTCTAATCACCATTAATAAACAGGCGGGAAAATTTATAAAATATATGTCATTTGAAGGCGACAAACAAAATTTTGAACAAGAAAACCACAAACCAAGCATGGAAGAGTTCAAGTTGAAAATAGAGGGAAAACTTAAGGACGAATTTTTTCAAGGAAAAAACAGACAAGAACAAGGGTTACTTGCTGATCGAAGTGGTGATTTAGCTAGACTCTATGGGCTTGGAAATAGGGCGATGCACGGTGTTATAAAAAATTCGCAGGTTTTAAGTAAAGCGAAATTTTTTCACCGAAGGGTTTATTAAAAATCATCAATAAAATGTCATTAGTATTGGATAAATTAAGAGAAGTTGTTACTTCTTGCGGAAAGATTTCATCTGATGATCAGAACGATCTGCTTATTTTTTTACCGATATTACCAGAAGAAGCTTTGAACGATTTACTTCAGCTGTTTGAGAAAAATTCAAAATTAGTCAAAGAATTTAATGAAAATTTTAAAGCCAGACTTAATATTTTACTTGATGGGCGAGATCGATGGGATAAATTAATAGCCCACGAAGAAGAGATGTTAGCCAAGGAAGAGAGAGGCGAAGATCCTTTAGAAGACGACGATAATGAAAAATATTAAATAATAAATTATGCCAATAAAAAAATCAGCCAAGAAAGCTTTAAGACAAACAAAAAAAAGAACCGAACACAATAAATCGGTAAAAGCCAACATAGAGTGGTTAAAACATCAATTTCTAAAATCAATTAGCGCTAAAGACAAAGAAAAAAGCCAAGAGTTTTACGCCAAATTACAAAAATTTCTTGACAAAGCGGCTCAAAAGGGCGTTTTGAAAAAAAATACCGCGAGTAGAAATAAATCACGGCTGACAAAAAAATTGAATTTGTTAAAATAGTTTAGATAAATGAGGCGCTTTTTATTAGGATTTGATAATTAACAAATCTAATAAAATTTCTCCATCCAAAGAAGAGGTTTTTCTTAAGAGATCTATTTTCAATAGTTGTTGATAGATTTTTTTTAATTCTTCAAAAGTATATTTTTTTTCTTGAG
>CAZNTW010000019.1:0-13677 GCA_964576065.1 uncultured Gammaproteobacteria bacterium
AACCGCTGATTTCCTCATTGCAAATGAGGCGTTCTACCACTGAACTACGGGCCCGTCAAAACATATTGAGGCCACGGTGGCGTTTTATCAACTGAGCTATCGGCTTTCCATCAAAATTATCAAGGATCCGCGATTATTAATTTTTTGATTAAACTTCTCTTTTTCCAAGACTTAATTTGTAATTCCCTTTTTCTATCGCCTTTTAAATCTTTATAAATTTTAGAATATATCAATCTCCGGGGAACATATCTTTTTGTTGATCTTAACATTATTATGTGATTCAATTCTTTTACTTATATCACAGCACGCGCCAACATAAAAAGACAGATTCTTTTTAGATTCTAAAATATAAAGATAAAACAAACAAAAATAATAATCGGGATAAATGTAGTGTTCTGCCATTAAACTATAGGCCCGTAAATTGCTTCGCAAAAATTTTAAGCCCAATTTATTTTTTATAATCCCCAATTCCCCGTTTTCAATTTTGACTTTTGACTTGTTCCCATGTTCTAATGCTCCAATGTTCTATTGTTTTCATGTTTTCATGTTTTTATGTTCCCATAATCTACGAGGTCTCGCCTCGTAGGTGTGTAGTTCTAGCCCCCAATTACCCGACCCGTCTTTTATATAATCCCAATTAACCAATCCCCAATTACCCGACCCGTCTTTTATATAATCCCAATTACCCAATTATCCAATTACCCAATCCCCAATTACCCGACCCGTCTTTTATTATCTATCAAAGAAATTAGCGATGGAATTCATAATATCTGTCCAAATGCCGGTAATAATAAAAAGACCCAAGAAAATGCCGACGATGCCTAAAAATTTATACAAAAGCCGCGAGCCGCCATCCGAGCCAATGTGTTCTTCGGCCCATTGAATCCGACCGAAGTTTCTCATCATCCATTCGCTTTTCCAGGTAACCATAAATCCGGCAACCACGACTAAAATTCCGATAATAATATGCATAAGAACAAAATAAAAGATAAAAAATAAAAGATAAAAAATGTGTGAAATTTACAAAACTCCTTTTTTGCGGGGTCTGGCCCCATAAACACATCTCCTAAAATACTCATTAAATCTAAAAAGTAGGTCAATTTTTCCCGCGAAGAGGGATTTCGCCTGCCCCGCTTAGCGGAGCATCGCCATTGGCGAGGCGTGGCTTTGCGATGATCAAATTTAGTACAATTTTAACCAAACTCGTCTTACTTATTATTTTTTTAATTGTCTCGTAAACAGGATTCAGCTCCGCAGCGATTAAACTATTCCGCGAAGCGTTTGTTAAATTGTCTCTACTGGGATGCCTGGTGGGCGTGGAAGGGATCGGACCTTCGACATCTACTTTATAAGAGTAGCGCTCTACCACTGAGCTACACGCCCGATAATTTTTTGACAGTTCTGACAGGGTCCGTCCCTGTCAGACAAATTTTTATATTTGTTTTCTGCTTTTATGTTCTAATGTTCTAATGTTCCAATGTTTTTTGTTTCCATGCTCTAATACTCTCTTGTTCTCTTGTTTTCTTGTTTTCATGTTCTAATGTTCCAATGTTTTTTGTTTCCATGCTCTAATACTCTCTTGTTCTCTTGTTTTCTTGTTTTCATGTTCTAATGTTCCAATGTTTTTTGTTTCCATGCTCTAATACTCTCTTGTTCTCTTGTTTTCATGTTTTTATGTTCTCATGCTCTAATGTTCTTCTCCATCTCCCATTTTACTATTTTTAATCATTTTGACAATCCCTTTTAAAATTGCGTTGATGATTTGTCAATAAAATCATTTTTCTATTGCTTTTAGCTTTAATTTGGATATAATGATTTATATGTCTTTAATCAGTAACAGCAACAACGGCAACAATATCATTGCCCGTCAAGAATTGCCCGAAGATAGAAAAATGGATTTGAGTTTGCGCCCAAAATCATTGGACGAATTTATCGGTCAAGAAAAACTAAAAGCAAACTTGAAAATTTTTATCCAAGCGGCAAAACAAAGACAGGAACCATTGGAACATATTTTATTTTATGGTTCACATGGCTTAGGCAAAACTACGCTTTCTTATATTATTGCCAAAGAAATGGGTGTTGATATTCAAATTACTTCTGGTCCGGCTTTGGAAAAAATAGGCGATTTGGCTGCGATTATCACTTCGTTGAGAGAGGGGAGTATTTTATTTATTGACGAGTGCCATCGTCTCAATCGCGTTATAGAAGAAGTGCTTTATCCGGCAATGGAAGAATACGCTTTGGATTTGGTGGTCGGACAGGGTCCCAGCGCCAAAATTTTACGTTTGGATTTGCCCCACTTTACTTTAATCGGAGCGACCACCAAGCCAAGTATGATTTCTTCTCCTTTGCGCGACCGTTTCGGCGCAGTTCATCAATTAAATTTTTACGAAGTGTCGGAAATAAAAGAAATAATCAAACGATCGGCGAAAATTTTGGGCATAAAAATTCAAGAAGCGGCGGCCGAAGAAATTGCCAAGCGATCCCGTTTTACTCCTCGAGTCGCCAATCGCTTGTTAAAAAGAGTGCGCGATTTTACGCAAGTTAAAAATCAAATTATCATCAGCCAAGAAGAGGCGATTAAGGCAATGGAAATGCTGGAAATAGATAACTTGGGATTAAATCAGGTTGATCGGCGGTTAGTGGCGACTATTATTGAAAAATTCGCCGGCGGACCGGTTGGAGCAAAAACTTTGGCAGTGGCGACTGGCGAGGACTTGGATTCAATCGAAGAAATTTATGAACCATATTTGATTCAACTGGGATTTTTAAATCGCACTCCTCGCGGCCGTATGGCTACAGACTTGGCTTACAAACATCTAGGTTTTAAAAAGGGGATGCTGTAAAAAAATCAAAAATACCTGCCTGCCGGTAGGCAGGAAAAGTCAAAAATAAAAAATATTGATGTGTCCCAGAGGTCGAACCCTTTCAATTAATATTCGTGTCATTCGTAATGCAAATTCGTAGTATTTGTATTATTCTCCTAAAGAGGTTTGACCTCCAAAAAAATCCACATTTCAAGTTCTATTCCATGAAACCACTTTCTCAAAAAAAAATTATTGTTTTATTGATCGCTGTTTTTGTCATCGCGATTATTATTGGAATTATAATCGGCAGAAATACCGTCGGTTTTGACAATAACCTTTCTAAAATACAATCCTTGGAGGAAAATATTAATTTTAAAGGATTTGAAGAAGCCGACCCGCAACTTTATTCTCAAATTTTAAAAATTATTTCCAAACGCTATATTCAACAGCCGATAAACGCCAAAGATCTTTTTTACAGCACGATTGGCGGGCTGGTTGATGGATTGGGAGATCCTTATTCTGTTTTTTTAAAACCTGAATTAGCTAAAGAGTTTGCCGAAGATATGGCGGGCAGTTTTGAGGGCATTGGCATAGAAATCGGTATCAAAGATAACCGGCTTACCGTTATCGCTCCTTTGTCCGACACGCCGGCTTCGAGGGTCGGCTTAAGGGCCGGCGATAAAATTTTAACAATTGACAAAAAAGACACCAGTCACCTCAGCGCTGACGAGGCTTCTCATTTAATTCGCGGAACCAAAGGCACAGAAGTGGTTTTGGGAATCGTTCATATTGGCGGAGAAAAATTCGAAGAGATAAAAATTATTCGCGATGTTATTAGTATAAAAACAGTATCTTGGGAGCTAAAAGGCGATGATATGGCTTATTTGGAAATATCTCATTTTTCCGACGAAACCTGGAATGATTTTCAAGACATTGCCGAAGTTATTTTAAGAGCGAATCCCAAGGGGTTGATTCTTGATTTAAGAAATAATCCCGGAGGTTATTTGGACACGGCAGTTGATATGGCTGGTTATTGGTTGGGACAAAAAATAATTGTGACCTCGCGCAACGCCGTTGGGGAAGAAACAAAGTATCAAGTTGCTGCTGCTGAAGAATTTAAAAAAATACCTACTATTGTTTTGGTTAATCGGGGTTCGGCTTCGGCTTCGGAAATTTTAGCCGGCGCGCTTCAAGACTATAAACAAGCCACGATTTTGGGAGAAAAAACATTTGGCAAAGGTTCGGTTCAAGAATTGGAAACATTTTCCGACGGGTCAGCTTTAAAATTAACTGTGGCTCATTGGTACACTCCGCTCGGCCGCTCAATCAACGAGGCTGGTATTACGCCGGACGTGGAAGTCAAGTTTACAGAAGAAGATTATTTGGCCAATCGCGATCCGCAACTTGATAAAGCTTTGGATCTTTTGCGCGGCGCAACTTTATTGATTCCTTAGCGAGATTTGGAAACCGAGCTTCTGTTGAGTTTTCAATGGGTCAGACCTCATTAACACACCCTCTAAAACACTTATTAGACCTAAGGAATAGAACGTTTTTTAAAAAGTGGCGCGATTTTGATTGATTTTTAAAATCAATGCTTGGGTGCGGCGTACCCAAGCAGATCGCGCGATAAAATTAAAAATTTAATCATCATAATAATCGCTTTCGTAATTTATTATTTTAGTTAAGAAGGTTAAAGTTTATAGAGATTTTTTAAAATACAAAAAATCGGAGCAATCCGATTTTTATTTTTTCGCCTAAATCGACAAATCAGCCTTTGATGAGACGTAGCTTCGCGGTAACTTAATTTGGTACGATTTTGATTCTAATTTTTAAAACTTATTTTCGCTGACTGAATTGTTTCTTTTTGAGCGAAATCAATTTTTGTTAATCTGTTTCCGCCAACTGGCGGATTGTTATATTATTATTTTGCCAATTTCGGTTTGATGTTGGCGAATTTTGTCAATAATAATTTTCCGTCAAATCTTTTGGTTTTCTTTTGAGTAAAATAAACCGTACCCTTAACCAAAGAATAAAGATTATCATTTCTCCCGCGTTTAACATTAAGACCGGCCCTAATTGGAGTACCCTTTTGTCTTACCATAATGGCTCCGGCATTAATTTCTTGGCCGGCGCCAACCTTTGTTCCTAATCGTTGTCCTTGTGAATCGCGGCCTAATGCGGTAGAGCCGCCTGCTTTTTTATGTGCCATAGATGCTTTATTTAAAATTCAAAATTCGAATATCGAAATTCAAAATAACGTCTGGGCCTAAAATTTCAAACTCTAAATGTTTTTAATTTAGAACTTGTCCCGCTAACGGGATTCCGCCTTACTGCTCCGCTAAGCGGGAAAATTTAGGATTTGTTTAGGATTTCGAATTTTGTGTTTCGAATTTTTAGTTTTTAGAATTTAATGTTTTTATGCTAACATTTAATAGAAATATTGTCAATCTTTGTTTTTATTGTTACAATATCAATATGACCATTGAACGAACGCTTCAACAAATTCAAAAAGACAAATTTTGGAGAGAAAAGAAAATAATCATTCCCGTCCTGGGCTCATTGTTTATAAATATCATAACCTGGCTATATATTTGGCTTAAATTTGGAGGCGCGGCTAACGAAATCGTTTTACATTATAATATTTTGTTTGGCGTTGATATGGTTGGCCGATGGCAAGAGCTTTTTATTTACCCTTTAAGCGGTTTGGCAATTTTTGTCATTGATCTTGGTTTGATTTTTTATTGTCATCTGTTTCGTCGAGTCAAATTAAAAAATCTTTTACTTGTTGTTGTTCCGATAATTGAAACTGTTTTATTTTTGTCTGTCTTGTTAATAGTTAAGGCCAATTAAACTTATGGTTGGAAAGAGAAGCGCTCATCAGCCTGATTATATTTTAATAATCAGCTTTGTTTTTTTAATCGCCCTGGGTTTGATTTTTTTAACTTCGGCCAGTTATTCAAAAGCTTGTCAGGATTTTGACGATTGTTATTTTTTTCTGAAAAATCAATTATTGCGCGGCGTCTTGCCCGGCGCTTTTTTATTTTTATTTTTTTATTTTTTAGACTGTCGGATTTTGAAAAAGAAAGCCTTTTGGGCTTTAATTTTGGCTTTAGCGCTTTTAATAATCGTTTTTATCCCCGGGTTGGGTTTTGCCAAAGGAGGCACCAGGAGTTGGGTTAAAATAGGAATTGTTTTCCAACCCTCTGAAATTGCCAAGCTTCTTTTTGTTGTTTATTTGGCGGCTTGGCTGTCCAATCAGCAAAATATAAAAAGTTGGAGAAATGTTTTTATGCCCTTTGTCGTATCTTTGGCGGCGGTTTCCGTTTTGATTATAGCTCAACCGGATTTAGGGACTCTTTCAATAATTTGTTTTACTTCTTTGATTATTTATTTTGCCGCCGGAGGCTCATTAAAACAAATTGCCCTTTTAATAACTTTAGGCGGAGCCGTTTTCAGCGCGGTCATAATAACTTCCTCTTATCGTTTGGCTCGCCTTTTGACTTTTTTAAAACCGGACAACGATCCAACCGGCATTGGTTATCATATTACTCAAGCTATTTTAGCCGTGAGTTCGGGGGGATTGTGGGGTAAGGTTATTGGTTTTTCTACTCACAAAATTCGTTCCTTGCCCGAAGTAACGAGTGATTCGATTTTTGCTGTAATTGCCGAAGAAGGGGGGTTTCTTTTAACCACCCTGATGGTTGGTTTTTTCCTTTTTTTAGCTTATCGTATTTTTAAATTGGCAAAGTCAAGTCAAGATAATTTTAGCCGTTTGCTTTGTATTGGCATTGGTTCATGGTTTATTATTCAGACAATTTTAAATATGGGCGCTATGCTTGGACTCTTGCCTTTAACTGGCATTCCTTTACCTTTGGTTGGTTATGGCGGTACCAGTTTTTGCGCCTTTGCCGCCGCTTTTGGTATTTTGGCTAATATTTCTAAGTATACGATAGTAAATAGTAAGCAATAAGTAGATAAATTGGTAAGTAAATAAGAGAGTAAGTTGTAAGTAGTAATTGGTAACTAAAATTTTTTAAAATGTCTAATTTTCAATTCTTAATTTCTATTACCCGACCCGTGTTCTAATGTTCTAATGCTCTTTTGTTCTCGTGTTCTCGTGTTTTCGCGACTCTAAAGTTATCCACAGCCCCGCCTTTGTTTTATTTTTTAAAAGTGATTTAATGATATGTGGAGTTCATGAATACTTTTATCAAAATCTTCGGATTTTAATTAAGTCTTCTGGACTCCATTTTGTTTTATATTTTTATTTGAGGTTTGGTTTGATTTGAGGTTCGACTTGGCTTTGCCGGGTCGGACCTCTTTGAAATTTTTTAACAAAACGAAAAGCGTGGATGGTTACCCGTTTTCAATCCGTCTTCTTCAGATTTTATTTTTTTTGTTTTTTCCGCCGTTTATTTGGGCGGTGGGAGTGGGAGTTGTCTCCCTTTTCTGTTCGGTCATGGTCCTCCAAGTATCAACCTCGTTTAACCGATTATCAAGTCGGTTGATACGTTCCTGAATTTCAATAATTTTCAGGATTTTTGCTGCCTCTTGTTGAGTCAAGAGGAGAACCGTTTCGTCCCAGAATTTTTTTACCCGTGGAGATGAATTCATTTAGGAGTTTTTCCTCGGTCTCGTTTTCTTTATAGGCGGTAGAAAACAAGATTGAAGCAATGTAATTCAGTTTTAGATCTTGTCTCTGAATCACACCTGGGAGATCCAGGTTTTCCAACCTGGATAACCGGCGTTCGTGGTTGCGGACTTTGCCGGTTAAAAACATGACCGTGGTGTTAATTTTGGACATGAGCGTGTCCATATTTAACATTTGGGTTTTAACACAATCCTAAATTTTTTTGTACCCTGGCAGTATTTTGCGAATTCCAATTCGCCATACTGTTTATCTCGGCGACTTTGTATTCAAAATCCTTTTTTCGAGATTTTAGAAAAAAATAAAAAAATTACGCCGATAATCGCAATAGCTAGAAAAAACACTATTGCGATGAAAAACGAGTAAGGAACACCACTACAAGTAGTGTGCCCTTTTGTCCCTTTTGTCCCTTTTGTCCCCATTTCCATCATTTTAGCCTCCTTGTTGATATTTGATGTAAAAAATTAAATTAAATATATTTTTTTCAAAAAAAGTCAAGAGCAGGTTGAAAATTTTGATAGGGTCCGACCCTGTCAGCTCGATTTTCTAATAAATTGCGTTTTATCAGGTTTTTTATGAGTTAACCCCGTTAAATAATTTCGCCCTTAGTGAAATTGTCGCTTAGTGATATTTATTTAACGGGGTTAACCAGTATGGCGATGGTTAGATTATATATGAGTTGATGCGACCCCTTGACTTTTTTTAAAAAAGTGTCATAATTTAAACATAAATTGATTGGTGGTTCGGCTTTACTCAGCGTCAATTTTTTAGAATCCGAATTTCGTACAGGTCCGACCTGTACGAAGAGTGAATAGCTCTTTGATTCGTTTATCAGATAAGGTTCAATAATTACTCAATAAATTCTGAGCTTGTCAAAGGAGCAGAGTCCTGAGCTTGTCAAAGGAGCAGAGTCCTGAGCTTGTCTAAGGAGCAGAGTCCTGAGCTTGTCGAAGGAGCAGGGCTGGTAATTTAATTGGCCTTTGAAATTCCTCTTTGTTTTCCTGCTCGTCAGTGGTAAAACCGAGTATCCCTCCTAATTCGGGAAGTAGCCGCAATTTAGGGTTGATCTTGCTTGTCAAGCGTAGGCCCTGGGCTGATGAGCAGGAAAATGTAGAGGATTTTTTAAATTTTCAAGAAAATATATATAAGGAGGAAATCATGAAAAATTTTATTGCCGCCATGTTTTTGGCGGTGGTTATGGTGCTTCCCACCTGCACTAAGTGGGAGGTGCTTGAACCAATTGGTGACGTTCTGAGCATTGAGAAGCTCAACGTTCACATCCAATTTTCATTTGACGACCAGCGGATTGAGGTCTCAAATGAAAATTGGAATTCAGCCGATGTCCGGATTGAAAGAAAAATCGGCTGGGGAGAGTATACCGATGTGTATCATCGGTGGATCTCCGGGAGAAGTAAGGAGTCGGAAACGGCTTATTTTAACCACGGCGATAAACTGTGGTTGAGAGTAACTCTTTCCGAACCCGGCGCCGATATAGTTCGAAATTCGTATTTCGAACTGGG
The DNA here is from genome assembly GCA_964576065.1 of uncultured Gammaproteobacteria bacterium. GTDB lineage: Bacteria > Patescibacteriota > Patescibacteriia > UBA2591 > UBA6264 > CAZNTW01. The sequence continues at coordinate 8,976 of CAZNTW010000019.1, forward strand.
CAAACTGGGCAAAATCGTTGTTGGCTGTGTCATCGACACAGTTCTTACTCTCTAAAAAAAGTTTAAGAGGACGCTGTAAGCGTCCTCTTCATTTTGGGATTCGACCACGTAAACGCACATTCTTTTTTTATGGGGTCAGACCCCGTTAACACACCCCCTAAAATACTTATCAGACCTAAGGAATAGAACGTTTTTTTAAAAGTGGCGCGATTCTAACGCAATTTTAATCAATTTATAAAATAAAAATCGGGGTAACCCGATTTTTTGATTTTTTAGAGATTGAGTCTTTTTAAAATAAAATTTGGGACATAGAATTTAAAAAAATATAAGCAAAAAATAAAATTTAATCCATTAGCTTGCGGGCTACGACTTCAGGGGCGTTCTATTATTTTTATTTTTCGCTCAAAAATTCATTTGATTATATGATTATAAAATTCATCCAATTTGCGGGATGAATTTTCTTCATTTTAATTTTTGTTTTTTACTTTTTGAATTATTTATTGTATTCTCCCATTGCTTTTTCCACGCCTTTTTTTATGGCGACGATAATGGCTTGGTTGGCTAATTTTATGGCGTTATTAGCCAAAATTTTATTTTTAGAATTGAATTTTTTCAAAACCAATTGCCTTGCTTTTTCCAATCTCACAGCTAACAAATCAGTTGGAGACTTTTTTCCGCTGGTAATTCTGGCGCCGATTCTAAAACGGACAAAATTTTTTGTTTTTAAATTATCAATGATTGATTGAGCTCCGTTGTGCCCGGCCGAAGAGCGGTTAACGGATATTTTTATTTTTTCCAAAGGCAAATCAAAATCATCGTGAATAATCCAACAATCAACCGGGGATATTTGATAATAATCAAGTAATTTTTTTACCGCCATTCCGGACTCATTCATAAAAGTTGTTGGTTTGGCTAAAATTAAATTATTTTTTTTGGAAATTTCGGCTGATAATTTTTTATTGTTTTTGAATTCCGGAAAATCCAAAATCCGCGCCAAATTTTCAATTGTTTCGCGTCCTAAATTATGAGGCGTGTTTTTGTATTGTTGTCCTGGATTGCCCAGTCCGATGATTAATATCATATTTTAGTAATTTGTAGAGAGTAATTAAAATTCTCTAAAATGTCTAATTTTTAATTCTTAATTTCTATTGAATTTTTAATGAATCAATTTTAAATCCAAAAAAATTTGAAATTTATTAACTTGAAAATTACCCATTCGGCGAACTCAGGGTAATCCCGAGTATGCGAGGGATTAGAAATTTAAAATTAATAATTTTTTAATTTTCTCAATTTACGTTCTTTATATCTTATTTTTTTGTTAAAGTGTTTTAATGTTTTATTGAGTTTGTTTGGATTTTTTCATTCTAAATTCTATATTCTAAATTCCATATTTCCTGCCTACCGGCAGGCATATACAATCCCGATTACCCTCCGCCAACTGGCGGACCCAAGTACCCAGCTCATGCTCCCATGCTCCAATGTTTTCATGCTCTCGTGTTCCCATGTTCTCGTTTCAGAGGTCCGACCTCTTTGGGAGTTCGCCTTTAAGGAGGTCGGATCTCCACGAAATTTTTTTAAGTTCCAAATTCCAAATTCCAAATTCCAAATTCTACCGCCTCCGGCGGAAATGTTTTCATGCTCCCATGTTTTTATGTTTTCATATTCCCATGCTCTCATGTTCTAATGTTTTTATTCTTGAGGTCAGACCTCCCAGAAATCAATCCTAAATTCTACATTCCAAATTCCAACCTTCACTTTCCCTTTTCCATCGCTCTTAACAGAATATCAATCGGCACGCCGGAAAAATTCCACTTTTGACGCAATTCTTTTTTTATAATATTCAATTGCGCCGGATTTATCGATTTTCTTTTAACAAAAATTTTTGGGGCGATTAAAATGAACCTTGGCGGTTTGGTCCCAATTTGTTTAATTTTTATTTTTTCCCAAATTTTTGGTTCGAATTTTTTATCAACAATCGCTTGTTTTAAAAAGTCGTTTAAGTCTTTATCGTCTATGCGCTGGGAATAATTTTTGGCCACTTTTTTTATTTCCGGCAATATTTTTTCAGTATTTTTTTTGTATTTTGCCGAAATTGATATCTTGGGAGCCCATTGGCCGAGAGAAAATTTTTCTTGCCAAGCTTTTTCCAAATCACTTTTATTATTTATAATAATCAACGCCTTTTTATTTTCGATCGCGTAATCCAAAAGTGCCTTATCTTGATGGTTTATTTTTTCGCTTAAATCAATAATCATTAAAATAATATCAGAACGCCTGATGATTTCAAGCGATTTTTCTACGCCGATTTGTTCCAAGGCGGTTTTAATTTTGCTTTTGCGAAAGATCCCGGCGGTATCAATAATTAAAAACGGTTCATTCTGGTAATAAATCAAAGTGTCTTGCGGGCCGCGAGTCGTGTGCGGCTTGGCTGAAACAATAAATTTATCTTCGCCTAAGATAGAATTTAATAAAGTTGATTTTCCTACGTTCGGCCGTCCGATAATAGCTATTTTAAACAGGGGATCGGATAAGTCTTTTATAATTTTATCGTCGGATGGCTCATCAGTTCGTTTAACAAAATGTTTTACGGTCGCGTCTAAAAGATCGCCGATACCGGCTCCGGTAATCGCTGAAATTGGCCAAGGCTCATCAAAACCGAACTTTAACCAATCCGGGCATTCGGCCAATCGCATTTTTTCAAAGCCGTCCGCTTTGTTAAGAACCAAGAAACAAGATTTTTTTGCGCGTTTTATTAAATGACCGATTTCTCTTTCAAAGCCGGAAATAAGTTCCCCGTTTTCTAAAGACCTTATTTCAATCACAAAAAAAATCAAATCACATTCTTTTATCGCTCTACTGATTTGTTTTTTTATTTCAGTGTCCATTTCGTCGTTTTTTCGGCCGATATTCATTCCGCCGGTATCAATAAAAATGAAATTTTTATCCCGCCACTGGCATAATCCGTAATTAAGGTCGCGGGTGGTGTCGGGAATCGGGGAGACAATAGCTTTTTTTCCGCCAATGAGACGATTAAAAAGTGTGGATTTTCCAACATTAGTTTGTCCGATTAAGGCGATTTTTATCATATTGAATCAATTGAAATGTTTAATTGATAGATCTGTTTTTCCCCAAAATTAACAAAAAATCAGCATTTTTTTCATCAAATAACCCTTCCAATTCGGAATCTAAATTTTCAACAATTTTTCCATCTATAATTCTCAATAATTTTTCCAATTGCGATTTCGGCGTTTGTTGATTGATTTGATAAATTATATTGTTTGAATAATTTTTTGACGGAGCATTGCCGGTCTGGATAATTTCGAAATCATTTTTTGTCAGATCGTCTCCAACTTGTTTGGCTAAACCGGGAACATTGGCGCCATTTAAGATTATTATTTTTGGATTCGGTAATGATATTGGATTTGGATTCGCGGTTTGCGGTGAAATACTGCGTTCGCCAAAGCTGGTAAAAATTTCCGCTTTTTCATTAAGCAACTCTTTGGCAATTTCGGCCAGTTTTTCAAAATCGCCGGTGCGGGTTGTTAAAATCGCCGCTCCGCAGTTTGTTGTCCCTGCCAATAAAGGACCATTGGGTTCGGTTTCTATAGTACGGTTTAAAATATTTTCATCTTTTATCTCAATAGTTAGTTTGGCTAATTTAATAATCTGATTTAAGTCAAGATTAGTGCTCACATTGTTTTTTAAAGATTGGTATATTTTTAAAATTTTTGCTGGTTGCGATAAAAGTTTTTGTTGCTGAATTTTTTCTTTAATGGCCAAAATAATTTTTTGTTGTCTTTTAGAGCGGGCGAAATCGCTGTCCTCGCCATTAGTGCCGTGTCTGGAACGAGCGAAATTTAAAGCCGTCTCTCCATCCATTATCTGAACGCCGGCGGTAAAACTAATGGTTTTATAAGTGGAATTTAGTCCCGGGAATTGATAGTCTGTAAAACTGTTTTCCACGTTCATATTTACTCCGTCCAATTCGTCAATGATTTCTTTAAAAAGACTAAAATCAATCCTTACCCAATAATGAATAGGAATGTCAAATGTTTGGCTCACGGTTTTGCTGGTCAATAAGCCGCCATCTTTCTCGCGGGCCATTCCTAAAGCATTGGCCGCGTTTATTTTTTGCCAGCCGTAATTGGGAATTTCCACATAAAGGTCGCGCGGAATTGATAAAAGTCCGAGTTTATCGTTTGACGGTTTAAGACTCGCTAAGATAATGGTGTCAGTAAGATATGGTCCGTCGTGTTGTTCTCCGCCCATACCTAAAATTAAAATATTTATTCGGTCGCTCAATTCTCCTTTTAAAATTTTATCTTTGCCAATCATCATTTTTGCCACCCCTTCCCAAAAAGACAATTTTCCCAAGTTTTCCAAAACTGTATTTTCCGGAAAAATAATATTGGTTGAAAAAAATATTATTATAATAAAAACAGGAATCAGTAAACAAAAAATTCGTCTCTTTCTTTGCTGACGAGACGGTAATTGATAATAACCGCGCGGCGCGGTTATTCCGGATTCAATGTTTTTTATCAAATTTATTTTCTTTTCTTTCATAATATTAATCAGTTTGAATATTTTAACAAAAAAAAACTAAATGAGCAAGGAGAGGAGATAAAAATAAAAAATAAATAGTAAGCAGATAAGCAGATAAGCAGATAAGCAGATAAGCAGATAAGCAGATAAGCAGATAAGC
>CAZNTW010000020.1:0-3399 GCA_964576065.1 uncultured Gammaproteobacteria bacterium
AAAGGAAATTTTGCGAATTTAGAGATTGAAAAAATTGACGGAAAAAGCTATATTGCAGTTGATACTCCCTTGATTTTTTAAAGTCGCCGTGTCCGCAAATCTGGCAATTCAGCAGGCGGACCACGAAGGAAAGCGCTACGCGCTTCCTGCGGGGCAAGCAAAAAGAAAAAATTTTCGTTTATCCCGTAACGGACCGAAGATTCTGCTATAGGGCCCGCCCGTCAAAAAAACGAAGCCCTATTGCCCTACTCGCCCTGTTAAAAAATTGTTTGTCAAACTGCACAATATAATATAATTTTCAGTTGCTTGAATGCGAGCTTTTTAACGGGGTTCGTTTGGAGCAGGGTCCCGCGGAAAAATTTTCTTTTCCTTTTACCTGCCCGCCGAAACCTCGGCGCAGGCGGGGAAGAAAAAATCAGGTGCCAGGCGCCAAATCAAAAAATGTAAAGAAAACTTTTTTGCGGGGTGGCGATCCGCCAACTGGCGGAGAGCAGTGGCGGGACGGAGCGAATCAGTCGGGATTTTCCACAAAATGAGTTCTGACTTTTTCCAACAAACACCACCAGATTGAACCCACGCAAAAAACAATCCAATTCAAGGGCAAATTCTGAAAATAGGTTAAAATTACACTAAATTGAAAAAAACGCCCTATTTTTTATATTTGATGAGCGTTTCCGTGGATATGTTTGTGGGGACAGTCCCCATTAAATAAAAAAAGAGCGGTTCCGCTCTTTTTTGAGTATAACAGATTCACTTGAAAATTATTTTTCTGCTTCAGCGCCGTGCTTTTTTAACCATTTTACCGCTTCTTTTTGGTGTTGTTCTTTTTTGGCTTTTCTGATTAATTCTTTTCTTTGATCCGGACTAATTCGTGAAATATGTTTTACAATTGTAGCTTCTTTGTCGCCTGGTTTAAACACTTGAATCGGTTCTGTGCTATGAAATACTCCATTTTTATAAAATCCTTTTGGTTTTCTAACAATTTCATTAAGCGAATTTTCTTCTTGATCTTCTTTATCAATCTCTCCCAAATGTTCGGCCGGATCGCTGTCATCACTTGGGACTTCATTTATTGGAACAAAATCATGTTCAGGATCTTTTATTGTCTCCCCGTCTTCAAGATTATAACTATTTTCATCATCAGTAAACTTTCTTCGAGAATCCATTGAATCGTGTCGAACTAAATTTTCCGACTCATCGTCAATAGTTTTTTCCATATCAAAATCGTCGTTATCTAAATTTTTATATTCATTGTTTCTCTGTCCAAAAATAGGCATATTTTTGAATTAATTGATTAATTATTACTTTAAAAGTATAGCATTTTTTAGAAAAAAGTCAAGAGTCCGATGGGCAGAGAGTAGTCGAGTCTGCCAAAGGCGGTAGAATTTGCCTGCCTGCCGGTAGGCAGGGGATGTGGAATGGGGGGAAAAATATTTGAATTTCATAGAGGTCTGACCTCCTTAAATGCAAATTCCCAAAGAGGTCAGACCTCGGGAAACGAAGCACATGAGAGCTTGGAAACAAATCAAAAATCAAAGGTCAAAGGTCAAAAGTCAAAAGTCAAAATTGAAAACGGGGAATTACACACCTACGAGGTCGAACCTCGTAGATTGCTTCCCCAAAGAGGTTCGACCTCGGGAAACGAATGAAATAGAATTTGCCTGCCTGCCGGTAGGCAGGGGATGTGGTCCGCCATCCGCCGGCTGGCGGAGCGGATTAGAATTTAGAAAAAACGTTGGAATATAAATCGGGTAATTGGGGAAAACATTGGAACATGGGAACATAAAAACATGAAAACAATAGAGCATTAGAACATTGGAACATAAAAATACTAGAACAAGAAAACAAGAGAACATGAGAACAAGTCAAAAGTCAAAAATCAAAATTGAAAATGGATAAAAATATTTGAATTTCATAGAGGTCGAACCTCCTTAAATGCAAATTCCCAAAGAGGTCAGACCTCAAAAAAACATTGAAACAAAAAAATCAGGGAGCATAAAATAGAATTTGGAATGGGGAATAAAAATATTTGAATTTCATAGGCGCCAAATCTCTGTGTTTGCGCTTGATATTTAAAATTTTTCCTTTATTCGTATATTCGCATGGAGGGGTTCAACCCCTAAAACATTATCCAAACATCAGCCAGCCGGGTTTAAAAATCAATAATAAACCGATAATCACCATTATAATTCCTCCGATTAAATGGGAAAACCTGGTGTATTTGGCTGTCATTCCTACTATTCGCAAAGTCGCCATAGCCACGAAAAAAACAATCAGGTCGTCCAGCATAAAAAAGAAAACATAGACCAAAATATAACCATAATATTGCCACCAACTTAAATTATTCAGAGTTAAAATCTGAGTATAAACCGCGGGCAAACCGGCCGAACAAACCAGTTCTATTAAATTAATGGCAAAAGCCAAAACAATAATACCCAATAAGGCCAACCAGAATTTCGGCTCCCGGGTGATTTTTTTTAAATTAGCAATAATCTTTTGTTTTTTTTCATCGCCGGCTATTTTGCAAACTCCTTCTTTGTTATCCCGATATTCTTTTAAGGAATATCCGCCGCCAATTATCGCTATCAGGCCAATAATAATTCTTATCCATAAAATAAAACCTAAAAATAAAATTAAATTAAGCCAAGCAGCCATAAATAAAAAATAAACCAAGGCCGAAGTAACAATAAAAGCGCTACCCAAAATCAACATCCTTTTTTTATCTTTTGACTTTAAAAGCAAAGTAATTAAAAATAACAATACCCACATGGCGCAAGGATTAAATCCATCTAAGGCGCCAAAAATCACGGTTAAAATGGGCAAAGAAATATTCTTTAAAGACACTTGCCCGAAAATCGGCAATTTTATTTCTTGCGGCAATGATGAATTTTGTTCTGACTCACACCCGCAAGAATCAGAAGCTGTTCCGCCTTGTTCTTCAGAGGTTAAAATCCAGCCCACCAAGTCCGGACAATTTGTTTTTAAATAAGACTCTATGACTTGCTTAATTGATTTGTCGGTTATGCCTTCGCGCCAGCCGGAAAAATATTTGTTGCCAACAACCGTAAAAGGCACACCCTGAACATTAAAATTAAGTTTTTCCCCCACTTCTGATAAAAGTTGACGATTATGACTATTTCTCCAAACTTCAAAATCGTAAATTTTTATCCCTTGATATTTTATTTTTAATTCATTAAAAAAAACTTTTTCCTCTTCACAATGCGGGCAACCATCGCCCCAAAAAAAATAAACATTTACGCCCGTGATTGCGTTTTCTTGAGCGAAGACGGCGGCACTGGTTAAAAATAAAAAAGCAGAGACAAGAATTAAAAATATTTTTTTGCATCCCCCGTTAGAAATTTCCATAAGTTTGTTTAGATGTTTCACTGACTATAAATT
>CAZNTW010000020.1:3499-5463 GCA_964576065.1 uncultured Gammaproteobacteria bacterium
TAATTAAGATTGAATTTCTAACGGGGCGAACCTCATTAGAAATTTCCATAAGTTTGTTTAGATATTTCACTGACTATAAATTTAATTAAGATTGAATTTCTAACGGGGCGAACCTCATTAGAAATTTCCATAAGTTTATCTAAATGGCGCTAAAATTATAAAATTAAAAATTATTTTGAGTTATTTTTTACTGGTAATTGTTATTTACAATTATTTCCAAGTAAAAATCAAGAAGCTAAATAATCTACATTGCCTGGTAATATTTTTTGCGCGTCTTAACAATCAATCTGATTTGCGAAATTTGTTTGTGAATTCTTTTCTATAACATTGTCCCCAAAATGACACGGCCGTGTCATTTTGGGGACATAAAATATTTATTAATAATTAAGTTTATTTTATATCCAATTTTATATCCAAAATCGCGCGGTCGCGCGATTTTGGATATATATATAAATTTTGTCTTTTAATTTTAAATGATAAAATTTTATTACAAAAATTACAAAGAACTAAATTCCTTGTAAATTATAAGAAACCAAACCCCCTATAACAAAAATCAAGAACATACAAGCCAATCTTTAATTCTTTTGATAACATTTTTCCTCCTTTCTTGCTTTTTAAGCAAAATTTTTTTTATTCTTAAAAGATCTATACAGATTATACAAAAAATTTGGCTTTTGTTAAGAGGATAAATATTGAGATATTGCGGTTTTGTTGTCAGGCGCGATTAATTTTGCTATAATTAACGCGTTAAAATCATTTTCATGATTATGTTGACCAATAAAAGCGTTATTCAAAAAATAAATAAAAGACTTGGCAAAAAAACCCTATTTTATGTTTGCCGTTATCCGGAAAGGGCGCGGGGACTGGAGGATTTATTGAAAAATTATAAAATAATTTATTCCACTCCGCCTCAAGATACGGCGGAAATAATTAAAAATAAAAAGTTCTCACGCGGATATTTAGCGGTATTTAAAAACAATTCTAAAATCAGTCGGCTTTGTCAAGAGAAAAAAATAAATTTGATTAATCCAGACTGGCAATTGGCGGAAAAATACGAAAATAAAATCAGCCAGTATCAATGGCTTAAAAAAATCATTTTTAAAAATCTGCCTAAAACAACGATAGTTATACCAAAAAACGCTAATTTCAAATCTTTGACAAGTTTGCTGGGCAATAAATTTATCGCCCAATTCAATCGCAGTCATACCGGCGAAGGAACATTTTTGATTTCCAATAAAAAAGATTGGAAAAAAATAAAAAAAACTTTTCCGCAAAGACAAATCAAGTGCGTTGAAATAATAAAAGGCGATCCGATTACCATTAATGCCTGCGTCTGGGAAAAAAATATTTTAGTCGGCAATCCCAGTTATCAAATTACCGGACGAAAAGACTTAACCGATTTTGAATTTTCCACTGTGGGAAACGATTGGAGCTATGCTGATAAGCTTTTATCAAAGAAAAATAAAAAAGAAATTGAACGTCTGACTCAAAAAATCGGTTTAGCAATAGCTAAAGAAGGCTGGCGCGGTTTATTCGGGCTTGATTTTATTTTAAACAACAAAAAACTTATCGTAATTGAGATAAACGCCCGCCAACCAGCCTCAACCGGACTGGAAACCATTATTCAGAGAAAAACCGGACCAGGGTTAACGATGTTAGCGGCTCACTTCGCTTCCTTGCTTAAACTCCCCTTTCCGGTCGGACAAAATAATCAATTGCAAAAGATAAATTGCGGGGGGCAAATAATTATTAGAAAAAAGAAAAATGGATCAAGCGATAAAGTTCTCGATTTAAAAAATAAATTAAATTTAATCATTGCAAGGCGAGGTCCGGTTTACGGAAAAATCATTAAAACCGATATTCAAACTAAAAAAATAAACGCTGAAATGGGAAGAATTCAAAGTTTTAATCAAGGTTTTATTAAAAATGATAAAAAGTGGAATGAGGGGAAAGCGGGTAATTGG
>CAZNTW010000020.1:5563-7827 GCA_964576065.1 uncultured Gammaproteobacteria bacterium
AAGTCAAAAGTCAAAAGTCAAAATTGAAAACGGGTAATTAGGGATTAGGGATTGGGGATTAGAGAAAACATTGGAACATTAGAACATGAAAACAGGAAAACAGGAGAATATTAGAATAGAATTTAGAAAAACATTCCCGCTAGTGGCAAGTCAGCTTTTGGCTGAAAGACAAGAAAACAAAAAGACATAATACGCGTCTACGAGGTCAAACCCCCTTAAAGACAGATTCCCAAAGAAATTCGACCTCGGGAAACAAAAAAAGACATTATCCTGTTTGTGGAAAACAATTTGCCAACTTATTTACTTACTAACTTATCTGCTTACTATTTACTAATTACATTTTTTATGTCTCAAATTTTAAAAATATCAGACAAGGCGCAAAAAATCATTGATTCTTATATTAAAATGGAAATCGGCGGAAAAATAATCGCCTGCCCTTATTTCATCAACATTCAAAAAACGCGCGCGGCTTTACGGGTTTTCTTAGGTAAAGCCTCGGCTGAAGAAATTATTGAAGAGGTCAACTTCACTTCCCATAAAGAACACTTGGATTTAAAATCGCTTTCTGAAAAAGAAATTTACCAATTTTTATCAGAACATAATTTGGGTATTGATTGTTCCGGCCTTGCATCACATATTTTACAAGCCGAATATCAAGAGAAAAAAAATTTGAATTTTCTGAAAAAAATAAAAATCGCCAACTTTTGGCGCCAACCTTGGCGTTATTTAACCGCTAAACTTCGACCGATTGAAAACATCAGCGTTCGCGTCTTGGCTGACGACAAAAACAGCTTTTTAATCAAAGACTTGGCGGAAGTCGCTCCAGGTGATATGATAATCAGAGAAAATCTCAGGCACGTTTATCTGATAACCAAGATTGAAAAAGAAAACAATCAGATAAAAAAGATTTCTTTTGTCCATGCTCCGCGACCGGAACAAAAAAATTATTTTGGTCCGGGTATTTTCCAAAAAACCATTGAAATGGAAATTAATTCTTTTGAAGAACTTGGAAGAAAAATCAATGATCAAATAATCATCAAAAGATTAAATTTTTAATCTTAAAAATTAATCAATTTCCCGGACTTTATGCAAATTGAAAATTATTCAATTCTGAACAATGTTCTATTTTTCGCCGTCTTTTCTTGCTTGGCGGCTTTTATTTTAGCGCCACTATTAATTCATTTCCTTTATAAACTAAAAATCAGAAGGTCTTTTGCTTTCGGCGAAGTTAAAGGAATTGGCCAGAGACTGATAAAAACAGGCACGCCGATTATGGGCGGGCTGTTAATTGTCATCACGGTAATGATAATCAATCTTATTTTTAATTGGAATCAGCGTTTTACTTATATTCCTTTGGGCGTAATGTGTTTGGCGGCATTTTTAGGAGCGTGGGACGACATTAAAAATATTTTTGGGAAAAAACGCTATTTAAGAAGTTTCGGACAAACATTAAAACTGATTCGCGTCCATAAAAGCAAATTAACTCGATTAGGACTGGTACTATCTTTGCCTTGGACGGCTTTTAAAAATATTTTTCATATTTTCAGTCGCCAACCGACTCGTGGCGCCCTGCCTCATGAAAAAATCATTCTTCAATTTATAGCCGGCGCCATTACTGCCTGGTGGATTGTTTTTAAACTCGGACCGGATTGGCTGTATATCTGGGTGCCGTTCAACGGAGAAATTTATTTAGGTTATTGGATGATACCGATTATTATTTTTATTGTGATTTTTTTGGCTAACGCGGTAAATATTTCCGATGGCTTAGACGGGCTAGCCGGAGGTTCGTTAATTTCAGCTTTTGGCGGATTGACAATTATAAGTTATTTCCAAGGTAATTTGCCTTTTTCTATTTTAAACGCGACTGTAATCGGCGCTCTTTTGGCTTATGTGTATTTTAATATTAAACCGGCGCGGTTTCAAATGGGCGATGTCGGCTCTTTAGCTATGGGCGCTTTATTCGCGGTAATAATGTTGGCTCAAAATCGTTTGGTTCTAATTCCGTTTTTCGGATTTATTTTTATCGTGGAAATTCTTTCTGTTATTCTTCAAATTATTTGGCGCTACGGTCTGGGTAAACGGCTTTTTAAAATGGCGCCGATACACCATCATTTGGAAATACTTGGCTGGAGTGAAGAAAAAATAGTCATGAGATTTTGGGTTATTAATTTATTTATGGTAATTTTCGGCCTGTGGCTGGCGCTGCACTAACCCCGTTAAAAATTCAGCCGACCTTCTCATAATACCATCTTTTGTGAACGATT
>CAZNTW010000020.1:7927-13591 GCA_964576065.1 uncultured Gammaproteobacteria bacterium
TTACGGCTTTTACTTTAAATTTAAAAATATTTATGACAATTTCTAACGGGGCAAACCCCGTTAAAAATTCAGCCGACCTTCTCATAATACCATCTTTTGTGAACGATTACGTCTTACGGCTTTTACTTTAAATTTAAAAATATTTATGACAATTTCTAACGGGGCAAATACTCCAATTAATCTTTCAAACAAAAAAGTAATTATTTATGCCGAAGGGTTTTTTGGTTTAAAAGCGCGACAAAAAATATCAGCGAGAGCAAAAACGGCTGATGGAGTTTTGCGTTATGCCAATTATCAAATCGCCGGCGTGGTTGATTCTTTTTGCGAAGAAAAAGTTGTTTCTCAAATTTTGGAAATTAAAAAATTTATTCCGATTTTTAAAACCATTCAAGAAGCAAAACGAAAAACTAACGCCATTGTTTTATTATTGGGAATAGCGCCAGAGGGTGGAAAGCTCCCAAAAAAATTTATTAATGATTTAGTTTGGGCATTAAAAAATAAAATGGATATTGTAAGCGGCTTACACACTCCACTCTATTCGTTCCCTATTTTAAAAAAATATATTGATAAAAATTCAAGAAAAATTTGGGAAACAAGAGTCCCGCCGACAAATTTGCCAATCGCCAGTTGTCGGGTTTATCAAGAAATTAAAAAACCTGTTGTTTTGGCGGTCGGCACCGACGCCGCCATTGGCAAGATGACAGCGGTTTACCAATTGGCAAAAATGGTTCAAAAAAACGGCTATAAAACGCAAATTATTCCGACCGGGCAAACCGCTATTATGATTGAAGGCTGGGGTATCACCGTTGATAAGTGCGAAGGAGATTTTATGGCCGGCGCGGTTGAAAAAATGATTTTAGACAAAGAAAAACAAAACAAACCTGATATTTATTTTGTTGAGGGGCAGGGCTCTTTATTTCATCCGGCTTATTCCACCACTTCTCTGGCCCTTATTCACGGCAGTTGTCCAACCCATTTAATTTTGGTTCATCGACCACAAAGAAAAAGAATTAACGGCTGTCCTTTATTAGCTGTTCCAACAATCAAAAAAGCCGTTGAAACTTATGAAAAAGCGGCAATGCCGCCGTTTAGAAAACCAAAAGTTGTCGCCATTGCCCTAAATACCAACGGAATGGAAGAACTAGCGGCAAAAGAAATAATTAAAGAAATAAAAAAACAAACTGGACTGCCGACTGCTGATTTAATCCGCTGGCCCGAAGATTGGACGGACTTGTTTGGAGTTCGGACGTTGGAACATGGGAACATAAAAACATGAAAACAATAGAGCATTAGAACATTGGAACATAAAAACACTAGAACATGAAAACAATAGAACATGGGAACAAGTCAAAAGTCAAAAGTCAAAATTGAAAATGGGGAATTGGGGATTAGGGATTGGGTAATTGGGATTATATAAAAGACGGGTCGGGCAATTGGGGGCTAGAATTACACACCTACGAGGTCGAACCTCCTTAAATGTAAATTCCCAAAGAGGTTCGACCTCGAGAAACAAATGAAATAGAATTTGCCTGCCTGCCGGTAGGCAGGGAATTTGGAATGGAAAATTTGAAAAAACATTTTTGATTAAAATCGTACTAAATTTGAAAAATTGCCCTAAAACGTTTTATTGATGCTAATACGCGAGGGACGCTTAATGGGGACAGTCCCCATTATAAAAATCATTATCTAATCACCAATTAACCAATCCATATTTTTTAATTTTTTATGAAACATATTCATTTTATCGGCATTTGCGGCGTGGGTACCGGAGCTATCGCCGTGATGATGCAAAAACTCGGCTGGAAAGTAACCGGCTCAGACAAAGGATTTTGGCCCCCCATCAGCATTTTTCTAAAAAAAGCTAATATCGACTTTTATCCGGGCTGGCATCCTGAAAAAATGGGAAATCCTGACGTAGTGGTGGTGGGAAATTTTATCAGCTTGAAAAATCCCGAATACTTGGCGGCAAAAAAAAGAAAATTAAACATAAAATCTTATCCTGAAATCTTGGCCGAGCATTTAATCAAAAAAAATTCGGTGGTGGTAGTTGGGACTTTTGGTAAAACAACTATTACAGCATTTTTAGCCCACGCCTTCAAGGTTGCCAACAAAAAACCAGGTTGGTTTGTCGGCGGGTTGGCTAAAAATTTAGAAAACGGAGCCGAGATTGGAAAAAGCGACTGGAGTATTGCCGAAGGAGACGAATATAATACGGCGCGTTGGGATATGCGTCCGAAGTTTATGCTTTACCGACCGACTCATTTGGTTTTAACGGCTGTTAATTGGGACCATCTTGATATTTATCCGCAAGAAAAACTTTATAATCAAGCTTTTGAAAATTTAATTAAAATAATCCCTGAAAACGGATTAATTGTCGCGGCAAAGAGAAAAGACACCGGCAAAATAGATAAACTGTTAGCTAAAAGCAAAACAAAAATTATCCGCTATGGAAAAAATGATTTAATAAAAAACAGCGATGGCTATGGTTATAAAATAATATCTTTAAACCAAAACGGATTTAAGTTTGCCGTTTATCGTCAAAATAAAATTTTAGGCAAATTTGAAACCAAACTTTTGGGCGAACACTTAGTGGAAAACCTTACGGCCGGAATCGCCCTGGCTCATTATTACGGAATAAAATTAAAATTTTTACAAAAAGCTGTTCTGAGTTTTGGCGGAGTAAAACGCCGCTTGGAAATAAAAAGCGAAGTAAAAAAAATTAAAATAATAGATGATTTGGCGCATTCTCCATCCAAAGCGCGAGCTTCTTTAAATGCGTTGCGTCTTCATTTTGCCAAATCAAAAATTTTCGCAATTTTTGAACCAAATGTCGGCAACCGAACCATCAGTAGTAAAAAACTTTATGCCAACGCTTTTGACACAGCTGATTTTGTTCTTGTCCCTGAATTATCCAAAACAAAAACTAACGAAGACCAGGAAAGAAGAATGGAGGGAGAGGAATTAGCCAAGACAATCAGACAAAAAAATAAAAAACCAAAAGAGGTTCTTTATATTAAGAATGACGACGACTTGATTGATTTTTTAGTCACTCAAGTTAATGCCAACGATGTGATTGTTTTCCTTGGTTCGCGAGGCTGGCGGGGTATGATTGAGCAGATAGCAAAGAAAATAAAAGATAAAAAATAAAAGATTGGGTAATTGGGGATTGGAAGCATTAGAGCATGGGAACATAAAAACACTAGAACATGAAAACAAGAGAACATGGGAACAAATTAAAAGTCAAAGATCAAAAGTCAAAATTGAAAACGGAGAATTGGGGATTAGGGATTGGGTAATTGGGATTATATAAAAGACGGGTCTAAGATTTGGGGATTAGAACTACTCACCTACGAAGTCGAACCTCGTAGATTATGCGCGTCCCTTACTCTAAATAACTTGGAAGTTTGGCTTCCGGGTTATTTTTTTAAAGAATTTGAAGGGGTCCGACCTGGCAAAGCCAGGTCGGACCTCAAATTAGACCTCAAATCAAATTCAGACAAAATTCTTTATTTTCCTTCATCAATAACTTCAAGGCGGACATCGTCTCCGTCAACTTCAGCCACCTCTAAAGTAATGCCGCAAGTATTGCATTCAATTATAACGCCCTGCTTTATTTCTTCTTGATCGTCAACATCTATTTTATTTTTACATTCCGGACAAATTAAATTCATCCCATTAGAAATTGTTTTTTCCATAATTTATAATTTATAATTTATAAAATATATTATTTATTCCATCCCGTTATTAATCTCTAACGGGATTCATAAGTTTGAAATTAAATTACTTATTAATCTTATTTAATTTTAAAATTTTTCCAGGGATTGTCAACCCCGTTAGAAATTCAGCCGACCTCCTCATAATACCATTTTCTGTGAGAGATTCCGCCTTCCGGCTTTTACTTTAAATAAAAAAAACGCTTATGCGAACTTCTAACGGGGCAAACCCCGTTAAAAGTTCGACCGACTTTCTTTAAATACCATTTTCTGTGAGAGATTCCGCCTTCCGGCTTTTACTTTAAATAAAAAAAACGCTTATGCGAACTTCTAACGGGATCAGTCCCATTAAATCTGCGGATTATCATATCTGACGCTCCGCCACCGAGTACGACAAAATAATTTACTTTTATTCTCAAAATGGTTATAATATAAACACGGTGAGACAAAATAAAAATATTTTATTCGCCTTGCGGCTCGTTCGTCCTCTGTAATAACGATAATTTTGGGAATTCATTTTAATTATTTAATAAAAAATCGCGCTACGGAGGATAAATAAACTTTGACGAATTTAGCACGAATCCCGTTAGAAATTCCGCATCAATGGAATTTTCAGCGGGTCTTAAAAAATATTGATTTATAATAATTTCTAACGGGATGAATAATACTTTACAAAAAAATTATCCTGAATTGGCAAAAAAAATCGGATTACCAAATCTTTGGATTAAGCACGAATATCTTAATGAGTCTGGTTCCCACAAAATCAGGCTTATTAAATTTTTGGTTGATAAAAATCTAAAGCAAAATAAAAAAACATTTGTTATTTCTTCTTCCGGCAACGCAGCTATTGCCGCGGCTTATTATTTTAATAAATACGTGAAAAAAGAATTTTCTTTAATGATTTTTGTCTCTAAAAATATTGATAACTCAAAAATCAAACGCCTGACAATCAGCGCTAATAAAAACAAAAACATTAAAATAAAAAAAGTTGCTCGGCCAAAGCAGTCAGCGTTTCTTTGGGCTAAAAAAAATCAAGCGGTTTTTTTGCGCGGATCAATTGAACCAAATGCGCCTAAGTCTTATTTTCTCTTAGCCAAAGAATTATTAAAAATTCCGAACTTAAAAGCGGTTTTTATTCCTACTTCTTCGGGAATTACTGCTTTGGGATTACACCAAGGATTTTCCGCCAAAGGCGGATCCGCCAAAAGCGGAAAAAAAATAGAAATCCATATTGTTCAAACGGAAAAAATAAATTTCTTAGCCCGTGAATTTGACCATGACTTTAAACCAAGTAACAAATCTCTAGCTGGAGCGATTGTTGACAAAGTCGCTTTTCAAAAATCATCGGTTTTAAAAATGATAAAAGAATCCTGTGGATCCGGCTGGATAATAAGCGATAAGCTTCTAAAAAAAACAAAAAAATTAGCGCGCGACAACGGATTACCAATGGTAAGCTATGACGCGCTTCTTTCTTTGGCCGGATTAATAAAAGCTAAAGAAAAAAAATGGCCATTAACTGGCGCGGTTTGTTGTATTTTTACTGGACGATAAAGATGGAATTTGGGGAAACATTAGAACGTGGGAACATAAAAACATGAAAACAATAGAGCATTAGAACATTGGAACATAAAAACACTAGAACATGAAAACAATAGAACATGGGAACAAGTCAAAAGTCAAAAGTCAAAATTAAAAACGGAGAAAAATATTTGAATTTCATAGAGGGCTGACCTCCTTAAAGACAAATTCCCAAAGAGATTCGACCTCGGGAAACGAAGCACATGAGAATAGAATTTGCCTGCCTGCCGGTAGGCAGGGAATGTGGTCCGCCATCCGCCGGCTGGCGGAGCGGATTGGAATTTGGAAAAAACGTGAAAACATGAAAACAATAGAACATGGGAACATAAAAACATGAAAACAATAGAGCATTAGAACATTGGAACATAAAAAC
>CAZNTW010000021.1:0-12778 GCA_964576065.1 uncultured Gammaproteobacteria bacterium
TAAGCAGATAAGCAGATAAGCAGATAAGCAGATAAGCGGTAATTGGTAACTAAAATTTTTTAAAATGTCTAATTTTCAATTCTTAATTTCTATTGAATTTTTAATGAATCAATTTTTAATCAAATAAAAATTTGAAATTTATTCCGCCTCCGCTAACTGACGGACCCAAGTACCCAGCTCATGCTCCAATGTTCTAATGTTCTAATGTTTTAGTGTTTCCATGTTCCAATCCCGGTTTTCCTGTTTGATATTTGTTATTTGGAATTTGGAATTTACTCTATTCGTTGACGAATAGAGTCCCTGTGGATAATTTTCCTTTGCAAAATAAATGTGTTTGTTGTAGTATAATATACAGATAAGATATTCTATTATATTGTTTGCCTCAAAATAGGGCAGAGATATTTTAAATAATTAAATAAATTTTAAAAATTATTGTGAGACATAGTTTTGTCGCGCAAAATTACCGCGAAGGCGGAAAAAACATTTTAAAAATATTTATCTATGAAAAAGAATAAAAAGCAAGGTTTTAGTTTAATTGAACTTTTAGTCGTCGTCGCGATAATGGGTTTACTTGCGGCTATGTCGATTATTTCTCTTAACACGGCGCGAGCCCGCGCCAGAGACGCCCGTCGTTTATCCGATGTCAAACAAATTCAAACCGCGTTGGAAATGTATTTTAATGACAGTAGAAAATATCCGCACAGTAACGATGGATATATAGAAGATACGTGTTTAAGCAATGATAGCGACGGCGATGGAGTTGATTTTGAAAGTTCTGTTTGCGCGACCGGCGCCGATGTTTATATGGCTAAAATTCCTCAAAATCCCAAACCAAGAGGAGATGGAGATTGCATAGACAAACCCTATACTTATTCTCGGGTTACAGTTGGCGACGAAACCAACGCCAGTTATTATATTGTTTATTGTTTAGGCAGCTCTTCCGGCGATATTGATGAGGGCCCGCATCACGCCACCCCGGCCGGCATAATTGATCCGTAGAAAAAAATAAATAGTAAGCAGATAAGCAGATAAGCAGATAAGCAGATAAGCGGTAATTGGTAACTAAAATTTTTTAAAATGTCTAATTTTCAATTCTTAATTTCTATTGAATTTTTAATGAATCAATTTTTAATCAAATAAAAATTTGAAATTTATTCCGCCTCCGCTAACTGACGGACCCAAGTACCCAGCTCATGCTCCAATGTTCTAATGTTCTAATGTTTTAGTGTTTCCATGTTCCAATCCCGGTTTTCCTGTTTGATATTTGTTATTTGGAATTTGGAATTTACTCTATTCGTTGACGAATAGAGTCCCTGTGGATAATTTTCCTTTGCAAAATAAATGTGTTTGTTGTAGTATAATATACAGATAAGATATTCTATTATATTGTTTGCCTCAAAATAGGGCAGAGATATTTTAAATAATTAAATAAATTTTAAAAATTATTGTGAGACATAGTTTTGTCGCGCAAAATTACCGCGAAGGCGGAAAAAACATTTTAAAAATATTTATCTATGAAAAAGAATAAAAAGCAAGGTTTTAGTTTAATTGAACTTTTAGTCGTCGTCGCGATAATGGGTTTACTTGCGGCTATGTCGATTATTTCTCTTAACACGGCGCGAGCCCGCGCCAGAGACGCCCGTCGTTTATCCGATGTCAAACAAATTCAAACCGCGTTGGAAATGTATTTTGCGGATATTAACAATTATCCTACTACGCCAGCGGCTTTTGAGGGCGCGTGTTTGAGTAATAGCGGGTTTGCGGCTACTTGCGGGGCTGATATTTATATGGCTAAAATTCCTCAAAATCCCGAACCAAGAGGAGATGGAGATTGTCCGGACACAAACTATACTTATCAAGCCGTTGCGCAGGGCACAGAAACGCTTGCCAGTTATTATATTAAATATTGTATCGGTGATAAATCAGGTGATATTACCGTCGGAACACATTATGCTACGCCTAATGGCATAGCTAACGATTAAAATATATTTGTTTTGGATTTTAAAATTTAGATTTTAAAAAATCGCGTTTTTCGCGCGATTTTTTATTTCTCTCGTCCAAATCGGCGATGAGTGGCTACGCAATGATTATTTGGAATTTGTAAGGAAGAAGTCCGACCTGGCAAAGCCAGGTCGGACTTCTTCGAAAAAATCCACTCGGAAATATAGTTTCTAAGTGGATTTATGTACCTCCCAAATTATCCAATTACTCACTCCCCAATTATCCGACCCGCGTTTTTTTGTTCCAATGTTTTTATGTTCTAATGTTTTTGTTCTTGAGGTCTGACCTCTTTGGTCCCGCAAACGGGATCCCGCCACGCGGGAGAGTCAGTTTTTAAGGAGGTTAGACCTCTATGAAATTTCATTTTTGTTTTTATGTGTTTTTTGTTCTAATGTTTGTTTTTGAGGTCGAACCTCTTTAAGAATTTGTTCCCAGGGAGGTTCGACCTCTATGAAATTTTTCCACTTATCTGCTTATCTGCTTATCTACTTATCTACTTATCTACTTATCTACTTATTAACTTATCTGCTTATTAACTTATCTGCTTATTGCTTACTACTTATCTACTTACTATTTACCATTTACAATTTTCCGCGATTGATAAAACCCGCAAAAATGTTATATTTATTGTTATGAAAGAAATTAAAATCGCAAAAATAGCGGATATTTTATTGGAAATTGGTTGGTTAAGTATTTTGATTTTACTGCCGTTGGTTTTTTTCCCATTTTTTATATCCGGAGCTTGGCAAATAAGCGAATATTTTGTATTTCAAATTATAACTGAAATGATGTTTTTTATTTGGTTAGTTAAAATAATTTTGTTTGGAAAATCAGTTTGTCGTTCGGAAATCAGTTTAGTAAAATCAGTTAAAATCCTTTTGCCAGCCGGCATTTTTATTTTTATTTTGGGATTATCAACTATTTTTTCTCAATCTCCGCATTACAGTTTTTGGGGAATCTATTATAGAAAAATGGGCTATCTGACCTGGCTTCATTTTTTTATTTTTTTTCTAATTTTATTTTTTAATTTAAAGAACAAAGAACAAATAAAAAGAATTTTTTGGGCTGTTATATTTACAGTTTTTGTTGCAACAATTTACGGCTTAACGCAGATTATTGGCCTGGATTTTTTAACTTGGAACGAGCCAACCGGCTTTATAAGCCGCGTTTTTTCAACTTTTGGTCAACCGAATTTTTTCGCTTCGTGGCTATTGTTGGCCTTGCCAATTGTTTTTTTAACCTTTTTTCAATTATCAAAAACATCTTTTATTAAAAGACCGGTTTTAATTTGCTTAATTATCCTCACTTTAATTGTCTTTATTTTTACTCAAAGCCGCGCCGGTTGGTTGGGATTTTTAATTGCTTTTTCTTTTTTTATTCTTATTTTTACCCGGCTTAAAAAAAAGAAAAAAGTTTTTTTCTCGTTTTTATTTTTTTTATTCGCTGGCTTTTTAATGATTTTTGTTTTGAATTTAAAACCGCTAACCGTTAATTCCGATGATAATTTTTTAATAGCTCGCTTTAAAACACTTACTGATTTATCAGATGCCGGCGGAATAAGATTTTTTTGGTGGGACAAATCTCTTGATTTAATAAAGATTAAGCCTGTTTTAGGATATGGCCCGGAAACGCAGAAATTTAATTTTGCCCGTTATTACGGACCGGATGCCGCGGCTATGGAGGCGATTAATTCCATTCCCGATAGAGCTCATAATGATTTTTTGGACATTCTTTTGACTTCCGGTATTTTGGGTTTGTTAAGTTATTTGTTTTTATTGATTAGCGTGTTTTATTTTGGGCTGAAATATGTTTTTAAAAAAGTAAAGACAGAATTGGAAATTAGTTCGCTATCCGCCCCCGGCGGAGGCAGAGGGAAATTAGAAACTTTAGTTCTGCTTGCGGGATTAACCGGTTATCTTTTTTCCTTGCAGTTTTCTTTTCATGTTATTCCTACTGCAGTATATTTTTGGGTTTATTTGGCAATAGTATTGAGATTGTCAGCAGGGACAGAAGACAACGCCGAAACAAATATCAATCCGCCTCCGTCTCCGCCATCCGCCAGTCGGCGGAGGCGGATGGCGGAGGCGGAGGCGAAACTGAGGCGATTTTCCTCTAAGCGGGGTCATAAAGCGAGATCCCGTTTGCGGGATAATTTTAAATTTCTAATCCCTCGGCATACTTGGGATTACCCTGAATCAGCCGAATGGGTAATTTTCAAGTCAATAAATTTCAAATTTTTTATTGGATTTAAAATTGATTCATTAAAAATTCAATAGAAATTGAGAATTGAAAATTAGACATTTTAGAGAAATTCAGTTACCAATTACTATTTACAACTTGCTCGCTTATTTCCTTACCAACTTATCTGCTCATTACTAAAATATTTGATTTTTTCGCCTAAATCGGCGAGTCAGCCCTTGGTTGGAAAATCTAGGAAATTTATTTTGTGAAGCAAAGTTAATTTCAATATTTTTTTATTTTTTATATTTAATTTTTTATTTCTCTCATGCATTCATTCACCAAAATCATTTTAATAATCTTATTATTTTGCTTGCTTATTTCAGCCGGTTGGAATTTTAATTTTAGAGTTTTATTGGCTGATTATTATTATCAGCGAGTCGTCTCAACAAGCGATTGGCCGCAAATTTTGAATTTTTACAATAAAATTTTTTATTATCAACCCCTGGAATTGTATTATCAACAAACATTTGCTTCTGATTTGAAATGGAATTCACAATTTTACCAGAACAACAAATTTAAGATTAAAATTATTGACTTGGCAATTGATAGAATAAATCAGATTTCGATTAATGAAAGATTTTTAGGAACAAAAGAGCGATTGGTCGAACTTTATGCTTTAAAAGCGAGTTTAACTCAAGATAAAAACGATTTTTTAAAAGCCGAAAGCGAGGCTGAGCAACTTGCCGCAATTTTTCCGCAAGTGGCGAGATTATATGATATTTGGTGTCAATTAAAAATTTATCAATCTGATTGGTCTGGCGCAAAACAAAAATGCGAACAAGCGCTTTCTTTATATCCGCCACTTAATCATCCACAAATGAACCCCGAGCATCGCGATATGGTTAAAGCGGAAATGAAATTAGTTTACGAAAAATTGGGAGATATTTATGTCAGCCTGAAAGACTACAAAACCGCCGAAAACTTTTATTTTCAGGCCTTAAAAATTTTTCCGCTCAGCCAGCCATATCTTTGGAAAAAAATCGGCGACACTTATTATCTTCGGGGCGATATAGACGGGGCGATTCAAAAAAATTATCACGGACACGTTCTAATGCCTAACGATTCTTTTTGGTTTAAAACATTGTCGTCGCTTTATCGCGCAAAAGGTGATATAATCCAAGCAGACTTTTGGGAGAATTTTGTTTCGAGATCAAACTCTAAATAAAAAAATGCAAACAAAATGAAAAAAGAGCGGTCCGAGTTATTGTGTCGAATTTGTAAGAGCCAAAAAATTAAAACGATTTTTAGCGAGTTTGGCATAGACACTCTTAAATGTTTGACCTGCGGGCATATTTTTTCTTCATATAAACAAGAAGAAAATTACGACGGCTACTTTAGGGGAAGCAATTTAGCGCCACAAGAACAATTTTGGTGGAACGAAGCGCATAGAGATACGTATAGCGATTTTTGTGACAAATTTTTATTTAAGAGAAGAGGGAAGTTGTTAGATGTTGGTTGCGGACTTGGTTATTTTGTAAAATACATATCTCAATCAGAACTTTCAAAATCATAGCAAGTTTTTGGTTGTGATGTTTCCAAAGAAGCAATAGATTATGCTAAGCAAAAATTAAATTTAAATAACGTATTTTGCGGGAGAATAGAAAGTGCCGGTTTTAAAAAGAAATTTTTTGACATTATCACGCTTTGGGATGTTATAGAGCATTTACCCGAACCAGATCGGATGTTGTCAAAATTAAATTTTATTTTAAAAGATGATGGAATTCTCTTCATGTATACGCCAAACGCGAATATTCAGCTTCCAAAAGCAAAGATAAAAAAAATACTATTTGGGATTAAAACAGGTGTTTATTATTTAGGACCAAAAGATCATTTAAACATCTATTCGCCGAAGATTATTTCTCGTGTACTTTCCCAAAATAAGTTTAATTATATAAAATTTGTTCATCTAAAACCGATTCAAAGCGTTTCTGGTAGTCGGAGTTTGATATTAAAATTTATTAAAAACATTTGGTTTTATGTGTCGAAAGTTTTGTTTTTGTTTTCTTTCGAAAAGATTAATTTTGATAATCTTTTTGTTATAGCAAAAAAAAACAAAAACTTAGCGAAAATTAAATATATTATATGTTAGAAAATAAAAATATTTACGCGGAATCCAAACTAATTATAAATAAGGACGAATGTTATTTTTATCATACTATGGATATTCCCGGTTACGGCGTCACGGAGGGCGAATGGGACTTGCGGGGCAGAGAAAATAAATATTTAGGCGGATTTAATTTTAAAGGGAAACGCGTATTAGAGGTAGGTGTGGCGAGTGGCGGTTTGTGTTTTTATATGGAAAAACAAGGCGCAGAGGTTATTGCCTACGATCTTTCTGATAAACAAGAATGGGACGTTGTTCCGTTTGAAAAAACAAACAAAGAAATTTTTTTATCAAAGTATAGAAATGACATCAATAGAATCAATAATTCTTTTTGGTTGGCTCACCGAGTTTATAAATCTAAAGCCAAAATGGTTTATGGTTCTATTTATTCAATTCCCCCGGAAATTGGCATGGTTGATGTTGTAATATTTGGGTCAATTCTTCTTCATCTTAGAGATCCTTTTCTCGCTCTTCAAAATGCTTCAAGGTTAGCGAGAGAGACGGTTATTATAACCGATGCGTTATCTATTAGAAAATTTGGTTTTTTGGCTAATTTTCTTGGTAAATTTACAAAACCTTGCCTACAATTTTTACCGGATTATTCTAAAAATAGTCCCCAAGACGCGTGGTGGAACCTAAACCTCGAAGTTATTAAAAAATTTATCGGCGTGCTTGGCTTTGAAAAAACCAAAACAACATATCATTTTCAAAAACAGAAAAATAATCGCAAAAGGCTTCTTTTTACGGTTGTTGGGCAAAAGAGGTCGGCCAAACAAGTGACCATCAGTGGAATTAAATAAAGATCAGGGGCATTTAATATGACCCACTGTCGAATAATTTAAATTATGGCTAAAATAGTATTAGTTAATCCACAAATAATAACTAGTTCTTGGAGTGCCGTTTGGCAAACAACTGACGACATAACGATTCGACATTCTTTATCTTATTTGTCTGCCGCATTAAAATAAAGAGGGCATAAAATTGTTTTAGCTGATTTTCGTTTAATGAAAGGAATGGGGGATTATGAAGAATTGATTAAAAAAGAAAATCCGGATTTTGTTGGTATAACAGCGCATACTTGCGAAGAACGCGTAGCAATAGATTGCGCTAGGAAAACAAAAAATATAAATAATCGCATAATTACCATTGTTGGGGGGATTCAACCAACAATATCAGCTGATGAATTTATTAAGAGCGGAGTAGTAGATTTTATATTTAAGGGTGAAGGAGAAAAAAGTTTACCTGAACTTTTAAATAATCCTCAAAAATTTTCTCAAGTTTTTTATGGAGAACCGCCAGATTTGGACGAAATACCATTTGAAGATAGGGAGTTGTGGCCAGACTATCGTCAGCGCATTCACCGCAGAATTATTAATTTTTCAGGGAAACTACCAGTTGTTGACATACTGACAAAAAGAGGTTGTCCATGGCAATGTAGGTTTTGTTGTGGGCCGGGCGAACAAAATCTATATACCAAGGAAACACTTAAACAAAGAATACCTTTTATTAGAAGTAGATCTGTTGGTAATGTAATAGAAGAATTAAGGTTGCTTTATGATAAATATCGGTTTAAGAGCATAATTTTTCATGATGATCAGTTTATTTTAGACTTTAATTGGACAGAATACTTTTGTCAGGCTATGCGCGATTATGGTTTTGTAAAGAAAAATATTAAATTTTGGGCTGAGATCAGAGCTGATATTATTTGTCACCGGCCAGATTTAATTGAAAAGCTAAAAGGGGTCGGATTAGAGACATGTAGCGTTGGTTTTGAGTCTTTCTCTAAAAGAATGTTAGAGTGGATGAATAAGGGAGTTGGCGTTAGAGAAAATATTCAAGCCGCCGATATCTTAAAAAGATTAAAAATAAAAATATTTGCTAATACGATTTTAGGAATGCCATATAAAGACGGCAAGTGGTATGTTGAAGACGACCTGAAGACGTTTAGAGCTATAAAGAAAATCAATCCATTTCATTGGTCTTATTCATTTTTTTCTCCCATCCCCGGCTCTGATTTTTATCACTGGTTTTTAAAAAGAGGTCTTATTTTAGATAATTCTTCAAGACTTCTTGGTCAACGCTGTATTATTAATGCCAATGTTAGAAGCGTAGACTACGAATTTCTCAATAAATTATTAAAAAGATATTTATTTTATCGGGAACCGCTCTGGTTTTTTTTGAAGAGCTCTTGGGGAATGTTTAAAAGGTTGAATTTTTTTAAAAATAATATTTAATTTTAGCGTTCATGATAAAATTTTTAAAGCATGTTTTGGAGGTTTTAAGCAAAACAGTTGGTCGGCAAAAACTGGACACTCTGATTTTTTTTATAACCGGTAAATGTAATTCCCGTTGTAAAAATTGTTTTTATTGGCAGAGGCTTAATCAAACCATAGATTTTTCTTTTGGCGAAATAGAAAAGATGATTAAAACAATGCCTGAATTCAGCAATTTATTAATCTCCGGAGGAGAGCCGTTTTTAAGAGACGATTTGCCCGACATAATCGGTCTTTTTAAAAAATATTCTCAAATCCGAAACATATCCATTCCCACTAACGCCCTGTTGCCTGATAAAATTTTTGAAATGACACGAAAAATTTTGGAGAAAAACGCGGACTTGGAAAAAATTTATTTGAATATTTCTTTGGACGGCTTTGCCGCCAGACACGATGAAATTCGTGGAGTTCCTGGGAATTTTCAGAAAGTTATTTTACTGATAGACAAATTGCAGGAACTGAGGAAAAAGCATAAGAATTTTTTTGTCCAGATAAATACGGTCATTTATCGCAGGAACCATAATAGTATTTTGTCCCTCGCTAATTATTTATTGGAAAACGTTGAAATTGATGGGCAATTTTTTGAAATTAGTCGAGGCGATCTCAAAAATAATGAAGAAAAGAAAATTCTCGCGAGGGATTTAAAAAATTTTTATAATAAGATAATGTCCGTTCATGAAAGGTATTTATCAAAACAGCTTTCTCGTTTTACTGGTAATAAAATCAAAAAAATGAGGTTTACTCAAATCTATCTGGGGAGCTTAATATATACTTATAGGAGTCAATATTTGAATTATACAGAAAATAGAAATTGGCCGTGCCTTTGTCAGGCCGGACAGTCTATTGCCGTGTTAGAACATGACGGCGAACTGAAAGCTTGTGAATTAAGAAAAAGCATAGCGAATATCAAAGATTTCAATTTTAATTTCAGAGAATTTCTAAATTCCTCGAGACTAAGAAAAGAAGTGGCTCAGATAAAAAAAGACAAATGTTTTTGCACCCACGTTTGTTTTTTAATGACCAGCGCCTTTCATTCATGGAAGCCGTTTTTTATAACTATTCCGTCTTTATATTGGAAATATAAATTATTTAGAAAAATTTTATGAAATTTTTAGTAATTGCGAAAATATGCCGAAAATTAGCGTAATTATTCCAGCCTATAATCAGGAAGATTTTATTGAAAGAGCCATTAACAGCGTTTTATCGCAAAGTTTTAAGGATTTGGAGTTGATTATCATTGACGACGGTTCTACAGACAATACGGGGAATATAATTTTAAATTTACAAAAAAAGACAAGAGAATTAAATATTTTTGGCAGAAGAATTTCGGCGGTCCGGCTGGGCCCAAAAACGTAGGCATTAAAAATGCCCGGGGAGATTATCTGGCTTTTTTGGACGGAGACGACGAATGGTTCCATAATAAACTTGAAGAACAGATCAATGTTTGGCAATTAAGCAAAAGGAATGATATCGGGTTGGTTTCTTGCGCCGCTTTAGTAGTTGACGACCGGACAAAGAGAATTTTATTTGTTCATAACCTGAAGAATAAGCCGATTTTTTCAGATTTTTTATTGACCAATCCTTTGTTGAGTACAAGTAGCGCTTTTATTAAAAAAGAGGTATTTACTCGCCTTGGTCTCTTTGATGGAAAATTAAAGATATTAGATGATTAGGAAATGTGGATTAAGATATTGCAGAAGTATGATTATTTGTTTATTAACAGACCTTTATTTAAATACTATCTCCACGACAAGAATGTTATTAAAGTTAGTAGTATGTTGTCTAATACCAGAGAATTAGAATATATAACCTTGAAATATTAGGATTATTTTAAGGAGAATCCTAAAATTTACAGCAAACGATTGCGGGTTCTTGGGAGCAGATTCTTTGCTTGGGGAGAGAAAGAAAAAGGGAAGGAATATTTGAAAAATTCTATAAAATATGATTATTTGAATTCAATAAGTTATTTTTATTTGGCTTTAGGATGTTTGTTCCCCCCAAACATATAAGTTTTTTAGAAGATTAAATCTCGCTTAATTTGTTTTTTTAAAAAGAGGCTTATAAAAGCCGCTTAAAATTGTATGAAGTATAATTATAACAAAAACAGAGATGGGTCAAAAGAAACTTTTAAGAAAGTAAAGTTTTCTGTAATTATTCCAACTTATAATCGGGTCGAGAAATTAGAAAAATGTCTACTGGCTTTATCTGTCCAGAATTTCTACAAAAAAGAATTTGAAGTAATCGTTGTTGATGATGGCTCAACGGACCAGACTGAAGAGATGATAAAACGGCATCAAGAAAACAAGAATTTGATTATCAGATATTTTGTCCAAAAACATCAGGGAGCGGCGGCGGCTCGCAATTTGGGTATAAAAGAAGCCGAAGGAGAAATCGTTTTGTTTATCGGCGATGACATTATTCCCAAGAGAGAATTTTTACAAGAGCACATGACTTTTCATAGAGAGAACCCGGACGTTAATGTGGCCGTTCTTGGAAATACGACCGTTTTTCCTGAAATTCGCACCCAGTTTTTAGTTTGGTTTGACCAAAATTATCAGTTTGATTATAAAAGTATTAAACACGGGCAAACGGTTTCCTGGCGTTATTTTTATACCAGCAATATTTCGCTCAAAAAGATTTTTTTAATTGAATCAGGAGAGCGTTTCAACCCGAAATTTAAGGGATACGGCTGGGAGGACACAGAATTTGGCTATCGATTATTTAAAAAAGGATTAATAATTTTATACAATCAGAGAGCCGCAGCTTATCATGACCATTTTTTTAATTTGAAGGAAGCCAGAAAGCGTTTATTCAGATCTGGTCAATCAGCGTGGCTTTTTCAACAGATTAATCCTCGGGCCGCTGAATTAAGCGACATTAATTACCCGTCGTTTTTTCAAAAGATTTATATTGAAGTAGAAAAAATTATCCTTTGGCCGGCCAGAATTTTATATATTAAGCCGTTTGTTTGGAAATATTGGGCAAGAGTTTTTACTCAAGTTTTTTATCAAGGATTTAAAAGCAAAGACAAAAAAATGAAATTAGTAAAAGTGACAATTATTATTCCAAATTGGAATGGTAGAAAATTTTTAGAAGATTGCTTGAAACCACTCGTTACAATCGACTGGTTAAATTATGAAATTGTGATAGTTGACAATGGTTCAACTGATGACTCAATTGATTTTATTGAGAAAAATTATCCAAAGATTTTTTTGGTCAAAAATAAAGAAAATTTGGGTTTTGCCGCCGCTTGCAATCAGGGAATTAAATTGGCCTTAGAACATGGCGCAGATTATGTCTTATTGTTAAATAATGATACGGTTGTCGCCCCTGATTTTTTAACTAAAATGATTGAAGCAGCAGAACAGGACAAAAAAATTGGAATTATTGGCGCAAAAATCTATTATTTTGATCAACCGCGAAAGATTTGGTTTGCCGGCGGCGATTTTGTTTGGTGGCGCGTTTCAGGTAAACATCGTTTTTGGCAAAAACAAGAAAAGCAAGAACTAACCGGAGTAATACCCAGCGATTTTGTAACCGGTTGCGCTATGTTAATAAAAAAACAAGTTTTTGAAGATACCGGCTATTTTTATGAACCGTTTTTTTTAAGCGTTGAGGATTTAGACTTTTGTTGGCGGGCTAAGAAAAATAAATGGAAAATAGTTGTTAATCTAAGCGCTTGTCTCTGGCACAAAGTTTCGTCCAGTCGCGACGGGGAATTTTCTTTTTCTAATGGCTATTATGGCACAAGAAATCGTCTTATTTTCGCTTTTAGGAGAAGTAAAAATTATTTTGGCGGATTTATTTTTTTATTTATTATTATACCCATCCGCTTGTTTCAGTGGACCATTTCAAAAAAAAATCAAATGGTTAAAGGGACGATTCTTGCGGTGATAGATTTTCTAAAAGGGAAAAGCGGGGCTTATGTTAAATCTCTATAGATTATGATTAATTTTATTTTATCCCTTATTATTCCGATTATTTTTGGCGCCGGCCTGATTTTTTTATTTTTTCCGCGTCAAAGAAATAAATTTTTTGCTAATTGGTTGCGCCGGATTGAATTTTTGATTTTATCTTTTGGTCTTGGGTCGGCGCTCGTTACTTATTTCATGTTCTGGTGGGGTGTTGCCAAATTGCCCTTTAAATTATTTATTACTTT
>CAZNTW010000022.1:0-11861 GCA_964576065.1 uncultured Gammaproteobacteria bacterium
AGCCAGGTCATGTCCCGTACGCCCCCGCACAAGGGCAGAGTAAGTTCGTACAGGTCCGTCCCTTAAGTCAAAGCCCCGTACGGGTCATGTCCCGTACGTCAACAATATATATTTTTGTGTCGTTCATGGCGTTCGCACAAATTCATAGGTTGGCATTATTTATATGTTTAAATCAGAAATAAAAAAAAGAATTGAAAAATTAAAACAAGAATTGAACTATCATCGGCGGCTTTATCATACTTTAGACAAACAAGAAATCGCTGATGCGGCTTGGGATTCATTAAAACATGAGTTGGTCAATTTGGAAAAACAGTATCCGGAGTTTATCAGCGCTGATTCGCCAACCCAGAGAGTCGGCGGTGAACCATTAAAAAAGTTCGTCAAAGTTTATCATTCCAATCAGATTCTTTCTATGGAGGATATTTTTAGTTTTGAAGAATTGCTTGAGTGGGAAGAATATATGAAAGATTTTTTAAAAAAAGAGCAAATCAGTTCAACCCAACTCAATTATTTTTGCGAACGAAAAATAGACGGCATTGATATAGTTTTAACTTATAAAAAGGGTTTGTTAGTTAGAGGGGCGACCCGGGGCAATGGACAAGTCGGTGAGGATGTGACTCAAAATATTAAAACAATTGAAGCTATCCCGCTGAAATTAGAAGAGACGATTGATATAGTTGTTAGAGGAGAAATTTTTATGACCAAAAAGATTTTTAATCAATTGGTTGGCAAACAAAAAAGAAATAATTTGAAAATTTCCGCCAACCCCCGCAATCTTACAGCCGGTTCTATTCGTCAATTGGACCCTAAAATTACTGCCAGTCGAAAACTCGATTGTTGTGTTTTTGAAATTATTACTGACTTGGGACAAACAACGCATCAACAAGTTCACCAAATCCTAAATCGTTTGGGATTTAAAACTGACAAAAAAGTAAAATTTTGCAACGACTTGAATCAAGCCAAAAAGTATTATGACGCACACTTAAAACAAAGAGAAAAATCAGATTTTGAATACGATGGAGTGGTCGTGGTTTTAAATGATATTGATTTGGAAAGAAAATTAGGTTTTATTGGCAAGTCGCCGCGTTGGATGAGGGCTTTCAAATTTCCCGGAGAACAGGCGACAACAATAATAAAAGATATTATTATTCAAGTTGGCCGAACCGGCGTATTGACTCCGGTGGCGATTTTCGAGTCCACACCCTTAATGGGTTCAATCGTTTCCCGTGCCACGCTTCACAATGAAGACGAAATAAAAAGATTAGATGCGCGGATTGGTGACACCGTGATTATTGAAAAAGCCGGTGATGTTATTCCGTCCGTGGTAAACGTTTTGGAAAACATGCGTTCAGGCAAAGAAAAAAAATGGGCTATGCCGAATAAATGTCCGATTTGCGGCGACAATGTCGGCCGCAAGCCAGGAGAGGTTGCTTATTACTGTTTGAATAAAAAATGTTTTGCCGCTGAGTTGGCGAAAATAAGGCATTTTGTTTCTAGAAACGGTTTAAATATTGAAGGATTGGGCCCCAAAATAATAGCTCATCTGATAAGTCAAGGATTGATTACTGATGTTGCCGATATTTTTACTTTAACGCGCGGCGATTTGGAATCATTGGACAGATTCGGCGAAAAATCAGCTGATAATTTAATCCGCGCGATTGATAAAAGAAAAAAAATTAATTTAAGTCGTTTTATCTACGCCCTGGGCATTCGTCACGTTGGCGAAGAAACAGCCAATCTGCTTTCGCGACAAATAAAAAATAAGTTTTTTGGTGTGATTAAAATGGGCGATTTCTCCGATTATTTTAAAAATTATTCTTTGGGAGAATTTGAAAAAATTCCGGGAATCGGACCTATTGTCGGTCAAAGCGTTTTTGAATGGTTTAATGACAAAGAAAAATCAGCTTTATTGAGAAAACTTGAACAAGTCGGCATACAAGTTGAAAGCTTGGAACAACAGAAACAGAATAATGTTTTAAGTGGAAAGTCATTTGTTGTTACCGGCGTTTTATCAACAATGAGTCGCGAACAAGCTAAAGAAAAAATAAAAAATTTGGGCGGCAAGGTCTTGGAAGCCATCAGCCGTCAAACTGATTTTTTGGTCTGTGGCAAGAATCCCGGCGGCAAGTACGGCAAGGCCGGAGAATTGGGCGTAAAAATAATTAAGGAAAAAGAGTTCATCACTATGATAAAGTGAGTGAATTTTTTAAAATAATACAAATAATGCGAACGCCGCGAACTAAAATTTCAAATAATAAATTCCGAAATTTATATTATGAATATTTCAAAAGAAAAAATTGAACATTTTGCCAAATTGGCTCGACTAAAATTATCACCCGAGCAAATAAAAAAATATCAGCGTCAGCTTGGGGGAATTTTAAATTATGTTAAACAACTGAAAAAAATAAAAACTGATAATATCGAAATTTGTTCCGGCGGGGGAGATTTAAGAAGCGTTTTCCGTCCAGATAAATCCGAAGACAAAAGAGAGAATGAAAATAAAAAAATATTGGAGCAAGTTCCTGAAAAACAAAATCGTTTGATTAAAGTTAAAAAAGTATTATGAACCACCTTAATAATTTAACCATTATTGAAGCTCATCAAAGACTGATAAAAAAAGAATTTTCAGCTAAAGATTTGGTGTTGGCATGTTTAGATCAGATAAAAAAACGAAATAAAGACATTAACGCTTTTTTGAGCGTTGATAATCAATTTTGTCTCAAGCAAGCCGAAGAAGCGGATAAAAAAATCGCTCAGGGCGAAACAAAAAGTTTTTTAATCGGCATACCAATAGCCATTAAAGATAATATTTTGATTGATGGATTTACTTGCACGGCCGGGTCAAAAATTTTACAGAATTATCAATCGCCCTACGACGCTACGGTGATTAAAAAATTAAAAAAATCCGGCGCGATTTTTTTAGGAAAAACCAACCTGGACGAATTTGCTATGGGCGGGTCAACCGAAAATTCGGCTTTTGGTCCAACAAAAAATCCGCATAATTTAAAATATGTAGCTGGCGGCTCATCCGGCGGTTCAGCCGCCGCGGTGGCTGATCAAATGTGTTTAGGTTCGCTCGGCTCTGACACAGGAGGATCAATCCGTCAACCGGCCGCTTTCTGCGGAGTGGTCGGATTAAAACCGACTTACGGACGCGTCTCGCGTTATGGTTTAATGGCTATGGCCTCTTCTCTTGATCAAATTGGCCCGATTACCAAGACAGTTGACGATGCCGCCATTTTATTGAAAGCGATTGAAGGTAGGGATGAAAAAGATTCAACCGGAGTTGATTTAAAAATTAAGACAGAGTTACCTAACGGTTTGGATTTAAAAAAAATAACAATCGGTTTGCCTAAAGAATATTTTGTGAAAGGGTTGGATAGAAAAATTAAAAATATAATTGATGGGGTGGTGGAAAAGCTTGAAAAAAACGGGGTGAAAGTAAAACAAATAAGCTTGCCTTATTCGTTTTATGCTTTAGCTTGCTATTATATTATTATGCCGGCCGAAGCTTCAACCAATTTAAGCCGTTACGATGGCATAAAATACGGATTGTCAAAAAGAGACGGAAAAACACTTTCGGATATTTATTTTGATTCTCGTTCGCATGGTTTTGGCGAAGAAGTTCAGCGTCGAATAATACTTGGAACTTATGTTTTATCGGCCGGTTATTATGATGAGTATTATTTAAAAGCGCAGAAAGTCAGAACTTTGATAAAGCGTGATTTTAAGCAAGTTTTTGAAAAAGAAAAAATTGATTTTTTGCTTACGCCGACCACGCCAACCACAGCTTGGCAAATTAACGAAAAAATAAATGACTCACTAAGTATGTATTTGGCTGATATTTATACCGTCTCAGTCAATCTCGCCGGTTTGCCGGCCATGTCTTTACCGGTTGGTAATATTAATGGTTTGCCGGTCGGATTGCAAATCATCGGCGATTATTTTGAAGAAAATAAAATCTTACGAATTGCCAAGGTTATTGAACAATTTAATGGGGACTGTCCCCGCAAGTGAACCTTCTAAAACTCGCATGAATAAAAAGTTATCAAACAAAAAATAAATTTTAGTACGATTTTGACCAATTTTTTATTTATTTCTAATTCCTATTTTTTATTTCCACATTTTTTAATTATCAGATTTATTTGATATTGTTCCGCAAACGGGATTTCACTTTGGCCTCGCTTAGCGGATTATTGCCTTTGGCGATGCGTGGTTCCGCGACGATTAAGTTGTTTTTTATTGACACCCTTTTAAAAATAATTTATAATTTAAGTCATAACGGTCATAAAGAAATATTAATTAAGTAATTTTATTATTTTCTATGGAAGAAGAAACAAAGAAAAAATGTTGTAAGTTTAAGTTTGGTTTATGGCAGATTATTTCTGTCGTCTTGCTGGTAGTTTTAATCGTTTCTATTTTTACTAACGGTTTTGGCGTAAAAGCCTTATTTGGCAAATCAGCCGGTAAATTGGGTGAAGAAGCTATAAGTTTTATTAACAAAAATCTTATGGGGAACGGAATGAGCGCCAGTTTAGTTGGGAGTGGTTGCCAAGAGACAATTCAGGCTTGTAAATTCACTATTAATGTAAAAAGCGGCGCTGAAGAGGGAAAAGATTATGATTCTTTCATCTCTCGCGACGGAAAATATTTATTTCCCGATGTTTTTGATATAGAAGAAGTAAATAAATCAGCGAAAGCTTCGTCGAATAATCAAGTCGCTGAAGTCCCTAAGGAGATTCCCAAAACCGATAAACCGAGTGTAAAATTATTTGTGATGACTTATTGTCCTTATGGTTTGCAGGCGCAAAAAGCCATGTTGCCCGTAATGGATTTATTCAAAGATAAGGCCGATATTCAGATTAATTTTGTGAGTTATGCTATGCACGAGAAAAAGGAAATTGATGAAAATTTAAGGCAATATTGCATTCAAAAAGAACAAAAAGAAAAATACGCCACGTATTTTGAGTGTTTTGTTAAAGCGGGGGAGTACGAAAATTGTTTAACTGAATCAAAAGTTGACCAAAAGAAAATGAATAAATGTATTGCCGCCACTGACGAACAATTCAAGATTACCGCTCAATACGAAGACAAAACAACTTGGCTCAACGGAAACTATCCATTATTTGATGTGGAAAAAGACCTGAACGTAAAATATGGAGTGCAGGGTTCGCCGACCATGGTTATCAACGACGTTGTTGTTTCTCCAGCTCGTACGCCTCAGGGTTATAAAGAAGAAATTTGTCAGGCTTTCAATACTTTGCCCGAAGAATGCGCCCAAACTCTTTCTGAAAATACTCCAGTTGCCGGACTCGGCGTTGGCGAATCAGCTGGAACTGCGGCCGGAGCTTGCGAATAAGTCGGCGTGATTAAAAAATTATGCTTGAATTGTTTTTCAAATTTTTGCATTACTATGAACCTCAACCGATTTTTTTACGGTTGGGGTTCTTAAGTATTTATTGGTACGGGGTGTTGATTGTTTTGGGAATTATTTTAGGATTATTTCTCACCGCTTGTTTAGCCAAAAAAATATCAATAAAAAAAGAACTTATTCAGGATTTGTTTATTTATTTGATAATCGGCGGACTGATTGGCGCCAGGATTTATCATGTCCTTAGCAGAATTGGTTATTATTCGGAAAATGTTTCGGAAATTTTTATGCCTTGGCGCGGGGGATTGGGAATATTCGGCGGCGTGGTTGTCGGTGTAATTATTTTATTTTTTTATTCTCGCCGCAAAAATATTAATTTTTTCGTTTTAGCCGATTTATTGTCGCCGGCTCTGGTTTTGGGACAGACAATCGGACGTTGGGGCAATTATTTTAATCAAGAGGTTTTTGGCAAACCGACTGATTTGCCTTGGGGCATTCCGATTAATTCATTGTCGCGACCGATTGAATTTGCGAGTAGTCAATATTTTCATCCGACTTTCTTTTATGAGTCAATTTGGAATTTGGTTGTTTTCTGTCTTTTATTGCTGATATTTAAAAAAATTTATTTTTTCAAGGCGTCAAAATTTCGAAAAGAAAATGTTGAGAATAATACCAAGAGACGGTTGCGCTATTCAGGCATTGTTTTTGGCTGTTATTTGATTTGTTATAGTTTTGGTCGGTTTTGGCTGGAATTTTTAAGGATTGACCCGCAAGCGGTTTTGGGCGGACTTCGTTTGGGGCAGTTGATTTCCATTGTTTTTTGTTTAATCGGCTTGTTGGTGATTTTTAGAAGAAATATTTTAAAAATCAAAGATCATGCTGTTGAGAATTTTTAAAAAAACAAAAAAAATATTTTTAGATTTATTTTTCCCTTTGAAATGCTTAAGTTGCGGAAAAGTAGGTCAAACCTTTTGTCGCGATTGCCAAAATAAAATAGTCGCGCTTAATTTTAAACAATCGCCTAGTGGCGAATTAAATGGGTTAATTATTGCGCTTGATTATAATCAGGCGCAGGTTAAAACCGCCATTAGATTTTTAAAATATCAGCCATTTTTAAAAATTTTAGCCAAAGATTTAGCTGGTTTTTTGATAAAATTCATTGAAAGACTAACCAATGAAGCCGATTATTTCACCCGAAACAAGTTTGTTTTAGTGCCGATTCCTTTA
Source organism: uncultured Gammaproteobacteria bacterium (assembly GCA_964576065.1). Lineage (GTDB taxonomy): Bacteria > Patescibacteriota > Patescibacteriia > UBA2591 > UBA6264 > CAZNTW01. The sequence continues at coordinate 6,599 of CAZNTW010000022.1, forward strand.
TCCAGAAAGAAATTGGCCGAGAGGGGATTTAATCAATCAGAATTGGTTGCCCGGGAATTATCAAATCATTTTAATTGGCCGGTTGATAAAAATATTCTAAAAAAGATAAAAAATAATATTTCTCAGACTAAGTTGGGACAGAAGCAAAGAAAAGTAAACGTCAAGGGAGTTTATCGAGTTATCAGCGATGTTTGTCCTCAAAGTGTTATTTTGGTTGACGATATTTTTACCACCGGAGCTACTTTAAATGAAGTGGCCAAAACACTCCGTCAGGCCGGAACAAAGGAAGTTTGGGCGACGGTTTTAGCCAAAGATTAAAACGTTCTTCCGAAAGAAGATTGTTTCCCACACCTTAGTTGTCAAAATAAAGATTTTCTTGTATAATATAATAAGTCAAAATTCAAATACTTTTGACTTAGTGTTTTAACAATAAACATACAAATACTTTTGATTTTTGATTTTTGACTTTTGATTTAATATTATATCTATGGGTTTTTTCGGCATTGGAGCAAAAAAAAGTTTTTTAGGAGTTGATGTCGGTTCAACCAGCATCAAATTAGTTGAATTAACCAAAGAAAAAGGATTACCAACTTTGGTTACTTATGGTTATGCCGAAAGAGCTATCGGTGATATTATTAAAGGTGATGCTAAAGAAATAATCGTTAAAGTGGGGACGCTTTTAAAAAAATTATACACAGAAGCGGGAGTTATCGGATACAAGGCAATTACAGCTTTGCCAAATTTTTCAGTTTTTAATTCAGTTATTACCTTACCGGTGATGAACGAGAAAGAACTGGGAGCCGCGATTCGGTGGGAAGCGAAAAAATTTGTCCCAATGCCGATCGAAGAAGTGGTTTTGGATTGGCGAATTATTGATACAATTGTCGTTGGACGAAAAAAGAAAAATTATCGTATTCTTTTAACGGCGGCGGCAAAAAATTTAGTCAAACGCTATGTGGAAATATTCAAACAAGCCGACCTGGAATTGCTTTCCTTGGAAACAGAATCTTTTGCTTTGACTCGTTCTTTGATCGGGAAAAGTCAGGCCACCGCCATGATTATTGACACCAGCGCCGTTACCACCGATATCATTATTATTGAAAAAGGCGTGCCGGCCCTGAATCGCAGCATTGATGTCGGGGGTATTACTATCTCTCGGGCTATTGCCAACAGCTTAAATATTGATTATCGTCGAGCGGAACAATTTAAAAAAGATATTGGTATGGGCGGATCGTCAAAAATTCCTAAAATTATTGAAGGAATTATGAAACCGGTGGCTGATGAAGTTAGTTATTCGTTGCAACTTTATCAAGAACAATCAGGAAAAATAATTGAACAAGTGATTTTGTCTGGCGGATCTGCTTATTTGCCCGGACTTACTGATTATTTTTCCAAACTGCTTAATATTAGAGTTATTGTCGGCGATCCTTGGTCTAGGGTGGCTTATCCGGCTGACCTAAAACCCGCTTTAGTGGAAGTAGCCCCGCGTTTCGCCGTCGCCATCGGACTGGCATTAAGAGAACTTAAATAAAAATAGTTATTTAATTATGCCGGAATCAGTCGGACAAAATAATAACAAAAAAGGAATAATCAAGAAAATAGTAGCTTGGGCGGTTTTTCTTTTTAAGAAAAAAGAAGCCGTTGATGGCGAAAGCAAAAAAGAAAAAATAAAAGGATTTGAAAAAAAATTTGGGAAAACAAACGAGAAGGAAATAAAAAAAGATTTGGACATAAGTTTGATGCCGGAGCGGGCGATTGTTATTCCTCGTATTATCCAATCAAGGATATTTTTTTTAATTGCTTCCTTAATTGTCATTTCTACAGTATTTTTTATTATTTGGGCTTATACTAATTGGTATTTTGAAAAAATAAAAATGCAAGTTGATCAAGCCGAACAAGAAATACAATTTTTAGAAGTAAGAGCCTTGTCTTTTTCAGAAGAAAGGATTGAATTGAAAAAGATGGAAGGAAGAGCTGTTTTAGCTAAAGATATTTTAGATAAACATATTTATTGGACGAAATTTTTTGCTTTGTTTGAAAATTATACTATTCCGGATGTTTATTTTGGCGATTTTGGCGCCGATACCAGCGGTGTTATTCATTTGGACGCTTATGGTAAAAATTTGCTGTCAATTGCCAAACAAATTGTCGTCCTCAATCAAGCCGCTGATTTTGCTAAGGAAGTAAGGGTTTCTGGCGTGGCGAGATCGGGAGAAATGATAAAGGCCGGTTTTGACTTGGTTTTAGTTGATAATGTTTTTTATAAATAAAAATATATGTCTCGTCTTGATGATACAAATTTTAAAGCAAAGGGTTATCAGATTTTTTTAGTCAAGTTTTATTGGTTGCTGATTATCGTATTTTTTTGCGGAGCCTTGATCGGTGAATATTTTTTAATCATCAAACCAAAACTTAATCAAACCGTTGGTGGCGGAAAGTTTGATTTAACGATTAGGCAGGAGATTTTAGCCAAACAAAAAGCATATCTTAATAGTTTGGAAAAAATGAGGAAAGAAGCCACCCAAATAGATAGAGTCGAATTGGAAAAACTTAATTATGTTTTAGCCGAAAAAATTAGAGAACCGGAAATTTTAAATCAGATTAGTTCATTGGAGGCCAGAATAAAAGAAATCGGTCGCGAACAAAATAAAGAGATGGAAATGGCCGATTTTAGTTTTACTTTTGGGGGAAACTTGGTTGATATAAATTTGGTTTTTGGCGGCGGTGACTACTATATTGTTAAAAAGATTTTGGGCGATCTTGAAAAAAATAATAAAATTATGGATGTAAAAAAAATAACCATCAGAGATTTGGGTAATTATTTGCAGTTAAGCCTTCAAAGTTATTATTTGGAATAAAGAAAACAAATATGGTTAACAAAACAAGAAAACAATATATTTATTTGCTGCTTTTCGCCGTTTTGATTGTTGCGGGCGCCATTTTTTTAATAAAAAATAACGACGTTTTGGGTTTTTTAAAGCCATCAATGGGTTCCGGGACTGGGCGAAGCGATCCAGCCTATTTAAGAGAATCTATTCCCGATTTGAGTAAAATTCAAAACGTGATTAACGATTCAAAATTTAAAGAAATGAAATATCTTAAATCATTTTTTACTTCTGTAATAGTTGACAAAAAAGGCCGGCCGAATCCTTTTATACCGATCGTCTCTGACAAAGCAGAATCTCCAAAAAAATAAAACATATTTATGACTCAACAAATAGCTGACAGTAAAATTGTTCAATTTTTGTTTCAGCAAGGCAGGTTAACAGAGGAACAATACAAAAGTCTTTTAGCTGAATCAAAAGAATTGCAAGTTTCGGTTGATGTGCTTTTGGATTCCAAAAAAATTATCTCTGAAGATGAAATTGCTTCGACTAAAGGACAGATTTATAATGTGCCAGTCGCCGATTTGTACGGTTTAATTGTCAAGAGGGAAGTTTTGGGTTTAATTCCAAAAAATGTGGCGGAAAATTATAGTTTAGTTGCCTTTAACAAGGAAGGAGAAATTTTAAAATTAGCCATGAGCGATCCGGGAGATTTTAAAGCCCGCGAAGCGATTGATTTTATTTGTCGCCAAAAAAAAGTAAAACCAGAGATATATACGGCGGCCAAGTCGGCTTTAAAAAATGTTTTATCGCAATATGGCGGTTTGTCAGTCGAAGTTGAAGAAGCGGTTGGCGCGGCTGAATCGCGCTTTGCGTCGACAACAAAAGAAACGAAAGTTTCCACCGAAGTTGGATTGGAAGATATGACTGGCACGGCGCCGATTGCCAAGTTGGTGGGTTCAATTTTAAAATATGCGGTTGATAATCAGGCTTCAGATGTTCATATTGAGCCATTTTCGGAAAAAACAAGAATTCGTTATCGTATTGATGGTATTTTAAGAGAAACGGCAGTTTTGCCAGGGCATCTTCATTCTTCCATTGTGGCGCGTATTAAAGTGATGGCTGATTTAAAATTAGATGAAACCCGTGTCCCGCAAGATGGCCGTATTAGGATTGTGGTTGAAGGTCGCAAAATAGACTTAAGGGTCTCGGTGATGCCGTTGTTTGACAAAGAAAAGGTAGTGATGAGGGTGCTTGATCCGTCGCGAAGAATTTTTGATTTAAAAGATTTGGGATTTTGGGGAAATTATTTGGATGTTATTAATAGAAATTTAGAAAAACCTCATGGACTAGTTTTAATTACCGGACCGACCGGTTGCGGTAAAACAACGACAATTTTTGCTTCATTAAAAGTTCTTAATAAAATCGAGTCTAATGTGGTGACCCTGGAAGACCCAATAGAATACTTTTTAAACGGCGTTAATCAATCTCAAGTTCGTCCGAATATTGGTTATTCTTTTGCTAATGGACTTCGTTCCATTGTTAGACAAGATCCGGATATTATTATGGTCGGTGAAATTCGCGACAAAGAAACAGCTGATTTGGCGACTCATGCCGCCCTAACCGGTCACGTGGTCCTTTCTACTTTGCATACCAATGACGCTTTTGGCGCGGTGCCGCGTTTAATTGATATGGGCATAAAGCCGTTTTTAATCGCTTCATCTTTGAATCTGATCGTAGCCCAAAGGTTAGTAAGAAAAATCTGTCCTTATTGCGTCGGATTAGCCGACGTCCCGCTAGAAATAGAAAAAAATATGGAACAGTCTTTAAAAGATGTTAAAATACAAGGATTTGATTTGGAGTCTTATCGTGATAAAAATACCGATAGGTTTAAATTTTATTATGGTCGCGGTTGCGCTCGTTGCGGTAACGAAGGCTATAAAGGACGCACAGTCATTGCTGAAACATTAGAAATGACCGACCAGCTGAAAGAAGTCATTACTTCCGGTTGCGAAAACGACAAATTAAAAGAAGAATTTAAACGGCAAAATATGATAGAAATGATAAAAGACGGTTATATTAAAGTTCTTCGCGGAGAAACAACCATGGAAGAAGTTCTTCGCACCACTACGGAATAAAAAAATATAAAAAATAAAAGTTATTGATATTCTTAAAATTTCTTGTAGAAATTTTAAGGATTTCCTACATTTTGACTTTTGAATTTTAAATATACTCTCCTGTAGTGCTGGGAACATAAAAAACAAACAAAGACATTAAAATTGTATTTAGAAGCAGAGTTTCCTTATTATTAACTGGATGTTGATAATGATAATCTAGTGTTTTTCCATTTTTATATTATTTATTTTTCTAAATTCTAAATTCCATATCTTGGCTTCCAACATCTATTGCAACGATTTCGATACTATTTAAAATATTGA
>CAZNTW010000023.1:0-6985 GCA_964576065.1 uncultured Gammaproteobacteria bacterium
TTTTGGCGTTTTACGCCAACATTGTTGCGTTAGATTCTGGACTCAAATTTATTATTAACTCTTTTTTTGCTTTTTCCAAAAGATTTAATATTGAATCGTCTCCAGGAAAATCAAAAAAAATACATTTTTCTCGGCCCATAGTACTACCGATCATAATATGATATAGATAATATTTATAGACATCCATTAGCCCATATTTTTTTTGCAGAGAAGTGCCAATTTCATAAATCAAATCGGCGCCTGGATATGTTTTTTCTCCTTTAAAATTTTTTCCTCGAAGGGACATTATTTTCGTGTACAATTCTCTGACCTTATGCGCTACTTTTTCCTCACCTTCAACAAAAATTTTTTGTGGTTCTAATTCCATTTTTCCCCTCTTTCTAATATATTAAATTGCAAAGACCTCCTTTGTAAATCATAATACCAAATTCTTTCTAAAGTGTCAATTCAAAAATTATTTCAAATATTTTTTATTTTTTAATTTTTCCGGAAAATATTCTTGTTTTTCCTGATAATTATAGTCTGGACTGTATTTATAATCTTTGCCATATCCCAAATCTTTCATTAATTGTGTCGGCGCGTTACGGATATGCAAAGGTACTGGTAAATTGCCATACTTTCTAACATCTTCAGCCGCTGCCTCATAAGCCACGTATAAATCATTCGATTTAGTGCATTTAGCCATATAAACTACGGTTTGAGCTAAAATAACACTGCATTCGGGCAATCCGATAAAATAACAGGCCTGATAAGCGGCCACAGCTTGTTCTAATGCTTTAGAATTTGCTAAACCAATATCTTCCGAGGCAAAACGAACTAAACGCCTTGCTACATAAAGCGGATCTTCGCCCGCCTCCAACATTCTTGCCAACCAATAAAGAGCCGCGTTGGCATCAGATCCCCTCATTGATTTATGTAAAGCTGAAATTATATTATAGTGTTCTTCTCCGTCTTTATCGTAAAAGAGATAAAATTTTTGGAAAGCTTGTTTAATTGAGTCTAAATTTATTTGAATTGCTTCTTTTTGTTTATTTGGATTTGAAAAAACAGCATATTCCAAAGCGTTAAGAGCCATTCGGGCGTCACCATTACTCATTTCTGCCAAAACATTAATCGCTTCATCGTCAATTTTTGTTTTAATTCCGCCTAAACCATTTTTTTTATCTTTTAAACCGCTTTTTATAATTTTAATAAGTTGTTCCTTATTGAGTTGTTTTAAAACAAAAACTCGACAACGCGATAAAAGCGCTCCCCTAACCTCAAAGCTCGGGTTTTCTGTGGTTGCGCCAATTAAAATAATCACTCCTTTCTCCACAAAGGGCAAAAGCGCATCTTGTTGAGTTTTGTTCCAGCGATGAATTTCATCAATAAAAAGAATTGTTTTTTTATTTTTTCCCTGATTCTGTCTGGCGGTTTTAATGATTTCTCTTAAATCTTTCAATCCGCTGGAGACAGCGCTAATTTGAATAAAATCAGCCTTAGTTTGTTTGGCAACGATAAAAGCCAATGTTGTTTTTCCGCTGCCTGGCGGTCCCCATAAAATTAAAGACGGCAATTGATCATTGGCAATTGCCTGCCTTAAAAGTGTATTCGGTCCGACTATTTCTTCTTGACCTAAAAAATCGTCAAGCGTTGATGGACGCATACGATCGGCCAAGGGAGTATTTAGTGGCATAATTGACATATAATTTTATATAACCATATTATAGCATATTTTTTAATAAAAATAACCCCCATAGGTAGGAGGTAAAATCTATTAAAATATGCATTTATGGCTGAAGAATGTCGTCAACTCTACCGTCTATAGAAATCACCACATCTTTAACGGTTGAAAATTGCTTTAAAGTTTCAATAATTTGAGACCTGATTGCCGCCACTCGGCAAGAACCCCCAACCCAATTTTCCAATTGTTGATTAAAATCAACCCTTGCCGTGCCATTGTCAATATTTAAATTTTTAATTTCCACGCCTGAATTGATGCTGGTAAAATAACCTCTTGTCTTTTCTTCTTCCGTTGGACCCTTTAATAATTCTGCTAAAGCGGCTCTGGCCACAGCTTGAGTTTTTAAAATTTCTTTTTCTATTGGAAAAACTTTTTGACAAGAAACTTCCTGATCAAGATTACTATTATTAAAATAAACTTTAATTTTTGTTGTTTCTATCTTTCCAAATTTAATTGGCATTCTGAATTCTTCGTCATTTTCCGGCAATCCCGATGGATTGTCTTTTCTAAAAATAATTTCCCCTTCTTTGGTTTGCGGAAGAGTAATAAAGTCAAGAGATGCCTTAAAGGATACAAATTTATCAGTCATCCAATCTGACTGAGCTCGTCCAATTCCTGTGGCAATTCTATTCCCGTTTTTATCTAAAATTTCAATTGGAAAGCTTGCCTCAAAAAACCAAAAACCGCGCGTTTCCCCTTGTATTTCTAAAGGATTATTAATCGAGTCTCCTTCTTGCGGTTTACTAACCTTAATTTTATCTTCAATTGAGCCGCAGATTTCTTTTGGTTTTGGCGCTTGCGGATTGCCGTGTTTTACCCATTGACCATTTTGACAAAGCCAAGTATCTTCATCGCCTCTAATAATAACTAATGCTAGCAAAACAAGAAAAATAACAATTAAAATAATTATCCATTTTTTCATACAATAACACAGATTTTAAAATGAATTTCATCTAACAATTCCCAGCCCCATATACCATCCTTGTGGCTTTGAACAGACTGGACATTTTTCCGGGGCGCTGATTCCTTTATGAATATAACCGCAATTTAAACACTTCCATTCTATTTCTTTTTCGCCTTTAAACAATATCCCTTTTTCTAATTTATCAGCTAAAATTTCAAAACGTTCAGCGTGTTTTTCTTCAACTTCAGCAACCTCTTTAAATAAATCGGCTGTTTCTTTTTCTCCTTCTTCGCGAGCTATTTTTTCAAAATCAGGATACATTATTTCAAATTCGTATTTTTCTCCGGCCGCGGCGTTTCTCAGGTTTTCCAATGTTTTCCCTAAAGGATGAATATCATAAGTATTAGTCATTTCTGTTTTATCTTTTATTTTTTCTATTTCTTCTTTGGCGTGCGCTCTTTCGTTGTCGGCTGTTTCTTCAAAAATACGGGAAATCCAAATTAACCCTTCTTTAACCGCTTCAGCGGCATAAAAAGTATATTTATTCCGCGCCAATGACTCTCCGGTAATGGCTTTTAATAAATTTTGTTGCGTTTGTGTCATATTCTATTTTTATTAAATTTGTTATTTAAATTTTGGGCGCCTTAATTAAGAATTAAAGGCACCTTTTTGCTAAATGGTTTCTTTAATGGCATCTAAACGATCTTGATACCAAAAATCCCAAATATCGTCATATTCGGGAAACAAAGCTCTGTTTTGAGCGACAAAATTAAGCCAACCCTCTGCCCTTTGCGTTTCGCCCATCTTTATGGCTTCATCAAAATCGCGCGTACGGCTGATACCAAATTTTTTAACTGCCACTTCGCGAGTAACGTTATTCATTATTTTTTCCTCATTTTTTTCTAAACCAACTTGTTCTGACATATTTATAATTTTATTTTTATTTCATACTAAAGGTCGCTTTAACCGTCACCATAACCTCTTTTTCAATACTTGAAGTATCATAAGCTCCATAATCGCTTATTTCCACTGAATTAACCTGAAGAACTTGCGCTACGCCAATACTTGCCGATCTGATTACATCAATTTTTTTATCACTGCTTTCGGCGATTTTTTCTGCTCTTAGTTTGGCGTCTTTAATGGCTTCTGAAAGCAAATTAACTCTTAATTCCGGCAGTTTAGTATACACATATTCTACATATTGAGTGGAAAAAAGAATTTCTTGATCAATTAAATCTTTAATATTTTTTGAAAGCTCTGTTACTTTTTCAACTTCTAATGATTTTAGCTCCACATTCTGTCTTAGAGTATATTCCTTTGGCGCGCTAGAATCGTATTTATAAACCGTATCCATAAAAACCGGCGAAATAACTACGTCTTCATCAGTAAAACCATTAGTCTTTAAAAAAATCAAAACTGCTTGTTCGTCTTTTTTCATTTAAGTATAACCGTCTTTCAAATTAATCATTTCAACTGTCCGAGAAAACCCGCTAACCCATTTTACTGTATCAGACACAACCTTTTGTTTGGTTGAGCCGGTTACTGATAAAGTGTTGTCCAATTGCTTTACTTTATAAAAAGTTTGGGAAATGATAATACAACCGATTATAAAACACGATCCGAGAAATAATCCGGAAATTTGTTTTTTGTAATCATACCCGCTGGCGCAATCATAATGATTTGGTTTTTGTTCTTCCATATTTTATTATATTAATTTTTAAAATTATTTTAGATGATTTTTAGAAAATATCTTTTCCCTTTCTGAATTATATCTCCGCTTTTAACTATTTCTTCGGTTAAATCTATGATTTTCCCATTAATTTTTATTCCTTTTTGTTCAATTAAACGGCGCGCTTCGCCTTTACTTTTACTTAAATTTCCCAAAACCAAAACGTCAACTATGTTCTTTCCGGCTAATTTTATTTTTGGCATTTCTGTTGGAATATTTTTTTTTTGAAAAATTGAAATAAAATTATCTCTGGCCGCTATTGCCATTTTATCGCCCCAATATATTTTAGTTATTTCGTAAGCCAATTTCATTTTTATGTCCCGCGGATTAACTCTGTCCGATTTCAATTCCTCGCTGTAATTTCGCACCAAATCCATTGAAATGCGGGTGCAATGTTCAAAATAAATTATAATCAAATCGTCGGTTATACTCATTATTTTCCCAAACATATCGTTTGGTTTATCGAAAATATTAATCGTATTCCCCCAACTTGAGCTCATTTTTCTTCCATCTATTCCGGGAATAAGATTTAACATAATAATATCCTGGGATTTTTGTTTGTAATACGGCTGCATTGTTCGGCCGGTCAAAAGATTAAATCTCTGATCGGTTCCGCCTATTTCAACATCGGCTTTTACCATAACGCTATCATACGCTTGCATTAAAGGATATAATAATTCTCTTAGAGAAACCCTGGCGCCGGCAGTTAACCTTTTTTTTATATTCTCTCTGTTTATAAATTCAGTCAAAGAAAATTGATTGGCTTGCTTGCCTATTTCGGCATATTTTAATTTTGCCAGCCACTTTGAGTTAAAACATATTTCTGTTTTTTCTATATCTAAAATTTTCCCGGCTTGAACAATATAATCTTTCATATTTTTTTGGACTTCTTTTTCAGAAAGCATTGGTCTTTCGCTCTCCTTGTCAGAAGTATCTCCGATTACGCCGGTGAAATCTCCAACAATAAATATAACTTGATGTCCTAATTTTTGAAAATCTTTTAATTTAAGCAAGGCAACCGCTCGACCCAAATGAACATTCGAACTGGTTGGGTCAATGCCAAGTTTAAATCTTAATTTTTCTCCGGACATCAAACGTTTTTTCAAATTAGCAAAGTCAATAACCTCATTGACTCCGCGACTCAATAATTCATCAATTTGTTTCTCGTTTAAATTTATTTTCATATAACCACTGTCATATTATACAGAATCAAAAAATTGGTGTCAATTTGTCAAAACTAAAATCGCTTTTTTATAAAAGCGATTTTAGCTACCGACTGCCCAAGGGCTGCTCGATAATGGATCTTCTAATATCATAGTTGAAAAAATAAAATAACTTAATTTTTCTGATCTGTTGTTTCTCTGGCTTGTTTTCCTTCTCTTTTAGAATAATAAAAAGTGGTAAACATTGTCCCAAAAGCGCAACCAAAAGCATACAAAATAACTAGGCTCCAATTGCTAATATCATTAACAATTGTCTCTAAGACATAATACCAAATTAAAACATTAATTATTGTAACCAATCCACTGGCTAATATTTTTGTTTTTGTCACCACTTTAGTCCAAGTTGTAACAATAATCATTTCCAAAATACCGACGAAAAATAAAACCATAATGCGCCTCTTTCCCGCTTTAATTTGTTAAAGATCGACCTTGGATTAAAAAACTCCTTTTTTGGGAGTTGTTTAATGTGATTATATTCTAAACTAAAAATCTGATTTTGTCAAGAAATTTTTTCTATATTTTAGATCGCCTTACTTGCCTTGGTTGCCCAGTTGCTTGCTGAATAGTTGTCTAATATTGCCCAGGTTCTACCTGGGTAAATCCTAATATTTTAAACTACCACTTCTTTTTTTGTTTTTCCATATCACTCGGCAAAAAGCTTTCGGTTGTGGCATCGCCGACATTTGGTCTTATCATATAAAGTAGCCTGTTGTCGTTATCATAAAAAACGTCGTCCTCTTTCCCTCCTTCTTTTGTTTTTGGTCCAACAATGACAACCGGCTCAAACCCCAAGATTCCTTTTATTTCTTTTAATAATAATTTTATTGAATTAAAATAATTTTCCCTAAATTCACTATAGTCTTTTTCTTTAAAATAGTTTCCGCCAAAAATAATCGCGTCAATTGTGCCATTGACGCTCTTCTGTTTTAATTCTAAAAGTTGTTCTCTTAAATCTTTTGTGAACTTATTTTTATTAAAATCTTCATTTAAAAAATATTTTGGGTCTTGATGGCTTAAAAAAGAAATATTCTTACCGGTTTCTTTATCGCAACCGGTAACTATCACTCCCGTGCAATTCTTGAATGATTTGGAAAATTTATCCGAATTATCAACCTTTGATATAACATAAGAATAATCGCTGGAATTTTTAAATCCCTGATCAATCAATTCCTCGTGAGATCCGTAATAATTTATGTTGCGAGTGTTGGAAATGTCTTTGGATACCATCTTTTCAAAAAACCCAATTCTTTCGTTTTCATTTTGTTTAAATTCGTCAATCGTTCCTACGCAAGCCATAATCGGCTTAATTCCTGATTTTAAATGCTCGGATTTAATCGGATTAACCGACTTTAATTCCTTTTTCAGGGCTGAAGCTATTGGCTTTTCAAATATTTTTTCAAACATAC
>CAZNTW010000023.1:7085-9380 GCA_964576065.1 uncultured Gammaproteobacteria bacterium
TCTTTCGGGTTGCTTCCGGCCACGAATAAAGTAAGCACGGCCAATACTTCCGGTGTTAATTTGGGAATATTCAAAATTTTAAATTTTCGCAAAAACCAAACAAAAATAAATGCCCCAATCCTTTTATTACCATCAACAAAAGGATGATTTTTTACCATAAAATATAAAAAGTGCGCCGCTTTTTCTTCCAATGTCGGATAAAGGTCTTTTCTGCCAAATGACTGAAAAACATTTCCAACAATCCCCTTCACACTGTCTTTTTGTCTTTCTTGCCCAAAAATTTTACTGACTTTATTTTTTACAGCCAATTCTTCCTTTAATTTCAACAATGCTTCATAAATATCGTCCGCAGTCATTTTGACTTGTCTTTTTGTCACTCCTTTTTTAGGAAAAGACTCTTTATCGTACGCGTTAAGCAGCAACCAAGCGGAGCTAAACATTTTGATTAATTCCGAAACATCTTTTGTTTTTGTCTGTTTTTGCCAAATTTTATGTTTTTTTGTTTTCATATTTTATTTGGTTTATTCCTCTATAAAAATACTCTCTCGCTCTCTTGTCTTAATTTCAAAATACTCATCGCCTATTTATTGACGGGGTTAGACCCCGTCAACCTAACTAAGTAAATTTAATTTTCTAACCGCTTTTTTCACTTTGGCGACGCAACTCTTCAAATTAAAAACAATATCTCGCTCTGATAAACGAATAACAACCCAACCGCGTCGTTTAAGGAAAATATTTTTTATTTTATCTTTTTTCCGTTGGTATAAATTAGAATGAGATTTTTTGTTATCGCACTCAATAGCAATTGATCCTCGTTTGCAAAACACGGCAAAATCAAGACGATATCGCTTCTTACTCCCCGAAACATAGTATTGAGCAGTCGTTCTGATACCAGCTCGTCTCAAAGCGTCTTCGGTGATTTGTTCAATTGGAACAACTTTATAAAGTTGTAAAATATTTTTTGATCTTAATAAATGACTCAATGTGGTGAAACCAAAAGAAATACGACGCGGTATTATATTTCTGATTGGCTGAGTCAATTTTTTTATTCTGCCGACCTGAAACTGAAAATAATAATCGCGAAACCGGGGATGACTAAACTCATTAGGCAACAAATCACTCCTTTTAATAGTTTGGAAACTTAAAATGCGGGCATAATATTGAATGCATTTTCCCTGACGACCAAATAAGGCGGGTTGATAAAAAGCGAGATAATCAAACTGCCGCGTTGGCGCATGAGCCACTGGAATTCGGTACCACTTTTCAGTCAGAAGAATATCAAGGTCGCGTTTATTTTTGAGTATCCCGACTAAAACCACCTTATCTATCCTGTTTTTCACCCGATTTTTGATCATATTGTCTGCTTTGTGATATCACAGACCAGTACTTTATTCGTCTTGCTTTTTGTCCTCAAACCATTCACCGCCAACAATACCGCCTGCGTCTTTTGATTTTTTAAACGCCGCTTTCATTTCTACTTCGGTAGGTTCTCTCCCCTCTTCTTTAGCGCGTTTTATTGCTTGACAAATCGGACAATCATCAAAAAGGTCTTCGTCGTCAAACTGGTTAACCTCTTTAAAGGAACCGTTTCCATCAAAGATAATATTTTTTATTTTCCTATTTTTGCTCATATTTTATTTATAAAATTACTGAACTAATTGTTAGCCGGCCATCGTCATTTAAAAATTTAATAAAATTCACATATGGAATATTTTTGACTATTTTTTCCCCGGTTGCTCACCCTCCAATACCCCATTCCAATGTGTTAAGGGGGTTAGCCCCAAGAAAAACGCAAATAAAATGATTAACGAATTAAAACTCTCTTTTTTATTCTTTTAGCATTGAAAAAATTTTTAACAAAAATTGTCGCTTTTTTATCATCAAAGTCTTTGCAGGAAAAAATATTGATATAAGCCCTATTCCACAATTCTGAAAAATGAGCGCTTACCAAACTCGTTTCTATTAATTGAATCAAAGAATAGCCCGCAACAATCGGATTGTCTAAAGCAAATCTCTCGCAAATCGGCTTGCCGAATTTTTTCATTTTTATCAATTTACAAAGTTTATTTGAATAATCTAAAATTTTTTCTTTCGACTTTATAATTTTTGGTTCGCAATCATACAAATCCAAAATTAACTCCTTTCCAAACATTTTTAATTTTTCCGACTTTAGATTGGTTTGTTTTAAACAAAGACTCTTAATTTTTGATTTTTTTCCATAATTTTATTACGCAAATTAATTTTAAAAATATGTCTTAATTATATCAACACGCAAAAATAAAAAAAGACTGGACG
>CAZNTW010000024.1:0-9210 GCA_964576065.1 uncultured Gammaproteobacteria bacterium
GAGCCTAAAAAGTTGTTTTTTACTTGTGTCCACTTTTTGGGGTACAGATCAGAAAGGCGGTTTTTTAAAAAATTATTTATTTTTCCTTAAAATCAATATTTTAATGGAAGGTGAATCGCGGACAAGAAACAAATAATCTCGCGCTGATTTTACGGTTGGCAAAGCATTATTTAATTTCAACCTCTATTTCGCTCCCAAGAATTGTCTGATTATCAACAGTGATAATCTCCGGCCAAATTGAATAAATGCCATTTTCAGATTGTTCCCAGTTAAAGTTTATCTCCGATCCGGTTTCAGGATCGAAAATGGTCCCTAATAAAGAAATTTTTGCGGTTGAAATATTTTTAGAAAAGAATCTGATTGTTTTTATCTGTACCGCCGGAGCCAAAACCGAAAGTTTGATTGGAAAATCGCTTTTTTCAAAAATTTCTCCGCTTTTATGATCAAGCCAAATAATTTTTTGTTCAAAAGTTTGTCCAATAATAATCCAAATTTCAGCGTTTTTGGAGTTATCTATATCATCATAAGCCGTGGCCGTAATTTTATGTTCGCCCGAAGCAAGTCCGGCTAAATTTAAATTACAACTGAAGTCTTTTTGGTCAGAACTGTCTTTTCTGATTAAAATTATACCGGCGGTTATATTATCAATCGCGCAGGTTATTTTTGCCAAACCGCGAGGAGCGGACGATTCTACTTTTATTTCTAATGTTTCTTCGCTGACAAGCGCCCCTGATGAAGGCGAGAATATGTTTATTTTCGGCTGATTGGCCGGAATATGCAAATCGTCATATTCAACGGGAGCGATGGTTAAATTGTCAGAAGATTCTTTGGTTAATTTTTCTACCCACATTTTTATGCCTTTTTCCCAACGGTTGTACTGCGGGTCGTTAGCCGGATTTTCCGGCGGCGGTCCGAGTGGAGCATCTTTGTTTATATAATACAAAATGGAATGATATTGTTTGAATTTTTTTTCAACAATTTGCGAAAGAGGGGTTAAATCGGTTGCCAGTTTGTTTGAAGCCCGATCGATTTTTAAATTTATTTCGCTTGGCAACTCTCCTCGTAAAACAGGTTTATCTGTTTCAATTGATTCGGGTGGATTGAATTTTTCCGGCGAAGTTTTGCCTAAGGCATTTTTCATAAAGGTTTGCCATATCGGCGCGGCTATTTTTGATCCATCGGCCCCTTTGGCCATTGCCTCGTTCCGGCTATTTCCAACCCAAACTCCAGTGACCAAGCTGGGCGTATAGCCAATAATCCAAGCGTCGCGGAAGTTATTGGTTGTTCCGGTTTTTGCCGCCACCGGACGATCGGATAAAGTCAAAAAATTTTGTTCTCCGAAGATAAAGGAACGCGCTTGATTATCAGAAAGAATATCATTAATTAGGCGGGCGGTTTGGGGGGAAACAACCTTTTGCGCGAGGGGTGTTTCAGGCGCTTGTTCTAAGATATTGCCATCGCTATCCTCAATTTTAAGGATTGAAATCGTTGGAATTTTTTTACCCTCCCGAGCAAATACGCCATAAGCGGCGGTGTGTTCTAATAACTTTACTTCGGCGCCTCCTAAAACCAATGATAGCCCGTAGCGGTTTTTATCAATCAAGGTGGTATAGCCGAATTTTTGAGACAAATTCAGAACATCGGATATGCCGGTTAAATATAAAGTTTTAATGGCCGGAATATTGAGCGATCCGGCCAAAGCTTGGCGCAGAGTGACTGGTCCGCGAAATTTGCCATCATAATTTTGCGGGATATAATCTTTATTTTCTTGTCCACTTGGACCGAAATTGGTTTCTACGTCAAAAAGAAGCGTTTGTGGCGTAAATCCTTTTTCAAAAGCGGTAGCGTAAACTATTGGCTTAAAAGAAGAGCCGGGTTGTCGCGGTCTGGTTGCGACATTAACTTGTCCGTCAATTGATTCATCAAAAAAATTTATTGAACCGACCATAGCCAAAATTTCTCCGGAATTTACATCAATGCTTACCAAAGAAGCATTGGTAGCTTTGAAGGTTTTGCTGTTCTTTTCAGAATATTGCTTGATTGTTTCTTCGGCAATCGTTTGTTTGTTTAAATCAAGAGAAGTTATTACTTTAAGCCCGCCCTGTTCAACAAGTTTTTCCCCGTATTTTTCCGCTAAAATGTTTTTGATATACATAATAAAATGCGGCGCAACCATATCTTCGTAACGAACAGCAATGTTTTTCAGGGTGTCAATTTTTTTTGTTTGTTCGGCTAATTCTTGGGTGATAAAACCTTGTTCTGCCATAGCGCTTAAAACCAAATCTCTTCTAGCAATCAATTCTTCTTTATTGTCCCCGTAAGGGGAATAGTAGGACGGAGCTTTAGTGAGCGCGGCTAAGGTTGCCGATTCGTCAAGAGTCAAATCGCGCGCCGATTTATTAAAATAAATTTGACTGGCCGCTTCCACGCCATAAGCATTTGAACCGTAAGGGATTTCATTAAAATACATTTGTAGAATTTCCTGCTTGGAATATTTTTTTTCTATTTGATAAGCCAGAATAACTTCTTTTATTTTTCTTTGCCAGGTTTTCTGCGGAGTCAAAAAAGCTGTTTTTATAAATTGTTGAGTAATGGTTGATGCTCCTTGAAGTTTTCCGCCTTTTAAAATATCGATTAAAACCGCTCTAACAATGGCTTTGAGGTCAAAGCCTGGATGGCTGAAGAAATCTTTATCTTCAATAGACAGCGTGGCGTAAATCAAATTCGGAGGAATGTCGGATATTTTAATAAGCGTTCGGCGTTGACCGGAAAATATTTCATAAAGCGGCGTTTTTCCGGTGCGATCATATATTTTAGTGCTTTGGGCCACCACTCTTTCTAAAAGTTTTTCCGGACTGGGAAGATTATAATTAAGCCAAGCCAAAAAAATTCCTGCGAAAACAGAAACGAGGATAAGAATAGAAGCAAACAAAACAACGAAACCTTTGAATAAATGTTTTGTTTTTTTTGGTTTTTTTGTCTTGATTGGCCGGCTTTTCCATCCGGACTTTTTCTTTTTTCTTGCGAACATGCGAAAATTATAACAGAAACGCAACTTTTTTCAACCAAGATCAGCGTAAAAATTTTAAAATGCCGTAATTTTGAAATCTGAGAATGCTTTTGCCAACCGCGCTAAAATCTCTGGTTGAACTAAAACAATTGCCAAATTAAAAACAATTGTTATACTATAGGAAGCCCAAATGAACAATATTTTTATTTGAGATTTGATTCCTTTTTTATTGTTTTGGGTTTGAATATAATGACGAGAATATGAGCAACTACCAAAAAATTTTTGCCGGCGTTTTAATCAGCGTTTTTTTAATTACTTCGGGTTTGGGCTGTAAACAAACATCAAAAGAGGCGGCGGAGAAAATACAGCCAGTGAATTTGGTTTATTGGCGGACTCAGGACGGGCAAGACGCTTTTTCATCAATCATTCAAAATTTTCGCGCCAGCTACCCTCACATTTCCATTACTTACAGAGTAATCCGTCCCGAAGAATACGAGCAAGCTTTATTGGAAGCCTGGGCCGAGGACAGAGGTCCGGATATTTTTTCTATTCCCAACACTTGGCTGGGCAAATATCAAACCAAAATTCTTCCCTTGGCATTGGGCAGCGAATTGTCGTTAGGGAAAAAAATAATCGTTGGCGCGATTAAAAAAGAGGAGAAAATTATTATAGAAAAAAAAATTGCGCCGGATTTAAGACAACTAAAAGAAATTTTTGTGGAAACGGTTCCCCGCGATATGTTGATTAAGAATGAAATTTGGGGAGTGCCCCTTAGTTTGGACATTCTAACGCTTTATTATAATCGCGATTTTTTAAACAACGCCGGACTGATTAGTCCGCCGAGAGACTGGCAAGAATTTGTTGACGATGTTAAATTATTAACACTCCAAGATCGGGATGGTAATTTTGTCCAGTCGGGAGCGGCTTTGGGCGCGGCTGACAATGTTGATAATTTAACCGACCTTTTATCTCTTTTAATGTTGCAAAATGGGACATCGATGGTTAATGAAAACGGACAAGCGACCTTTAATTTGGCGACCAAGGATGATTCTTCTTATTTTCCCGGCCAAGAAGCGATAAAATTTTATACCAGTTTTTCCAATCCTTTACAGGAAATCTATTCTTGGAATAGACAAATGCCTAATTCTTTAGAGTCTTTTATAAAAGGGCGGGTCGGTTTTATTTTTGGTTATTCGGATTATTTGGCAACCATTAAGGCTCAAGCGCCGAAGTTAAATTTTGATGTCGCGCCGGTGCCGCAAATAAAGGGTTCCTTGCAAGAAGTTAATTACGCTCAGTATTGGCTGGAAACGGTTTCCAAAAAAACAAAATATCCGAACGAAGCTTGGGCTTTTATTCTTTTTTCCGCTGAGACGAAAAACGCCAAAACATTTATTGAAAAAACTAAACGTCCGACCGCTCACCGCGAGCTGATTAAACAGCAGTTGGAGGATTTTGATTTGTCGCCTTTTGTTAAGGGGGTTTTGACCGCCAAGACTTGGTATAAAGGAAAAGATTATTCTTTAGTCAAAGAGGCCTTTCAAGAAATGATTAAGAATGTTTTGAGCGGGGAAGACATTAGAAAGTCGATCGAATATTGTGTTCAAAAAGTAAATTTAAGTTTTTAAATCAATGAACAAAAATAAAATAATTTTAGAAATAATAATTTTAATCAGTTTTTGTTTTTTAGGTTCGGTTGATTCTGTGCGAGCTGATAATGGCTCTTCGGAGCTTTCTAGAAAGGTAAGTGAAGACAAAATTTCAAAGTGTGTTGTTTCTTCAGTAAAACCAAAAAAAAACGATAACACAGTTTGGAATTGTGATTGCCAGTGTGATTGCCAGGGCAGCAACAAGGTTGACGATTGTCAGACCGGACAAATAATCACTGACCCTATTTGCGCTTGTTGCGGAGATTGTACTTTGGAGAACGCTTTGGAAATCGGAGTTAATGTCGCCGGTTTGATTCTGAAATATATGGGCGTGGTAGCCTTGTTATTTTTTATTATCGGTGGTATGATGTGGATAACATCGGGCGGAGCTCAAGAAAGAATCACCACCGGCAAGAAAATGATTACTGGCGCTGTTATCGGTATAATAATTATTGTTTTTGCCGCGACCGTGGTCAGAACCGTTTCCAAAATTTTTATACAAGACGAACAGCAAGCAGGATATCTTGAAGGCATAGGCACAACCACGTCGCCACCCGAAAAATAATTATAATAACACAAGATATGAGCCGACAAAAAATAAGAAAGTTTTTATTTTTAGTCAATTTATTGGTTATTGGTTTGTTTTTGTTTCAGTTTGTTCAAGCTGTGTCAATACACGATCCAATGGGAGGAAAAGACGTGCCGGAAATAGCGGTTAGCGTTATTAAATATATTTTAGGAATTGTCGGTGTCCTTGCTTTGGTAATGTTTATTTATGGCGGCATTATGTGGATGACCTCGGCTGGAGCGCCGGAAAAAATCGAAACAGGCAAAAAAACCATTGTTTGGGCGATTTTAGGCCTGGCGCTGATTTTTTGCTCTCACGCCATACTGAATTTTGTTTTAAAGGCTTTTATTAAATAATTCGCGTTTGATTTTTATAAAAAACACATCATAATTTAATTGGTTTAATATAATTTAATTCAAAAAACAATAAGGTCGTAGCAAGTCCTTTGGGGAGGAAAGGATAAAAAGGTTTTAAAAATGAAAAAATTAATTTGTTTTATGGGTTTAGTGTCATTAGTGGCTTTAGTTTTAGCGCCGGCAACCATTGCTCAGGCGGTGGTTGGTGAATTTAATTTTGGCAACGGTGATCTGGTGAATCTGGGCCAATCGGCTGGTTATGGAACGGCTACTTTTGGCGTAGTGGCAGGCAGAATAATCAACGCAGTTTTTGGTTTATTGGGATTAGGCGCGGTGATTATTATTATTGTTGCCGGATTTCAGTGGATGAGTTCCGGTGGCGATAAAGAAAAAATAGACGGAGCAAAAAAATTAATGACCTCGGCTTTGGTTGGTTTGATTATTGTTATTTTAGCTTATGCTATTTCTACCTTTGTGATGAGCAGGCTATTTAATCTCACAACAGCATAAACAGCCGAATTGTCAATATGATTAATTTTAAACAAAGCAAAATTTTAATAATTTTAGCGCTGGTTGTTTTAGTTTCAATCTCAGTTTTTTCTATTGATAATTCAGTCTTAGCCCAAGAGTCAAATCCTACACTGAATGCCTTAGACAATGTGGCCGTAAATAGCGGGTTAACAAAAGCAGGGGATAGTCCGAATATGTTAGTTACGGTTGCTAATATTATTAAAATAATTTTTAGCTTGATTGGGGTAATTATAATGTTGTTTTTCCTTTACGGCGGATTTTTATGGATGACTTCAGGGGGCAGTCAAGAACAAATTAAAAAAGCTAAAGACGTGATATCTAACGCCATAATTGGTTTGATTATTATTGTTTTAGCTTATGCTGTTTCCAGTTTTGTGGTAGGAAAATTAAGCTCGGTGACCCAAAAACCGGCGGCCTCTAGTTTAGAATGGTCATATAATTATAAAGTAAGTTGAGTTTGTAAAATTAGTCTGAATTAAAAACTAAAATTACGGCTTTAAGCCGTAATTTTAGTTTTATTTTCGTCAGCAGGGGCTGAATAATCTTAATAAACGAGCTTTGAATTTTGATAAAATTCAATTAAATTTTATTGAAATCAAAAACATTAATCACAAAATTTTATAAATAGCAGTTAAATCATTTTCAAAAACCTTGCGCAAATAATCTTTTTCTTCAGGATTAAATCCATAAATATTTTTAACATAAAAGACATAATCAAGATTATTTTTTTTAAGAAAAAGTTGTTTTTGCAAATCGTCGCCATTTTCGTTAAAAAACCAATCAACCAACGTTTTTTTGTCTGAAGAATTAATTGTTTCTATTCCGTGTCCGGTATAAGTTTTTCTGACGGCAAAAGCCGGAATTAACCCGTCTATATCTAAATAATTCGGGCACAAAATTGCGCTGTTTTTTAAAGAATTATTTCTTAACCAGGTCATGCTGGCGATAACTTTTCTTGGTATAGAAATTTCAGGCAAGGCGGCAAAAACGGTAATTAAAAATAAAACAAAAAAATTGGAAAAACAGAATAAAATAAAAAAATTTATAATTAACAGCAAATTATTTTTAAAAAGAAAAACTAATCTCGGAACAATGTTTTTTAATTTTTGATAGACAAAAAACATTCCAAAGACTGATAAAAAACAAAGAACCAAATGAAAACCTTCTAACAATTTTATTTGTAGAGCAAAAGGAAAAAATCCAAGAGCAAATTGTATTACCAGCCAAACCAATAGAAACAGTTGGCAGTTGGTTAACCCTTTTTTGCTCAAAAGGTGGAAAAATCCGATTAACGAGAATAAGCACAACAAACCAAAACCAATAATTAATTGTAAAATTTTTGTTTGCCCAATTCCCACAATTTGGGCCTGATCAATACGGGCGACAGTGAGCCAATGCGAAGTCATAAGATAGAGATAATAAATTATGGCCGGAGAAGAAATCAGACAAAAAATCAGCCCGGATTTAAAGAAAAACCAATCAAATCTTTTTTGCTTTAAAGAGATAATCAACCAGAAAACAAACAAAACGCACGAAACAACAGGAATGTCATAGGGGTGAATTTGAAAAAGAATCAGTCCGGTCAACCCGGCCCACCAAGAATATTTATATTTTTTGTTTTCCAGCCCCAAGAGCAACAAAAAAAATATTAAAATTATCAAAGTGGTGGAAAAAACAAAAAGAGCGTTAGAGGTTAAATCTAAAAAAATTGTTGATGCACACACAAAGACGAACGGTCTCGCTAAAGGGCTAAACAAAAATTCGATACCCCCAGAAAAACAAACCAAAAGCAGGCAGAGCTTTCTTTTTATTTTTTCTTTAAAAATATAACTGGCAAAAAGATAAGAGCAAAAAATAAAACCCAAGGTAGAAAATAGTCTGGCTAAATGCCAAACTGAAACAGCCGAGATATTTAAAAATTTTGCCATTAAACCCAATCCCAAAAAGAATAAATTTAAAATAATTCTTGGTTGCGGTTCAGTGGTGTAGTAATCTTCGAACAAAAAATTACCTTCGCGCGCTTGTTCAATGTAGGAAAAATAATTAAAGTAATCTACTTTGTTGATTAAAACAATTCCCAAAAATTGATTATCAACAGAATCTTTTAAATAACCGTAAACATAAGGTATGGCGGTTATAAGAATGACTAAACAAGCCACCAGTCCGACAAACAGCCATTCTTTTTTATTAATGTCTTTTAAAATTTGTTTAATAGTCATATTTTAACAAAATCTGGAATCGCGCCTGATTTTTAATTTAAATAAAATAAAATTCCACAGCACAGATAGAATGTCCAAGCCATAAGTTATACTTTGTCTAAATCCCACGCTTGAGGCGTCTTTGAAATATTTTGTGCTGATAGGAATTTCTTTTATTTTAAAATTTTTAAGTTTTAATTGAACGATTATTTCCGTGTCAAAAACAAAGTTGTTTGAATTTTCTTGAAAAGGAATGTTTTTTAAGACCTCGGCGCGGTAAGCCCTGAACCCGGAATGATATTCGGTTAAGCGTAATCCAAGAACTAAATTTTCTGTTTTAGTTAAAAAAATATTCGCCAAATATTTCCACCAAGGCATGCCACCCTGCCTTGCCCAGCCTTTAACCATCATTCGCGAGCCGAAAACCGCGTCAGCTTGCCCGCGGACAATCGGAAGAATCATTTGAGGGATATAAGTCGGGTCGTATTGATGGTCGGGGTGGACCATTATCACAATGTCAGCTCGGTCTTTTATGGCTTGTTGATAGCAAGTTTTTTGATTGCCCCCGTAACCCAAATTATTTTTATGGCGAAAGGTTTTAAGTCCGAATTTATTCGCCAAATAAAAAGTATTGTCTTGGCTGGCGTCGTCAACCAAGATAATCTCATCAATCCAGTGGAGGTCAATTTCGTCAAGGGTGTTTTTTAGCGTTTTACCGGCGTTATAAGCCGGTAAAACCGCGATAATTTTGTAATCGGGAGCGTTGATGGGCATAAAATATAATAAAAAAAATCAAATTCCAAATATCAAAATCTAAACAAAGTTAAAATAACAAATAAATTCAATAAAACATTAAAACAATTTAGCAAAGAAGAACAAGACACAAAGAGAATACAAA
>CAZNTW010000025.1:0-8979 GCA_964576065.1 uncultured Gammaproteobacteria bacterium
TTGGATAAATATAGCCCACGATTTTCCAACCGCCCTGCCACTTGCCAGTGGCGTTATCCAGCGAGCGCAAGGAATAATCTCGGCGTTTAAGTCCGTTCATTTCAGAAAAAGTTACGGTATTGTTATCAAAACTTTCAACATAAGCCACGTGGCCGTAATAACCGCAAATCCAGCTGGTACAGGTTAGAGCCATAATGGCTCCTTTCCTGGGCTCGCTGCCGGTTTCATAACCGTCTCTTTTGGCATTGGGAAGCCAAGATTTGGCATTACCCCAGCTGGGCACGCATTGTTTTTGTTCCGCCGCCCACTTAAAAGCCGACCAATCAGTGCATTGACGCGCCACAAAACGATGGCAGTCGGTGTTTTTGCGCCAATCCCAATAACCGGAATAACTTTCTTGAACTATAATCGTCTTGGTCGGAGTTGATGTTGGTTTTTTAATAGGAGTTATGGGAACAGACGGAGGCGTGCCGCCGGGAATGACTAAGGTTTCTCCTGGGTTGAGAATTGAATCTTCAGTCAAACCGTTAAATTCAGCGATTTGTTTGATTGAGGAACTGTATTTTTTGGCCAAAGATGTAAGAGTTTCGTCTTTTTTAATTTGAATGCTCAGTCCGTCAGTGGGTAGTATTTTCAATTCATTGTCCGGCCTGATAACCGACCAATAATTAAGTTTATTTTCCCAAAGTATGGTATTCCAATTCAGTCCGAAATTTTGAGCAATACTGCTGATTGTATCCCCCGGTTGAACGGTGTATTTTTCAATTTCAGTGCGGGTTCTAATCGGCAGGTCTCCTTCGTTTAAATTGGTTTCCGGTGTCATTAAAACGCTTTCTCCCAAAATAAGAGAAACTTCGGAATCATCGCTAATGTCTAAAATATCTCCGTCAATCTTTTTGTCTTCGCGCCAAGCCGCTATTTTAAATTCAGCTTTTTCTTTCTGAGCTTGGTTGGTAACGGAAGATAAGCCGGTTTCAACGGTAATTTTTTGTTCCTGCCAGATTAATTTATTTAAAGCGGTATTTTCAAAAGAATTTCTATTGATAATAGACGTTGTTTCTAAACAAGAAAAAATAATAAAAATCGTCAAACAAACGGTTGTTGGCGTATTTTTAAAAGAAGAAGCGTATTTTTGGCACTTAAAACAAAAACGGAAAAAGCAGACTAATCTAAAAATAGCCTTCTGCGCCAAATTCTTTAAAAAATCGATTATTTTAGTTTGCATAAACGAAAATTTCTGCTATGCTTAATCAATTCTTAAAACAAGAATAATAAATTTATTATAGATAAAAATTAAATATAGTCAATATGACTTATCAACAGCAAAAAAATAACGATAATTGTCAAAATTCAGCTAATTGGCGGCGAACAGAACAAAAATGGCAGAAGACGTGGGACAAATTAGCCAACAATAAGGTTAACGGTAAAGAAAACAGCCAACTGGGAGACAAAGAATATATTTTGGTTGAATTTCCTTATCCCTCCGGCTCCGGATTGCACATCGGACACGGTTTTTCTTTTACCGGCGCAGATGTTTACGCGCGATTTAGAAGAATGAACGGGAAAAATGTTCTTTTTCCAATAGGGTGGGACGCTTTTGGTTTGCCCACGGAAAATTACGCCATTAAAGAAAAGAAAAATCCACAAAAAATAACCAAAGAAAACACAACTTATTTTAAAAAACAAATGCGGACATTAGCTCTTTCTTTTGATTGGGAAAGGGAAGTAAATACCACTGACCCGGACTATTATAAATGGACACAATGGATTTTTCTTAAATTATTTGAAAAGGGTTTGGTTTATAAGCGTGAAATGCCCATTAATTGGTGTCCAAATTGTAAAATTGGTTTAGCTAACGAAGAAGTGATTGATGCTCATTGCGAAAGGTGCGGAGCTGAAACAGAGCGGCGCAATATCAGCCAATGGATAGTTAAAATTACTGATTATGCCGATCGTTTGATTCAAGGCCTAGATAAGACGGATTTTATTGAAAAAGTCAAAGCGGCGCAAATCAATTGGATAGGTAAAAGCGAGGGAGCGAGCGTAATTTTTAAAATCGTTGATAACCGGGGTAAATTAGAAATTTTTACCACCCGGCCTGATACGCTTTGGGGGGCGACTTTTATGGTTGTTGCCCCGGAACATCAATTAGTTCAAGAAATTTTAGATAATTCTGTCGTTTCCAACAAAAAAAAACAAGAAATAAAAAATTATTTAAATCAAACCAAGAAAAAATCGGACTTAGAGAGAACAGAATTAAACAAAGAGAAAACAGGGGTTTTCACGGGTTTTTATGCCATTAATCCGGTTAATGATAAAAAAATTCAGATTTGGATTTCCGATTTTGTTTTATCCAACTATGGCGCCGGCGCAATTATGGCTGTGCCGGCTCACGATGAAAGGGATTGGGCTTTTGCCAAGAAATTCGGATTGGAAATTATTCCGGTTATTAAACCAAAACAAGATTGGGATTTTAATCAGGGAGCTTACACCAACGTTGACGAGGGAGAAATTATAAATTCAGACCCCATTAACGGTTTAGTCCCGTCTCAGGCGTTTAAGAAAATGATAGAATGGCTAAAAGGTAAAAATCTCGGACAGAAAACCAGTCAATATCATTTAAGAGATTGGATTTTTTCGCGTCAGCATTATTGGGGAGAGCCTATTCCGCTTGTTTTTTGCGAAAATTGCGCCAAAAAACAAAAAAATGAAGGATTTAGCAAGGGAGAAATTCTCAATCCGGGGTGGATTCCGGTATTGGAAAAAGATTTGCCAATAGTTTTACCCGAGGTGGAAAATTATCAACCGACTCAAACCGGAAAATCTCCCCTGTCTGATATTAAAGAATGGACAGATGTAAAATGTCCAAGATGCGGTTATCCGGCCAAAAGGGAAACAGACACAATGCCCAATTGGGCCGGTTCGGATTGGTATTACTTGGCTTATTGTTTCGCGGATAGGCTAAAAAATTCTAAATCTCAAATTCCAAATTTTAAACAATATCAAAATATTAATATCCAAAATCCAAAAAATTTTGGAAATCATGAAATAGAAACGAAGAAACCGCAAAATATTTTTTCCGAGAGCAAAGACATTTTGCATTATTGGTTGCCGGTTGACATTTATATTGGAGGAGACGAACACAATACTTTGCATTTATTATATTCGCGTTTTATTTATCAATTTTTATGGGATATCGGCGTCGTTCCCAAAGAATTTCCCGAACCGTATCAAAAAAGAATTTCTCACGGAGTTATCTTGGGTCCGGACGGACAAAGAATGAGCAAATCAAGGGGTAACGTAATTCTTCCCGAAGAAGTAATCGGCCGTTTTTCCAAATATGGTCCGGATATTTTAAGAATATACCTGATGTTTCTCGGCCCGTTTGACAGCACTATGATTTGGAACGACGATGCTCTAATGGGGGTTAAAAAATTTTTAGACAGGGTGGAAAATTATATTGACATTTGGCTGAACGCATTGACTGAAAATAAAAATAACAAACAAGCAAAAGTTTTTTTACATCAAACAATCAAAAAAGTTACCGCTGATTTGGAATCAATGAAATTCAATACCGCGGTGGCAAGTTTAATGGAGTTTCTGAATAAAATTAAGCAATTGGCGGAAAATATAATCGGAGATAACGGCAAAAACTTTTTAGAAAAAGGCGATTTGGAAAAATTTATTATTCTTTTGTCTCCGTTTGCTCCTTATTTTTGCGAAGAGCAGTGGCAGAAAATTAAATTTTTTGAACGCGGCTTTTGGTCAAAGTTATTTAACAGAACAAGACCGAAAAACAAAAGTATTTTTCAGCAATCGTGGCCCAAGTGCGATGAAAGTTTGATTCAAGGAAAATACATTGAATTGGTGATCCAAATAAACGGAAAACTAAGAGACAGGGTTTCGGTCCCGACTGATATTACCGAGGGTGAGGCAAAAAAAATAGCGTTAGAGCGGCAGAAAATAAAAGAAATTTTATTTGGCAAAAAAATAAAAAAGACTATTTTTGTTCCCAAAAAATTGATTAATATTGTGGCGGATTAGAAGATAGAATTTAGAATGCGGAAAGAAAACATTAGAACATTGGAACATTAGAACAGCGAAACAGAAAAATATTAAAACATAATTTCTAATTTTAAATTTTCATTAAATTTTCAAATCAGTAATTTTCAAAATTTTTATTGTTTAAAGATTGTTTCATTAAAAATTTCAATAGAAAATGAAAATTAGACATTAAAAATTTTTAATTAATAAATACTGTTTACTGATTATTATTTACCATTTATTTATGTCTCTATTTGCGGTCGATACAATCGCTCAAATTAAGAATATTTGCAGAGAATATGGCATTACTCCATCGCGACAAAGAGGGCAAAATTTTTTAATCAATGAAGCAATAGTCAAAGAAGTTATACAAACTGCGGAATTAAATAAAGATGATGTCGTTTTGGAAATCGGCCCCGGTTTTGGCATTTTAACTGAAAAAATAGCGGTCAGAGCGAAAAAGGTCTTAGCAATTGAGATTGATAAAACTTTAGTAAATATTTTGAAGAAGAAATTTTTTGATTTTAAAAACGCAGAGATAATACAAGACGACATTCGTTGTTTTGACTCGGATAAATATGGTCTAAAAAAGTATAAATTAATCGCTAATCTGCCTTTTAATTTAACAGGGTTTGTCTTAAGAAAATTTTTAACCGCGGAAAACAAACCGGAATCAATAAGTTTGGTTTTACAAAAAGAAATAGGAAAAAAAATAATCGCTCAATCGGGAGAAATGACCAAACTTTCTTTAATGGTTCAACTTTATGGACAAGTTGAAATTATCAGAGAAATTAAAAGCGGAAATTTTTGGCCAAGACCAAAAGTTGATTCAGTTATTGTCAAAATAAGGCCTTTTAAGCGAATAAATTTTGACCAAGAAAAATTATTTCAATTTATTCGGGCCGGGTTTTCTTCACCTAGAAAATATTTGCTTAACAATTTAATTAAAAGCGGTATAATAGAGAAAGACAAAGCGATAAAAAAATTTCAAAATCTCGGACTGAATTTAAAAATTCGCGCCGGAGAATTATCAGTTGAAGACTGGAAAGAGGCGGGGGAAGAAGAACATTAGAACACGGGAATATGCTTAAAGTTCTTTCGCGCAGACAAGCGGGGCAACGCACGAGGCGAGACCTCGCACATAAGACCTCGCACATAAAATTTTAAATTAATACCTTTAATAAATTCCAAACAACAAATTATCTCGCTCGGTAAGAAGAAATCAGACATTTTAGATCAATTCAATTGCTAATTAATGATTACGGACTATTATTTACTGCTTACAAATTACTAAATCGTTTTACGTTTTTTCATGGTATCGCGGAAATTTTTAACAATTATTTTAACGATTTTTTCTTTCTTGGTTGTTGGTATTGGTTTTTATCGTTTTAAAAATGCGATTTATGCGCCGTTTAAGAAAGAAACGAGCGTAGAACAAGAACAACAATTGACCAAGGATGATTATTTAAACGTTTTGTCAGAACAAGATACAGACCAAGACGGGTTATCTGATTTTGATGAACGATTTAATTATCAAACTTCATTATTTATTTTTGATACGGACGGAGACGGTTTTAATGACGGACAAGAAATAAGCCAAAAAACAGACCCGTTGAATCCTTTATCCAACATAGAACAAATAAAAACAGCGGGGAAAGACGCAGATGCCTCCAATGAAATCTTAGAAAAGAATGTTACTTCTCCTAATCAAGAAGAGTCAACTGACAATCAAGAGCTTTCAGTCCGGGAAATAAAAAGCCTGTTAATTAACCAGGCCGGTTTAAGTCAGGAAATTGTGGATAAAATAGATGGCAAAACTTTAAAAGAGTTATATAATGAAACAAAGAAGGAAACAGGAACGGATTTATTCAATTTGCAAAATGGGTCGCAATTGCCAGAAGAATACCAATCGTCAATCGGCAATTCTTTGGGTTTGAGTATTTCGGAAATAAGACAGTCCCTGATTGAACAAGGGATTGACGCGGAAATGCTCAGACAGATAGACGACCAAACGTTGGAGGAGATGTTTGAGAAATCAATGCTTGAAATTCAACAATAAAATAATAAAAAAATTCATTTATGCGGTTTTTAATTGATAACAAAAAGCCCGTTTTAGTTTTGCTAACTATGATTTTAATAGTTAGTTTATTTTTACCTCAGCCGACCGAGGCTCAGCTGGTGGTTACGGATCCCGTAAAACTCCTTTGGGATAAAGTGGAAAAAGCCCTTGAAAAGGCCTGGAATAAAGTTAGCGAATCAATAAGAAAAGCAGGGGCCGTTGCTTACAAAAATGCGCTTGGAGTTTATTTAGGGAAAATGGCCAAAGAAAGCGCGGAATGGATTGCTAAGGGCGCTCCCGGCAAAGGTCCGTTGTTTATAACCGACAAGAAATATTTTAGCAAAATGAGCGATAGTATTAAGGGCGATTTTCTTGAGAAAACAGTCAAGAATTTTACCGGTATGAGTTTGTGCGACCCCATTAACCCCTTGCTTAAGCTTAAACTTGTTGGTTCTTTTGACCCGCAATATAAAGCTATAAACTGGAATAGTTCTGCCAGGTGTTCTCTCACGGATATAAAAAAAAGGATGAGCGATTTAACTCTTAAAGATTTATTTCAAGTTGAACTTGATTTTAAGCAAGGTCCGGCTGAAAAATACAAAAGCAGTATGATTGATATTATTCAATCCGACTCAATTTTAAATAAACACCATCTTGTTTGCGATGTAAATGGGTCAAAAATTTTGGCTATGCTTAGATGCCCGACTGCTTCTAATAACGGAGATTGTCCCCTTGATTGTCTTGAACAAGATCTGAAGAAAAAAACCATAGAAATATTTTCCATTAAAAAAATGGATTATATAAAAATTATTGATATTCTTGTTTATCAGGGCGCGATAAATGACGGAGCTAATGAGTTATTAAATATAGCCGTTAGATTGCAAAAACTTCAAAGTATGATGAAAAAAATGACTCAAAGTTTTGCGCTTTCTCTAAAATTAGAAAGCAATAAAACAGCGATTGAGGCAAAAATAGAAAAAATGGAAGAACTTAAAGAAGAATATATAGACAAAACCACTAAATTTAAAAATCTTCTCCTTCCTTATAAAACGGAACCTTATGCCGGAATCGCGAAAAAAACACAAGATTTTTTAGAATCGTATAAAGAAAATCCCGGGATTAATCCATTTGAAAAAAACCCTTTAGTTGCTGAAGAAGATTTAGACGCGCTTTGCGAGGTTTCCGGAGACAAAACAAAGGCGTCTACTCAAGACAAGTGTATAGGCTTATCAAAAGATTTTTTAGAAATACAAAACGAGTATGATGAGTATAGTGAAGCTATAACAAAAATACAAGAAACAAAAAAGAAGTTTATAGAAGACGTAAAAAGTACATTGGACAAGACGTTTCTAGCCGATTTAAACGGAGATAACGAATTTAATGTTCTTATTAAAACCATCACAGAATATGAAAAAGAATCCGCCGCCTGCGCGGTTAAAAGCGCGGTTGACTTTTTTAAGACAGACGAATGCAAAAGTCTTTGCAAAGAAGGATTTAATGCTAATGATACGCGCTGTGATAATCCATCTGCCGATAAGACGGTTGATTCAGACGTAATACTTTATATCGAAAGATATAATCTTTACGCCAAACAACTGCTTGAGTGGGCTAATAAATTAAAATCCGCTGCCGAAAAAACGATAGTGAGTTTGGGACAACAAGGGGATATTCCCGAAACAGATCCTCTGACTGATTTGGGAAAAATGTTTAATCCTGAGGGCAATGATATCGGAGTGAAAATGGAAATGGAGGGCATGTTGGCTAAACAAGTAGAGGAAGTTGAAGACGCTAAGTTTTTTCAAAATTTGCAGGGAAGAATGAATGATGTGACTACTAAAATTTCCAAAGTGACCAAAACGCCAGCTACTTTAGTGGATGAATCAAGCAGGAAAGCGATAAAAGACGCAAACGTGTCTTTGGGAAAATTTACTAACGTGGCTATGGCCGACGCCTTAGGAGTATTTACCAATACCCTAATGAGCAAATTAATGCAGAAAATTTTTGACAAAGGAATTTTAAATTTTGGCGGTGGAGATTCTCCTGTAGACGAAGACAAATCTTTTTTGCTTAATAGCTCGGTTTCACCTGTAAGATATAACGCGACTTTCAATGATCTGGCGGTAGTTTCTTTAAAAAACGGCAACGAATTTAATATTGATGAAGAAATCGGAATCTGTCCGCCAAACCCCACTACTTTTAATTGTTTATTGGATAATGTCGGTTTAATGCGGGCTGTAACCGAAGAAATAATCATCCAAGACGCGATTGATCAAGGATTGATTAGTTCTGGCGAGCAGGTTGGCAGGCCGGATGATTATGAGGGGATTTTCAGCTATAATAAAGTCAAAAAAATGCGTCGGCTAAGAATTCTTCCTTTGGGAATGGAAATTGCGGCGCGCAAAATTTTTAATCGCGAGGTTGGTGGTCAACAGTATACTATTAAACAGATTATTGATGGGTTTGAGGATCCAACCAGTCGTTTTTATCATTTAGTTGACCCCAACTGGGTATTAAAAATTCCGGGCTATAAGTGCGAATTGCTCGGCTATTCGGCTCGGCCTTTACCGGAAGGCGCGGCTCGGCAGGAGACATGTTTGGATTTAAAAGATTGTATTCACTATAGCGATGACGGACATTGCGATACTTATGGTTATTGCACCAGGGAGAAAAATATTTGGCGGATTGACGCTGATGCTTGCGACGAACAATATGTTACTTGCGAGAATTTTACCCGAACGTCGGACAACAAGAAATTTTCGTTTTTAGAAAATACGCTTGATTTTGACAACTGTGACGAAAATAGCGTTGGCTGTAAATGGTATTGTCAAAACTGGAACGTCTCAGAAGATAAATGGGGATGCCTTGATTCTGATCAA
>CAZNTW010000026.1:0-2284 GCA_964576065.1 uncultured Gammaproteobacteria bacterium
TAAGAGCCTAAAAAGTTGTTTTTTACTTGTGTCCACTTTTTGGGGTACAGATCATTTTGGGAGTTTTTTGTCAGATTTAAATGGTCTTCTATTTCTGTTCTTAAATGCAAGATACGTTTACAGCGTTGGGTCCTTTTGGAGAATCGGTTTTTTCGAAAGTTACTCTATCACCAATTTTTAGATCTTCGTATCTTACGCCCTTGAGCTCGTTCTTGTGAAAGAATAAATCTTTTTCTTCGCCATCAATAGTAATAAATCCGAACCCTTTCTCTGTAAGAGTTTTAATTGTTCCTTCCATAGTTATAACATCAATTTAATTAATATTTTAAGGTTTTATCCTAAAGTTTAGTTCCCTAAATAAATTCGACTAATTTTTTATTAAGCAACTATCTTACTTAGATAGTATTAACATCTAAAAACCATTTAGTCAAGGGCTCGCATCAACTTCATATATAATCTTACACAGAACAACCCGATCATTATTTTGATATTTACCCCAGCCAATTTTTTTAAAAACCGGCAAGCTAAAAACATTCTTTTACTTTTCTGCCTTTTTAAAAACTTTTTTCACTAATTTTTTAATCTTAACGGCCGAATCTGCTTTTACTGATTTTTCTACTTTTTCTTCCGCTCCCAATGGTTTAATATTTGCCATAGATTCCGCTACCCTAATAAGCCGATCTATTTTCGTGTTTAATATCTCTAACTGCTTTCTCGCTTCGTCGTTGCTTCCCCCGCCTATATTACTCCTAAAATCGCCTCTATCTGGTTTACGATCATTAAAATCTCTTCGTGGAAATCTGTCCCCGCCCCTATTGTTTCCGGTTCCTTTCTTGCTTCCAAAACAAATATCACAATAAACCGGCTTACCTTCTATTGGCTGGAAAGGCACCTCACATGGATTTCCGCATTGACTGCAAATTACTTGATGCATAGTAACAGGGCCGCGGTCTCTATTGCCTGATCTATCTCTATTCCTTCCGGAAAAACTTGGTCTGCCTCCATCTCGTCCACTAAATCCGCCCCCTTGTCCACCGCCAAAACGCTTTCCTCTATCCTGTCTAAAACTTCCCATATATTTTTATATTAACTATTATGACTAAAGTATGCGCTATTTTTATTTAAAAAGCAAGAAAAACGTAATCAATTCGGCGTGGCAGTCAAAAAAACGCCCCTCAAGGCATTCACCAATAAAACATTTTCGAATAAAAATAACCGATTAAAATCTGCCCAAGTCAAATTCATTGTTAAATTTAATTTTCTTTACAAAATCCGGCATATGGCTGATAAGGATAATCGCGCCTTCGTATTTATTTATAGCCTTAGCTATGACTGGAATGTGACGAAAATTTATGTGATTAGTCGGCTCGTCTAAAACCAATAGACCAGGCTTCATAAGTACTAATCGCGCAAAAACCAATAAACCCTTTTGTCCTTCTGATAAATGAGAAATTTTAAGCCCCATCAACTCGCCGGTAATTAAAAAGCCTGCAGCAATAGACCGCATTCCTTGAATATCCGTTCCCTCAATAAGCGCGCTTTTTAGAGAATCAAAAACTGTTTGCTCATAATCAAAAGTGGTAAAATCCTGACTATAATAACCAACGCGAGTGTCTTTTAAAATAGTTACGCCTTCGCCCGAATTATTTACAAGAGACCGCAACAATGTGCTCTTGCCGATGCCATTTGGTCCGGAAATCAAAAGCCTGTCTCTCTGCCTTAATATAATATTCACTTCTTTTGTTGTCGGCTCATGATCTCTGATTATTTTTACCGACTTGATAGTCACCACATTACCGACAATTCCTTGGGACGGAATATTAAAGTCTCTAATGGTTTTATCTTCACGCCGAATATCCACTTTATTTTCTTCCAAATCATAGATTTCTTCTCTTAGCTTACTCGCAAGCTTTCGCATTTTGCCGCCCTTATTGGCGAAAAAATTTACTTTTTCTTTGTTGTCTAATATTTCTTTTTCCAGTTGAGCATTTTTCTTTATTTCTCTTTCAATTCTATTTTGTATTTCTTCCACTACGGAATAATAATCGCCAACATAAACTTCTATTTTTTTGGTAAAAATATCCAGATAAACCACGCCTTTGGTAAAACAATTTAGAAAATCAGCATCATGGGAAATAACTATCACTGTTTTGTTATACATAACTAAAAATTCTATCAAATGATCAATGCCGGCTTTGTCTAAATTATTTGTTGGTTCGTCTAAAAGTAAAATATCGGGATCTTGAATAAGCGCAAAAGCCAATAAAATTCTCGCTTGTTGTCC
>CAZNTW010000026.1:2384-4605 GCA_964576065.1 uncultured Gammaproteobacteria bacterium
CGGCCACATAAGCGATCCCGGACGGCTGCTTAATGGTTCTGCTGATGGGAATGGGTCGGGTACAAATAAGGAAATTTTATAGTCCTGTTTCTGGATAAAAGCAGTTTAAAAACAGGTTTCATCTGCTCCCCATAAATAGTCGAAATAGTTCTTTCATTAATCGGCGAATTTAAAAAACAATTCTGTATTGTCAATAATTTAGCTCCGCGAACCGACGTCTATTTACTTATTTTTTTGGGGATTATATTCCTTCTTGGTCTATTTCTTCTTCTGGTATTTACTAGTATTGAATTAGACAAAAACAACCTTCTTTTCAAAAGCGTCAGCTATTTTTCCTACAGTATCTATTGTTAGATTTTCTTGCCCCGACTCAATGCGAGCAATAACACTTTGCGTGGCGTCAATCTTTCTGGCTAATTTTTTTTGGGTAAATTTATTTTTTTCTCGCAATTCAAAGATTTGATAAGCAATATCTAAACGATATTTCTCCTCTCTATAAGCTTTCCTGAATTTGGGATTTGTCATTTTTGTCTTAAAATATTTTTCGTAATTAGTAAGTTTGCGCATAATTTTATTTTTTGTTGCGAGAGTTATAAATAAAATCCTCGCCGATTTTCCAAACACCTTTCTCTCGAAACGCTGGAATGTTTTGACGGCGAGCGGCGTTGATCATACCCGGGGCAGATAGTTTATTGATTTTTGTATATTCAGACAAGGTGATAACTTTTTGACCTTTAAGATATGTGATTCTCTTGCTCAATGATTCCATTAAAGCCAAAGCGACAACTTTTTCCATTGTCTTGGAGTTTTTTTCATCTCGGTATTCAACAAAAGATTTGTAGTATTCTTTCTTCTCGCGATCACGGATAATAATTATCGGAAAGCCAAGACGTTGAAGCTGGAAACAAATAAGCACACGACCAATACGGCCGTTGCCGTCATTAAATGGATGGATAGTTCCAAAATCCAAATGGAATTTGGCGATCTTGTCTAAGAAATAATTTGATAGGTCGCCAGTGTATTCAGTGATGATCGCTTCAATCATTTTCTCAACATGTTCCGGTGCCGGGGCGATATAGCTCCCAACACGCACATACTCGCCAAGCTTTCTGAAACGGCCAGCGATTTTGTCGTCGATTCCACCAATAAGCATTTGATGCAAAAGTAGGATCGTCTCTTTGTTGGTTTCCGTTTCTTTGCTCTTGTTGCGAATATAGCCGATAACTCGAGCCAAGTTTTTGGCTTCGTAGACTTCACGCAAAGAAACGTCACGGGAGACCTCCATATCCAAAAGGATCTTCTCAGTTTCCTTAAAAGTTAGGGTGGAGTTTTCGATAGCGTTGGAGTTGTAGACGCTTTCTGGCACTTCAGCCTCATCAATCATCACCAAAAGAGACTCCTTGTCTTTACGGAGGGTGTCATATTCGCTTTTTAGAGCTGTGAGCCTGTCTTTTATAGGTTTTGTTGTAGCCATATGTTTTGTTAATAATATACTTGTATTATAGTCCCTTTATCTTAAAATGTCAATATTTAAGTGAATAAGACCCATTTATTACTTCCCATTCACTAAATTATATGCTATAATAGCTATAAAAGCAAACATCCTATGGATAATCGAGAAGCCCCAACAGAATACAAGGATAAATACCAGCTCATTTTTGTGGGCGAAATTTGATCTGATAACCCACTTTATGAAGCGTGGGCTAAAGGCCGAATTGAAATTCGCACATGGGACGACGAGCGCTGCAATAATGAAATCCACTGCTGTACCGAAAGAAGCAATAATGACTTTTGGGAGTTTCAAAAAAAATACAATTGTAAATGGTTAACGGCGTCAGAGTTTGAGGAATTTAAAAAAATGGTGCAAAAAAATTTCGTAAAAAACCAAAATAAAAATCGTGATTGAATAAAAATGACTATGAAAATAAAAGGACCTCTTGGGCCACCAAACATAAATTCAATATCAATCAGATTGAATTAATGGGGCCTGACCCCAGAGATACCATTCCTAAAACCTTCATTTGAATTAATGGGGCCTGACCCCAGAGATACCATTCCTAAAACCTTCATTAATAAAACATTTTAGAACGAAAATTCAAATTTAGTATGTCCGCCCCAGCCAGTCGGCGAATGGCGGATTGATCTATTTTTGAGTTAATCTAACTTAATCATAAAATCCTGCTTTTATTATAGCAGGATTTTATGATATGAGTATAGATTA
>CAZNTW010000026.1:4705-8916 GCA_964576065.1 uncultured Gammaproteobacteria bacterium
GTCGCTCCACCTCCGCCAGCTGGCGGAGAGCTACCCCGGAACATTAAAAATGTAATTTGTCCAATATAAATTTTATCGTTTTGTCTATTATAAATCGCGTAAACCAGGTATTCCATAAATTTTAAAGGTCGCTCCACCTCCGCCAGCTGGCGGAGAGCTACCCCGGAACATTAAAAATGTAAAATGTAAAAATCAAAATGTAAAATGATTAATTTCACTGATATTATAGCCTATTTTATTTTTTTGTAAACGACTACGGGTCGGAAATTTTTCCGACCCGTTAAAAATTTTTTGTTATATAAGACGCAGTAACCTGACAAAAATTATTATCAGATACACAACAGTAAATATAACCACCCCAATGATTATAAATACTACGACCGCGCATAGAAAAGCCACAATCGGTCCAATAAATGGCAATCCTGAAACTAGCGCTATAAAAACAAAAAATAAAAAATAAAATAAGTTTCTTACTTCCTGTTTCATTTTGTCCTCCTTGTTCTATATTTTAGTAGTAATCTTTTACTTTTTGGATTCCTTTTAGTTGTCTGATTCTCTCCAAAGCCCGCGCCTCAATCTGACGAATTCTTTCGCGGGTAACACTAAAAACTTGTCCCACTTCTTCAAGTGTATGAGCCACGCCGTCGTTCAAACCAAATCTGATATCAAGAATCTTTTGTTCGCGGGGCGAAAGATCAACTATAATTTCTTTAATATATTTTCTTAAAAGCATCAAGGCGGCCGCTCTATCCGGAGCAATAGTTTTAACGTCTTCTATAAAATCTCTCAATTCCGTGTCTTTGTCGTCATCATCGCCAACAGTCGTTTCTAAAGAAATAACATCCTGAGATATTTTCATTAAATCGCGCGCCTCATCAACTGTCATCGCGGTTTCTCTGGCAATTTCTTCCGGCGTTGGTTGACGACCCAATTGCTGAAGCAGCCAACGTTCAGCTTGTTGAAACCGTCCTAAAATTTCCACTACATGAACCGGAATTCTAATAGTGCGCGACTGGTCAGCTAAAGCTCTGATAATCGCCTGTCTAATCCACCAAGTCGCATAAGTTGAAAATTTATATCCCTTGCGCCAATCATATTTTTCCACTGCTCTAAAAAGTCCAATATTCCCCTCTTGAATCAAGTCTAAAAACGTTAAACCATAACCCGAAAACTTTTTAGCAATACTTACCACCAATCTTAAATTTGCTTCAATTAATTTTTTTGCCGCTTGCTGATCATCCACGTCTTTTGCTTTTGCCAGATCCACTTCTTCGGCCGGACTGATTAACGGCACCCGACCAATTTCTTTCAAATACATTTGAATTGAATCAGCTGAAAGTTGGCTTAAATCAAAAAATAATTGCCCATCCGGACGATTTTCTTTTTTGATTTTATTTAAAAGTCCTTCCTTTGATTCAACTATTTTAATACCTGTTTTTTCCAAACGATCAAGAAATTCTTCGTACTCGTCCAAGTATTTTTCCAAGCAAGGGAAAGAGTAAAACAGCTCATTCTCGGTCACAAAACCTCTTTGTCTTCCTTTGCTGATTAATTTTTGCCCTTCCTCTTCCGGTAATCTCATTGACGATTTTCTTTTTTTTGAATTAGAATGTTCAATCAATTTTTTTGAATTTTTAAATATTTTCTTTTTTATTTTTTTTCTTTTTTTAGACATATCTTATTCGCAAAAAATTATTTCTTTTGATAATTTTACTATTTTCGAAGTTGTTTTCTTTATTTCCTCTTTGTCGCCTTGCTTTTCTTGTTGCTTTAATTCTTGAGTCATTTCCTCTACTCTCTTATTTAAATAACTCTTTCTTAAAAAATTATAGGCGTATTTTAATTCTTTGTCCACATTGAAATCCTCACAAGAACTAAAATCTTTTTCCAGTAAAAAAGACAAATAATTAAAATAGTCTGTTATTTTTCTATCTTTTTTGGCGGTGTCTTTAATTTTTTCAAAAACTATTTTCTTGTTTTGATTGTAGTAATCTCTTATTAATCTAAAAATTTCTTGAGCCGATTCTGCTGTAAACATTTCTGAAACTGATTGTTTTATATACTCATCACCCTTCTCTGGATATTTCAAAATTAAAGATAAAAATCTTTCGCTGACTTGCTGTCCGCGAGGAATTCTTTCTGACGAGTTAGCTTTACTCTCTGATGAATAATAAGTTCTTGGTGATTTTACTCTGCGTAGAGCATCACGCAAAGACACTTCTGAAACATCTAAATCGTCGCTCAATCTTCTTAACCACAAATCTCTTTCTACTGGATCGCCTAATTTAACAATCACAGGCAAAAGAATTTTGCTAACTTGTTTTTTTTCTTCTATCTTTTTTAAATCGCGATTACTAAAGGCCAAA
The DNA here is from genome assembly GCA_964576065.1 of uncultured Gammaproteobacteria bacterium. Taxonomy (GTDB): domain Bacteria; phylum Patescibacteriota; class Patescibacteriia; order UBA2591; family UBA6264; genus CAZNTW01. Next base: position 7,072 of record CAZNTW010000026.1, read on the forward strand.
GAAAAATAATATTCCATAATCGGAACTGGATTTTTAACTGCCGCTTCCCATTGTTTTGCGTCTTTTTTTATACACTCGTCCGGGTCTTTACCAATACTCAATTTAAGAACACTTACGTCCAGTCCTTGTTGAAGTAATAAGTCAATGCCTCTTTGCGTGGCGTTTTGTCCAGCTAAATCAACATCAAAGGATAGGATTATATTTTCGGTATAACGTTGAATAAGATTAATTTGTTCCTGGGTTAAAGCCGTGCCTGAAGTACAGACAACATTGCGATAACCAGCCTGAAAACAAGCCAAAACATCCATATTGCCCTCAACTAATATCAAACTGTCTTGCTCTTTTATCTCTATTTTAGCCTTATCTAAGGCATATAAAACTCTGCTTTTATTGTAAATTTCTGTTTCCGGGCTATTAATATATTTGCCAACCTTGTCTTCATCTTTGGACCCGGGCATAATCCTGGCGGTAAAACCGAGAATTTGTCCATGGGGATCGGAAATTGGAAAAATAATGCGATTACGAAAACGGTCATAATGTTTGGAATTTGATTCGCCGGCTGATAAATTGTAATTTGAGTTGGAACTTTGGGTAATTAGTCCGGCTGCTTCAATGTCGCTAATTTTATAACCGCGATTGATTAAAAAATTCAAAATTGTATCCCATTTATCCGGCGCAAATCCAAGCTTAAATTCATTAATAATTTCTTGGCTCACTCCCCTTTCTTTCAAATATTTTCTGGCTGGTTCGGCCAAGAAAGATTCTAAAAGAATTTTATGAAAAAAATCAGCCGATAAACGACAAATATCAAATATCTTTGTTTTAGGACTTATGGCTTGTCGATCATACTGATTTATTTTAACTCCGGCTTTTTCGGCCAAAATTTTTAAAGCTTCGGGAAATTCAATGCCTTCCATCTCCATTAAAAAACCGAAAATATCGCCACCCTTGCCGCAGCCGAAACAGTGCCAAATCTGCCTCTCGGGTGAAATAAAAAAAGACGGCGTTTTCTCCTTATGAAACGGACAAAGCGCTCGAAAATTCACACCGGCTGGTTTAACTTGGATATATTCGGAGAGAAAATCAACAATATCTATTTTGGATTTTATCTCGTCAACATTGTTATCCATAATAATCTTTATCTTTTAGATAGACAAAGTTTAACAAATTTTTCGGAAAAGTCAAATTTTAAAATTTTTATAAAAACTGGCTATTTAAAAAACAAATATTATAAAAGTTTTATCTGCTTAATCGGTTATTTCGATTTATTTATTTTCCGCGTTCAATTTTTCTTTTATAAATCCGCTGGATATTATTTTTTATTTCTTCTTCGTCTTGTCCGCCAACCAATATCGTTTCCCAACCGCCATCTAATTTAATTTTTTTAATTACTTGCCTAGCCTTTTCCTTTTCGTCTAGAGACATATAATTAAAAAAATACATATATTCCCAACCTTTTTTCTCTAAATCTTCGATTGATTCTTCAGTAAAATCGCAATCTAAAAAACCTATTTTGTGTTTTTGTTCGAATTGATCTACAAAATTCTCCATAAATTTATTATTTTGTTTTTTTATTTTATTAAAATTTTATGTTTCAATCTTCATAGCCATGAGCGCTGCGCAAAGTAAGCAGTTTAATTCATTAAACAAAGTGTTAGCGAAATTTAATGGCGGTGATGGTGGGATGGTTCGACAGGCTCACTATATTAAAAACATTCTCTCGTCGACAGACTTACGGCTCCTTATCAGAGCCCTGAGCTTGTCGAAGGGCGGTGATGGTGGGATGGTTCGACAGGCTCACCATATTAAAAACATTCTCTCGTCGACAGACTTACGGCTCCTTAT
>CAZNTW010000027.1:0-8157 GCA_964576065.1 uncultured Gammaproteobacteria bacterium
ATAAGACTCGTTGGTTCATTCTTCAATAGGAACGCCGTCACCTCGCGCTTCGCACGAGAAAATTCTAAATTCTAAATCCGAAACAATATCTAAATCCTAATATTTAAAACTATTTAAAACTTTATTTATTAGAATTTGTTTGTAATTTGTCCGCCATCCGCCTCCGCCAGTTGGCGGATGGCGGAGCGGATTGAAATTTGATGCTTAGAATTTCCTTGTGCGAAGCACAAAGCTCCGACTCCTTGTTAGCATATGGTTTCAGATACTATTTCATCGCCCTAACCGGGCTGCTTTTCACCTTTCCCTCGCGGTACTTGTTCACTATCGGTCACTAAAAGTATTTAGTCTTAGGCGATAGTCCGCCATGATTCGCGCCAGATTTCACGAGTCCAACGCTACTCGGGTACAATTAATTATTAACTTTAAAATTTTTTTATTTACCGGGCTTTCACCGTCTTTGGCTGACCGTTCCAGATCATTCAACTATAAATTTTAAAAATAACTTTATTTAGTAAACAATAAAACATTAACTGCCCCACAACGCCTTAAAAAATATTTTAGCTTTACTACCTTTCACCAGGCAAAAAATTATCCCGAAGGATACTTTCTGCTTGGTTTAGACTTTTTAAGGTTTAGACTCATCCCTTTTCGCTCGCCGCTACTAAGGGAATGCTTGCTTCACAATTTAATTTATAAGCAGTAAAAATTTAATGCTTATAAAAAAATTGTAAAGCAATTATTTTTTCTTTTCCTCTAGGTACTGAGATGTTTCACTTCCCTAGGTGCCCTCGTCTCGCAGAGCGAGACGCAATGTTGCTTCACAACATTAGGTTTCCCCATTCGGAAATCTCCGGATTAAAGATTGCTTGCCATCTCCCCGGAGCTTATCGCAGGCTGCTACGTCCTTCATCGGCTTTTAGTGCCAAGGCATCCGCCATATGCTCTAATTATCTAATCCACCGCTTAATTCATATTTGTCACAAACAAATAATAACTTAAGCGTTTTTATCGTTTAGATGCTTCTATTATACTATTTATTAAATTGTAATGAGCTGTATTAATTCTGGAAAACTGCCATCTGAAATACCGAACTAAACACCTCCCCACCCATTTTAACGTGATTTGTCGAATAATACTGAGTTTCACGACAAAATAGGCGGAGAATTGTTTTTCTTAATTGTTGTTGTAAAAAGAAAAAACCGCTTCCCGGCGGTTTCTTTTTAAACCGTGCTTAAAAAACACGGTTAAATTACCCGCTTGGGTTGTATAAAAATAGTTTTTTATTTTTCATTTGTGTAATTTGTAGAATAAACATCTTTATATTAAAAGATTGTCTATGACAATATAGCAAAACAAAGCAACTTGTCAATGTGGATAACTTTTTGTAATATTTTTAATCAAAAATAAAAATTGAAGCGGCGACTACTGTGGTCCAAAGTCCATTTTTATGGCATTTGGCCGATTGAGTAATATTTCTGGTTCTAATTATTTTGCCTGACGATTTATAAACTTGTTCTCTTTCGTTCCAGGCTGAATTTGGATCAAACTCTAAGCCAATGGTGGTAGCCAACATCGTTGCGGCCAAATCTTCAGCATAGTCGCCAGCCCTTTTTTCTGTTTCACCAAAAGAATGATGTTCTGACAAATATCCGTGTTGATTATAATCGCCGGGTTGAGCTAATCCGACTGAAGCGCAAATCAAACGATTCGGTTCATTAGAAGCTTGTCTGGCAATAACCGTAAAAACAACCTGACCGGGATTTAATAATTTTTTTCCTTCTTTTTGAGAAACGATTTTGCAATGAGGCGGGAAAATTGAACTTACTGAAACCAAATTATATTCGGCGATGCCGGCGTTTCGCAAAGCCATCTCAAACGACTGCAAATGCTCCCGATGACAACCGACCCCTTTAGTTAAAAACATTTTAGTTGGAACAAAATTGGGCATAATAAAAAATTAAAATATTAATGAGTAATAATTTATAACATTAATCTTATTTTGTCAAATTAAAAACCCCGTCCAAAAACGGGATTTTTAATTAATAATATTTTACCAACTTCTGCGTCGGCTGTCATCGTGTCTGACCGGTTTTCTATCAGTCATCGGTCTAGCTTCGTTAACGACAATATTCCTTCCATCAAGGTCTTTGCCGTTATACATTTCTATCGCGGCTTTGGCTTCATCTTCCGAGGCCATTTCCACAAAACCGAATCCTTTTGAACGACCAGACATTTTATCAGTAATGATAGCGGCTGAAACAACACTTCCAGCCTGAGAAAAAGCTTCTTTTAAAGAATCTTCTGTGGTGCTATACGATAAATTGCCGACATATAATTTCTTTTCCATATTTTCCTAATATGAATTTTAATTAAATTGTAAGGCGACCTCTCGCCAGCCTCTATCTCTAGCTGGGAAAATCCATACTAAAAAAAATAGAAAAACTCTTGAGAAAACTTACAACACGATTATACAATAACATTTATACAATTTTTGTAAAGAGGATAAGTATTTTTACAAAGTCACCCTAATTCCTAACGCTTTTCATTTTTTTTGTCCACATCTCAGCCGATTCATTGTCTCCTTGTTGCTGATAAATATTTATTAACTCTGTATAAGCGTCAAGATAATTGGGTTTATCTCCGCTGTTTTTTGCCATAAAGCAACTGCTTCTTTAATTTTCCCTTGTCTTTGTTTAAGCAACCCATAATTAAAATAAACGTTATCGTAATTCGGATTTATTTTCATTTCTTGTTCAAATTCAGACTCAGCCCTGATAAAATCCTCCTGATTCATGTAAACAAGGCCTAAGTTGTTGTGAATCATTGATTCTGTTGGATTTAAAATCGCTGATTTTTTAAAGTGTTCTTCTGCTTTTTCATATTGTTGGTCTAAAAAATACATCGAACCTAAATTCTTTTGAGCCAAGGGCGCGTGTGGGGAACCATTTTCCGCTTTTTGCCAAAAGGCCAAACGATTTTTAAAATTACTGCTGTAAAAAAAAGTAATACTTGAAAAAATAAGAATTATTGATAAAAAAAATTATTAAATCTTTTTGTCTATTTAGACTCATCAGCTTAATCAAGTCAATCTCCAATAAAATTATTATAAATCCAATAATTGGAACATACAGTCTGTGTTCAATAAAGTCGGCAATTATATCCGGATTCGGCCTGATAAAAGAAGGCAAAAGAAAAACCAAAAACCACAAAAGACCGAAAAAAATATAATTCCATCTTTTATTTTTAGAAAAAACAATTAAACCGCCAATCAAAATAATCGCCAAAATTCCATAAACAAAAGTGGTGTCTTGAATAATGGGCAAAACTGTTAAATTGAAAGGAAAAATAATTTTCCCAATAAATTGAGGCAGGGACGGCAAACCGTGGAAAACCGCCTTAATTAAATCAATTAAATTCATCTCCGCTGGAACATTAAAAGCGTTTTTTCTTAATAAAAACCAAATAATAACCACTGACAACCAGCCAGCCAATAGTAACCACCCTTGTCGCGAAAAAATCTTTTTTTTGCTGATAAATTTAAGATAAAAAATCGCGACTAAGGGAAAAAAAGCGCCGATTCTTTGGTAAGTAAGGCTAAAAGGAAAAACAATAAATGTAAAAAATAACTTTTTTTACTTTCTCTTGTTTTAAAAAGCGCAGAAAATAATAAAAACACGCAATTAAAAAAAACCGCCATTAAAGAATCGTTGCGGCCCGGGACCCAAGCTACCGCTTGAGTCAAAACCGGACGAATCGTAAAAAATAAAGCGGCGACAAAAGACAATTCCCTTTTATAATCTAATTCTGTTAAAAGCAAAAACAGTAAACAACACGCCAAAACATGAATTAAAACATTGGTTAAATGATATAAGTATGGCGAGGTTCCGGCTATTAAAGCGTTAAAAATTAAAGAAATAGTAAAAATAGGACGGTAATAATTATCAAGAGAAGAAATAAAAACATCTTCACTAAAACTTTTTATTATATTGGCCGGATTTTTAATAAAATGCTGCAAATCAAGAATCAAATAATTATCATCTAAATAAACAAAGTTAAAAAATATGGTTTTCGCGTAAAGCAAAAAAACGATAAAAATCAGCCAGCCCAGGGGTCTCCATCCTTTTAAAAAAATATTATAAATTTTTACTTCATAAGTTCTGTCAGCCTCCTAAATTAAAATATATACTACCGCGGATAATTTTATTCCCGAATGATTGATTTTTAGAGGTTTAACCTCTTTAAGGATTCGTTTTTGAGAAGGTTAGCCTCCTTAGGATTTTGCGCGGCAGGATGCTGTTCGCGGAATAAATTCTATATTCTTGTTTTTAGTTATCCGTCCAAATTTCATATTTTCCACGCTCCATATTCTACCCATTATCCCAATCCCTAATCCCTAAGTACCCATTTCCCGGTTATCCACTCCCTGCCCTATTTTTTTTCAAAACGTTTATCGTCTCGACTATAACATTTATCCATTATCCTTTGAAAGGCTTCGTCTAAATCTATTTTTTGCGAATTAGCCAAACAAATCAGCGTAAAAATAACGTCTCCGATTTCATCGGCCATTTCTTTTTTGCCTTCAGTTGATTTCTTTTTTTATGGCCGTAGGCGTGATTTATTTCTCGCCCCAATTCTCCGACTTCCTCAATTAATCGGGCTAAAATTTCAAAAGGCGACCAATATCCTTCTTTGTATTGAGAAATCCAACCATCAACTTGTTTTTGAGCTTCTTTTAATGGCATATTTTAAATTTATTTTATTAAATATTTTATCTTATTAAATAAGCGCTTGTTTTAACGCGGGCATTATTTTTTCTATTTCTTTTTCGCCGATTTTTACCATTTCTTTTCCCGTATCGCTGGTAAAATATTTTCTCCAGCTGGAATACTGAGCCAAGTTTGGCTGAATAACAAAATCAGCGCCCCTAATTGATTGTTCTGCTAAATAATGACGCATTAATTTCATGGCCCTTAAAGCGATATTGTCCAAATCAAAATCTTTCTTTGTAAACCCTTCTAATAATTGAAATCTGTCTAAATTAATTGCAATTACAACGTCTGCTCCCATTTTTCTCACTATATCAGCCGGAACCGGATTACAAACCCCGCCATCAATTAAAATTTTATTTCCATGTCTTATCGGTCGGAAAATACCCGGTATGGCCGTACTCGCTCTAACCGCTAAAGCTAATTTTCCGGCATTGAACAAAAATTGTTCTCCTTTGACTAAGTCGGCCGCCACAATGGTTAAAGGAATTTTTAAATCACCAAAATCAGAGTTGTTAAGCCATTTGCTTAATAATTTCTCTAATTTTTCTCCTTTTATTAGGCCACCGCCAAAAGCCAATTCAAGAAAACTTAAAAGTTTTTCTTTTTTTCGGCCGATTGTAAGCTCTTCTAATTTATCAATGTCTTTATAAAGAGCGTAGTGGGCTCCAACCCAAGCGCCAATGCTGGTTCCGGAAATATAATCAATTGGAATCTTGTGTTTTAAAAGCGTTTTAATTATCCCAATATGAACTAATCCGCGCACTCCGCCACTCCCTAAAGCCAAACCAACCTTTCTTGTTATTGTCATATTTTAAAAATTAATTTTACGCCGCGTATTTCAATGCTTAACGTTTTTAGATTTAAACGGGCTCTGATTTTATAGAATTTATCCTGTCACAATTATAATCTAAAAACAAAAACTTAACAATCAAAATCAAAAGTTTTACTATATCAATGTTGGTTGATATAGTTAATTTCACTATTAAAATTTTTACCAAAATTCTATAAAACGAGATTTTTTTAAGTTGTTTATTATGATAAAAACAAAAATTAAAATTTCCGGCAAACCAAACCCAAAACATTGCCAAAGTAAAAAATTAGTAAACGATTTATTAAAAACCGCTGAATTTCTAAAAATTATAGCTGAAAAAAATCGTTTAAAAATACTCTGCTTGCTTCAGTCCGGCGGAAAATGCGTTTGCGAAATATGGCAATATTTGGACCTGCCTCAAAACCTCGCCTCGCATCACCTTAAAGTGCTTAAGAATTTTAATTTTATAAAATCGCGAAGACAAGGACTAAATATTTATTACTCAATTAATAAAAGAAAAACATTAAAATTAAATTCAACATTAAATAAATTTTTATAAAACTATGAAAAATAACCTTAAAATTCAAATTCTGGGATCGGGTTGCCCGACCTGTAGAAAATTTTACGATTTAGTTAAAAAACAGTGACTGAAATGAGCCTCGACACAAAAGTTGAATATATTGATGATGTTAAAAAAATAATAGATTTGGGTTTAATGCAAAGCCCTGTTCTAATTATAAACAATAAGCCTATTTTAACTGGATATACTTCTGATAAAGAAAAAATCAAAAGCTCTGGCATTTATGATGGCCGTAGTTGGCTTATCCATTCCCGAAGCCTTAATTCTTAAAAGAGTGATGAAAATGAAATTATTAATTTATTTTTTTGGTTTAACAACAATTAACATCATTATTATCGGTTACATTTTTAATATAATATTGGGGTAAATCATTGATTTAAAATTTATAAATAAAAACTGCCGAAAATAATTCCGGTAGTTTTTATAATTTTTGTCGTCTTTTTAAATAATCAGCGTGGATTACCATCCCGACTGACAACTTTCGTCAACTACTTTTTGTAATCCTTTGTCATTGCCAAACATCTGATCAAGTGTGTCCGAATTAAGCGTTCCTTTTGAAAAATAACAATCCATATCCATCACGCCGTTAATTTTTCTTTGAAAATGACACTTCTCGTTTTCTTGTCCCAAAATCGTCAGGTCAATACTTGTTGAGCCATCTGATCCCACCATTTTTGTGGTTACCGGCAAACACCCATTCATTCTGCTTAAAAAACACCCCGGGTCTTCCGCTTGACCGCAATCAATCATTTCTTCTTCTATGACAGTTGCTTGGGTTTCTATTTGTGTTTGTTCCGACGCTTCTTTTAATGTATTGTTTTTGCTAAAAACAATCAGGCCGATCACAATAACCAAAACCAAAATAACCATAACCGCGTACAAAACTTTTTTGCTCATAATTCCCTCATTTTTTATTAATAATTAATCTAACACCTTAATTACTCTAATAAACACTGAATTTCTATAAGAGACAATAAAATCTATTTTGCGGTTTTAATAATTCTTATAATGCTATTCTCTTAATCGACGCAGATAGCAAAAACGCTTAACCTATCTTAAGATTAATCTTTTAATAACTTTCGTTGGTTTAAAAAATTTAACAATAACTCCAATATTTAATCTGTTGTTTTTTGTCCTGTATAAAAATGACTACGGGCAATGTCGAGTTTGCGAATGTCCACCCTTGGCGTTGGTTGAAGTAAAAAGAGATCGCTTTGAGAATCTATTGACTTAGCTCCATAATAATGATTAAATCCTCTGATTTTCTCTTGAATAATAAGACCGAGAGAACTGATTATTTGTTGAATTTTTAATCCTCTTTCGGTTTCTTGGTTTGTGTATCCATAACACATAAAATAATGCTTGCGAGAAATAATTTTAGGATTTTTCCGCGCTTGATTACTCCCACTCCCCAACGTTGACTCCATGGCTCTAATAAGCCATATATTTATGGCGACCGGCGTGTATGGAGGATCAAAAAAACAAATATCATAATCTTTAAATTTTGTTTTAGAAAGGGGATCTTTAAGATCCTGTCTAAACGTTTCTATTGATAAATTTTCTTTTAAAACAACCATCTTTATAAATTGCAGAAGCCGATCATCAATATCAATAACCGTAATTCTCTTTACTTTAAAAAACAAAGCAAAGGCTATGGAAGTAAGGTCGTCGTCTCCAAGAAAAAGTAATTGTTTTTGTGAAATTTCTAAAATATTTCCTAGCAACATAGCGCGTCGGAGAACCGTATTTTCTGTTGCTAAAAATTGATCAAAATTTCTCTCTAGTTTTGGACGAATTTCTTTATATTTTAAAAAAATATTAAAAAGTTTTTCCCTTTGTTCTTTTGTCGCCTCAAATTGCAACATAATCTATCTCTTATTAATTTATCTAATGGTATCACAATGATGGAATTTGTCTATTTGGTTTTTGATTTTTGTTTATATATTTTATATAATGAATTTTTCATTCTAGTAAAGTAATATCCTAAATAATAAAAA
>CAZNTW010000028.1:0-7848 GCA_964576065.1 uncultured Gammaproteobacteria bacterium
GAAGAATCAATAACCATTATATCAGCTTTTGTTTTTTCATTAATTTTATCGGAATATTTTCTTACTTCGGCTACCACTTCACCGGAGGCAAGTTCTCCCAACTTAAGCTCGCCTGAAACTAAATCAACATTATAATTATTTCCTGTATAGATCGCGCCAATCTCTTTTTTTGTTTCCGTTATCGCTCCATAAGGACAAGCCGTTTTGCAAGCCATACAACCAACGCAAGCATCTTTGACAAAAGCTGGAAATTTTCCTTGCACCCAAACAATAGCGCCTTTTTTACAAGCTAAAGCGCACTGACCGCATTTTTTACATTTGCTATAGTCAAATCTTGGAATTGTTTGATAAATAGTTGTATGTTTTTTTCTCTTTATGGAAAGTAAAAGATGGTCATTGGGGCATTCTGCGTCGGCATCAATAAGCATTGTTTTATAAGCTTTAGCAAATTCCGCAGCCAGCGAAGTTGCCACCATTGATTTTCCCACCCCTCCCTTTCCGCCCGTTATTGCGATTTTCATATTTTATGTTGTTCGCAGGCATCTTCCATGCCTGCTTTTTTAATTTTATTATTTTCCCACATTTTAAAAATCTCTTTTACTGTTTCCGCTCGGCAAGTATATACATCAATTCCTAATTCTTCGCATAAACTGATTGCTCTCGATCCGAGATCGTGACATAACAAAATATCAGCTCCGTGCTGTTTCATCAGTTCCGGAGGCAATCCTTGCCCACCCATATGCTCACTGGTATTTTTAATTATCTCAATCACTTCGCCCTTCTCATCAAGAAAAGTATAAGTTTGGCATCGGCCGAAATGATTGGCGACTTTGTCTTTCAAGCCTGTTTTTCCATCTGTTGGAACAACAATTTTCATATTTTTAATTTAATTATTTAGACACATTGATTCTTTTGAAATCGTACCCATAATTACTTGCTTTACGCAACCAGTTGGAAAATTATTAGGATAACATGTCCCAATAATATTTTTTATTAGTTCTTTAGCAATCATTACTTTCTGATTTTCACTTAAATCTGGTGGAAAACAAATACCACTTTCACATTGGGCTCCATCAGTACATATTTCACCAGCCTTTTTATTGGCTAAAAGACAAATGTTTTGACTGTTAGTCCATTCTCCGCCTACACTTTCACACGCTTTTTTATTTTTTTGCGGATAATGCCCTGGCAATAATGAATAACAATAACCCAAAAAAATTCCCACCGAGGCGATTATTAAAATGATAATGAAAATTATTAACAACTTATTTTTTGTGTATCCTATATTATTAAATTATCTACTTATTTTTTATGCCCCCAAAAACATTTTTTGTCATGTATGCTATCCAACCCCAATGCAAAATCAAATGAATGACCACGAAAACAAGCATCAGTATGCCAGACCAAATATGAATAAAATTCCACGTTCCCTTGTTCATCCCAAAAAATTCTTGAAGCCTACCCTGCCTAACACCGCTCGGTAAAAATATAAAAATTACTAATCCGGTAACTGAAGTTACTAAAAAAGAAATGAAAGCCGTGGAATCAACAAGATAATTTATTTTTGGCTTGTCCATGTTATTTTTTATTAATAAAATCTTGCAGTGCCTTGTTGGCTTTACCGCTAGCATCAAATATTTTGATACCAAACTGCTCTAAAACATCTAAAGCTCTCGGACCCACGTTCTTTGCAATAACAACATTAACTCCTTTTTCGGCTATCATTTTAGCGGCCGCCATGCCCGCACCACTTATCTGGCTATCACCGACATTTTTAATAATTTCGTTTTCCTTAATCACACTTTTTTTAATATCAACGATGATAAAATAGGGACACCGCCCAAAAACCTCGGAGATATTGTCATTAAGGCTTTTTCCGATTGAACTTATTGCAATTTTCACCCCGTTAGATATATTTTTATTTTTTATCTTATCCATATAGTTTATATTTGAAATTTTAACCACCCCGTTAAATATCAAAATTCAAAATATCTAACGAGGTGAATTTTATTTTAAGTTAATTTTTGTTTCCCAATTTCTTTTAAAATTTCATTTTTTATCGCTTCGTTGAACCCAAAAAAATCCCTGTTTTTAATAAAAATTATCGGATAATAACCGAACAGGGGGTGTATTCCTTCACTGCTACCAAATTCTGCTTTGAGCTTATCCAATTTTTCGCTAAATCCTTCTTCGGAATCAAGAATTTGCTCTATCGGATAATCTATTGTCTTTATAAAATTTAATGCTTCTAAACACATTAGACCCTTACCATTATGGAATATTATTATTTTGTTTCCGACACTATATTTTTTTCTGTTTTCGAGACCTGTTCTTTTCTCTCTGATTCGGATTTACCGATATCTTCTACTAGACAGGGATTCTGGACTTTTTCTATTTCTCCATATGAAGTCACCGGTCTGATTTTTTCTGGCGTATAAGGGTTATTTTTGTTTATTGGAATTTACCATAATGGCAGATTCCAATCGGCATCAGCCATAAATTCATCTAAGTTTACCCATTGGATTTTGTTTTTTATTGTGTCCCAAAAATTAACCCACATACCAATCCAGGGCTTCAAGTATCCGCCAATATTTGTATGCGTAGTTGGAGTTATTTTGTGAGATAGGCCGTATCTGGCCTGCTCTTTTGGAGTAAGCGGTTCAACGGCTCTTGTTAATTCTTCCATCATATCGTTTGGCGTTCCATTTCTTTCAAAATAAGAATAATCACAAAGAGAACCATATTTATACTGCACTTTAGGAATATTTGAAACTGATAATATTTTTACATCAGGATAATCTTCTACCTGATAAACCGTGGCTTTTGCGTCAGTGGTTCCTCTGGCGGTAACATAAGGTATCCCCAGTTCATGGGCAACTTTTATGGTCGTGGCATCAGAAGCCATATAAGTAGAAGAAATAATTCTTATTGGGATTCCAGTACATGACTCTATTCCTTTCTTCATTTCAAGAATTCTTGTTTTTTGTTCCTCATACGGTATGTCCCAAAAAGGCGCGCCTATATTAGAAGCAACTATTTCCACATTATGTTTTGTTATTTCTTTTATAGTCTCGCAATTCTTTTGGACAAATTCCGGAGTAACCATTAAAAGACCGTAGATATTCCTTTTTTGCATCTCGTTCACAAAATTAGATAATCCGATTATATCTTTATATTCTATGAGAAGCATTATCCCCTTGGCTTTCGTTTCTGTTCCTTCGCTTACCTCCGATTTTTTTATTCCAAACCTTAGATAGCAAAAACCTATCAAGCTTACCACCACAAAAATTGAAAATAATATTAAAAAGACAAGCTTAATATTTATTTTCATATTATTGCTTCCTTTTATTTTTTAACTTACAATTTTAAACTAAGCCGCTCCATTGTTAATTATTAACCATGGAGCAAAAATTTCGTTATTTTTGACCCTTGAGTTCGGCTAAGCGAGATTTGACGTTCTTCAATTCTTCCTCCATTATCTTCGCTTCTTCTGAGAGCGTCTCGGTTTCATCTTTTTTAGAAAGGGCGGGAGTGGGATAATATCCCCAAAACCTTCTCCAACCCAATCCGCGACCGCCTCCACGACGACCATTGGCCGTTCCTCCACCGCAAGGGCCCAACCCCCAGCCCGTGCTGGGGCCTGAACCCGAAGGACCCGTTCCATTATATCTTGGCATATTTTTTATCTCATTTTTAATTTTTAAATAAATAACCCGACCTTTATATTTTATCTGTTTTGAATATACACCCGTAATTATTTTTTGTCAATACTTTTTATTTTTGCTACACCTAAAATGAACTTCGGACGGCGCGCCAACTTCGTTGGCACGAAAAATTGCGGCGATAAAAAAAGAAGCGGTGGAAGTGAGAGCGGGCAGGAATTCCCTGCCTGCCGGCAAGCAGGCCCCTAAAAGCCCCTTTTTACCCGTCCGTAGTTTTAACAAAGGATGGTCTTTACTCGCCCGAGCGTCAAATTTCATTCCTGCCGCGCGTAGCGCGGCAACTATTCAGTTTCTCTCAAAAAAATTTCGCGCAAAATTTGGAATATCCCGCCAAAATTTATTAATTTTCTTATATTACAAACGCAGGCTCGATATTTATCGGGCTTTATGTTTATTTAAAAATTATGTATAATCTGACTATGTCAAAATTCAATAAAAAATTTTGCGACGATTGCGGGAAACCATCAACTTATCATATTCAAACCTGGTTAGATGAAATTATCAGCCGAGTTTTACCTAAACCGTTTTTACCGAGAAAAATTGATTTATTTATCAATACTTTAATAGAAAAATTATTTCTTTTTTTAAAATTAGTTTCTTTAAGAGACGACTTTGCCGATTCTGATATTCAGGCCAGAACGGCTTGCTTTATAAATGAGGCTAAAAAATCGGGAATAAAATTTAAAGGATTTTATGGGCCGTTCGGCTATACCGACAGATTTCAGGCTGAAATAAATAAAAAAATTATCAGTTTTGATAGTTTGCCTATTGCTGATTTTGTTGGCAAACAAGGAACAGCAACAATTGATGATAAAGAAAAAACGAAAAAACGCCTTAAGGTCGGCGGTTTTCCTTTGGCCGAAGGACGAGCTTTCTGGTTTTGGCAAAAAAATAAATCCGTTAACTTTGGTCTTAATCTTGGTTTTCCTTTGGTGGTTAAACCGCGCGGAGGATCAGTCAGTCGCCATGTTACCACAAATATTAATGACTCCAAAAAACTTATATCCGCCATTAATAAAGCCGTCTCTTATTCCCCATGTTTTATTATAGAAAAATTTATTCCTGATTCTTTTGTATATCGCGCCACCGTGATCGATTTTGATTTTATCGCTTGTGTTAAGCAAATCCCCGCCAACGTCGTTGGTGACGGAGAATCAAGTATTCAAAAACTTATTGACGAAAAAAATAACTCTCCTCGACGGCAAAAAATAAATTCAACCGACCACGTCTTGCATAAAATAATAATCGACAAAACAACTTACGAACTATTAACCGCGACCGAACGCAATCTCTCTTCTGTTCCCGAGGTAAATGAAATTATCTATCTGCAAAAAGATTCGTTCTTGAAATTAGGCGGCGACCTGGAAGAAATGACTCCGCGGGTTCACCCTGATAACCTTAAACTTTTTAAAGAAGTCGCAAAATTTTTTAATGTCCGAGTGGTTGGTCTGGATTTTTTAGCGCAAGACATTTCTCAATCATGGAAAAGTCAACCCTGCGCAATTCTAGAATTAAACAGCGTTCCTTGTATTGAATTGCACCACTTTCCGTCTTCGGGAGCGCCACAAAATGTAGCCAAAGCAATAGTTAGTTTATTTTTTAAATATTATTTATGAACGTTTTAATGTTAGCCGGACTACTTTTATTGTTTGTTTTATTATTTACCTTAATTATATTTTTCTTTGTTTTTCTTTTGGATTCTGTTTTATTCAGCCACGACCTGCCTACCAGCAAAAGAGCCATTAAGGCTTTAATTGTGGCTATTTCTCAACACAAGCCCGGAGCAAAGAATTTTTTTGATTTAGGTTGCGCTCGCGGTACTGTAATTTTAGAAATTAAAAAAAACCTGCCACAGTTTGATGTTTATGGTATAGACAATAATTCCGTTAGAATTTTCTTTGCCAAAATAAAAGCCAAATTTTTAAAAAGAAAAATTAATTTTCAAAAACAAGATATTTTTCAAACTGATTTAAAAGACGCTGATATTATTTATACATATCTTTGGTACGATCGGATGCCTCCGTTAGAAGAAAAATTGCAAAAAGAATTAAAATCGGGAGCTGTGGTTATAACCAACACCTCAAATTTCCCAAACTGGAAACCAGACCAAAAGATTATAACTTATAATGGGCCGTCAAAACTGCCAAATTTTGAAACGTTGTTCGTTTATCTAAAAAAATAATCTAGTTTTTGCCTTATCTATTAATCGGGACTTGTTTTGTCCCGATTTTTTGTTAGAATAACTTTGAGTAAAATATTTAATAATATCTAAATTTATTTTATGAATGTTTTCAATAAAATTTTTCACAAAATTTCTCCTGATGAAACCGAGTTTGATTTTGAGGCCAGGTTACAAAAATTCGACGACCTTTTAAAAGAAATTCACGACAAAATCGTCAGAGACGGAATCAACAGTCGAGAAGAATTAATTTCTTCTTATGAGACAAGGATAAATGAAGCCGTGGGTTGGTTCCCAAACTCGGAGAATCAAAGAGTTAAAACCAATATTGACCGTTATGATTTTATCTTAAGCCATTTTAATGAATATAAGGAGAAGAAAGGAGAAATATAATATATAAAATTTTTAATCTCAATCCTCTTGGGCTGTTCAGTTTTCCTAACATCCTGATGTCTTTTAAAACAAAAAGGTCTGAAAACTTCACAGTCGAGGGAACTGAGTTTTTGGGACAAACATCCAAGGCGCTCAGCCTCAAATGAATTCAAAAAGGTTCCGAACAACTAACGGAAATGTTTTATTATTTTTGTTTCTTAATTACCACAAACGGGCTCACGTTTGCGGTAATTAAACTGTCCCGTAAAATATTCGTTTTTTTATTAAATTGCCCATGATAACTCATTTATTTAAAAGCTCAAGTTGTTTTTTGATAAATATCACTCACGGTTTTAATTATATTAAAACACAAACAATCAAAACCCTTATTATTGTCTTTATTGGCTATATTGTTATAATTTACGACACTGATAATACCTCTCTATTAAAAGGATTTATCTATTAATCGATATATTTATTACGCCATAAAAATAAAAATGTTCTTCAAAGAACATTTTTATTTAACTCATAATTTATAATAAAAACTCCCTAAACTTAGACACATTATGACGCTAAAAAATAATTATGTTAAAAAAATATAATGATCTCGTTAGAATAATTGTCCTTTATGGTGTGATCTGGTCTCTAAATTATGAGCTTGGGGCTGGTCCCCGCAGAACCCCCTACAAAAGAAAATCAATCCTTGGGATTTATTAAAATTACTCTCTAAATCCAACCTCAACCATAGATTGCCCTCACCCATAGAGATAGCAGGGCCAACATCAGGCTACTCTCCTGCCACCCGCCCACCAACAGGGGTAATTATTCCCGAGACCCAATTCCTATAAAACTTCGCATAGCTAATAAATATCCGCCTGTCCCCATAAATCCAATAACCCATTTTTGTGACAAAATTTGTCCCCATGCTGGATGGAGTCTATCTTTGATAAAGAATTAGTGCTATTTTTTATATTTTTGCCACTTTCTCCGCATAGTGCTATCTCGCTATGTAATAATTAATGTTTTGATGTTTTTTAACAAAAGGACTTTAACAATGAGCCCTTAGGCGGTGAGCTCGGGAAAGGCGAACTTCTGATCTCCGCCAAGTAGACAAGGACAGTCTGCCTGTGCCGCAGACTTGTCTGATCAGTATAGACAAGAACAGGCTACCCCTGAAGGGAAATGTTCCAATAACCGAAATTACTAATTATCCAGCCAACCCGTGCTTCGTAAAATCATTTTTAGAAGAACTTTAACATATCGAAAACACAAAAAACAAAAGAATTGCTTTATTTATGGAACAATTTTTGCGCCGTAAAATAATAGTATATTCTCTAAGCCCTTTTTATTAAATAAAATTAAATTTATAATGATTATTAATTTTTGAGTGACGTTTTAAAATAAAAAGGAAGGAAATCATTAGATTATTCTATGTATACATAAATAATAATTATTTTAATAACAAAACAAAGTAATATAATTTTGTCTATTGTCATATTGACATTTATATAATTCTTTATATTAATTTGAGTCCAGAATCTAACGCAACAATGTTGGCGTAAAACGCCAAAAATG
>CAZNTW010000029.1:0-7503 GCA_964576065.1 uncultured Gammaproteobacteria bacterium
TGACCCGAGGGGTCAACAATTTGCGTGTTCCTTTATTTTTTTGGCAAGATTGTAATGTGTCCTTGGGTTTTACTTTCTATTCCGCCGCAAGAATCGCAATAATACAAGAATTTTCCTGATCCGACTGCTTGAAATTCAAAAACTTTTGTTTCGCCTTTTGCGGCTACGGCTTTCATCCCATAATCAGGCAACGTCATATCATATTCTTTATCAACCGCCGTAAAATCAATATGAATCGTGTCATTCTGATTAACAATAATTTCCGACGGACTGAATTCGTCGTTTTCCGCTTTTATTTCAAATCGGCGCAGCATTGCCGTTACACCGGGCGCAGCCTGAGAAACCGTTAGAGGCACTGCCACATTCTCGTCTACTGGAGTTTCGTTTAACTCTGGCACTGTAATGTTTTCCGGCGCTTCCTGTTTAGTCAAACTTCCCTGTTCTTCGGATATTATTTCTTCCTCAAAATTTTTTTCTTCTTGTTTGACTGGCGATTCTGATTTTGAATTTATTAAAACTATCGCCAAAATAATAATAACTAAAACGATAATAATGGTTAAAATGTTTTTTTTAGACATAAAATTAAATTAGTAAATAGTAAATGGTAAATGGGAAATAGTAAATGGGAAATGGGAAATGGGAAACAAATTACAAATAACAAATTTCCAATAAAGTCTCAAATAACAACTAAATCCCAAATTCCAAGCACGAAATAACAAACAATATCAAAATTCTAAATCTTAAATTCTAAACTATTCACCCTGGATCTGTTAACCCGAGGGGTCAACATCATTTCGGTCAATGCTTTCATTCTTAGAAAGTTTGGAGGCTCAGCCTCCAATAACACACCATCTTCTGTGTACGAGGCGAGACCTCGTAGATTTTGGCTGACAGGGACGGACCCTGTCAAAGCCTATTAAATAAAGCCTTATCAAGCGGAAAAGACGTAACAGGGACGGACCCCCCTGTTAGACTGGTCTGTTGACTCGGGGATCTACGCCCCCTATTCTACCCGAAAAACTACAATTTTCTAAATTCTTTTTTTAATTTTGGAATGTCTCTCTTTATGGTTTCCCAAAGTATATCCAAATCAACCCCAAAATATTCGTGAATTACTTTATTTCTCATTGCTATTATTTCTTGCCATGGGATTAAACGATTTTTTGTTTTAGCTTCTTGAGGTATATTTTTTGCCGCTTCGCCGATAATTTCTAAATTTCTAATCACCGCGTCTATAACTTTCGAATCTTTTTTAAAACCGTTGATAGATAAATCTTTTGTATATTTTTCAATCTTCGCGATTGATTTTTTAATATCATCTATATAAAGAATTTTTCCTTTATCGCGCATAAACTATATCTTTTAAAACATTTTTTTTTGTTATCGGTTTTAATGAATTCTTTGTTGCCAAATCAACCCGCCGTCCTAAAGATTTCTTTAGAAAATTTTCCAATTTGATAAATTCCAAAAAACTTGTTGGTTGTGATAATTCCACCAAGATATCTATATCGCTTGTTTTTTTTTCCGTTTTTCTGGCCATTGAACCGAAAATACCTATCTTTTTAACATTATAAGTTTTTTTCATAAAATCAAAATGCCTGTTTATAATTTCCAAATTTTTTTTAATTTCATTGCTCATATAGTTGGATGATAGATGATGGATGATTTGAGATTTTAGAAAAATTAGCTTTCTAAACGCAAAAACCAGACGCGTCAATTTGTTCGCCGTAAATCAATTAAATTATAGTAAATTGAAAAAATAATACAAGTGTTATTTGCTATACCAATAAGTGGAAAACATATTGTCAAAATAAGGAGTTTTGAGCGGATTATTTTCATCGGGGATAATGGTAGCCGACCAGCGCAAGTTTTCTCCGGGTTTTTCAAAAATGCGCGTTTTCCCGACTTCCGCCACTTCCCAAGTTTGACCGTCATCGCTGGAAAGAAAATAAGCAATCTTGGCTCCGGCCGCGTCGCTATCCATTGCCCTTATTTGCGCCGACCGCACGATTGTTCCGTTGGAATTGAATTTTTTGGAAACAATCTGACGCGGCCGGCTAAAATCAAATCCTTTGTCTGAAATTTGATAAATTTTTGTTCCGGCGCCGGGCACGCTTACAAAATAATAACTATTTATAATCTTTTTAGTTTTGTCCAATTCGACTGTTCTTGTTATTGTTGAAGCGTCGGGAGTAAAATTGAGACCGAAAAGAGAGTTGACCTGAAAATTTAAAAACCCGTCCCATCTTATTATTGATCCGTTCTCATTTTTAATATAAAGAATATCTTCGGTTTCATAAATTTGGGCTGGTTGATTTGAGAAAATTC
Organism: uncultured Gammaproteobacteria bacterium; assembly: GCA_964576065.1. GTDB lineage: Bacteria > Patescibacteriota > Patescibacteriia > UBA2591 > UBA6264 > CAZNTW01. The sequence goes on from CAZNTW010000029.1 coordinate 2,329, forward strand.
TGATACCAAATTTTTGACTCAAATCATTAACACTTCTGTCTTCGCTGACTTCATAAGCTTCGGTCAAATAACCGCCGCGCAAAACAAAAATTTTTCCATTGGCGCGCGAAAAAACTGTTAAATAGCCAGGATATTCTGATGTTTTTGAAAAAATCTGACTGATTATTCCCGTTTCTAAGTCATACTGCCAAAAAGTAGAATTATTTCCAAAAGACGCCGCGATTAAAATGCTTTTTTCACTATTAAAAAAAGTTGTGTCAATTTGCTCTGGCGATTTGTCTTTAAAAACTTCCGCGATTTTTTCTGATTTTTTTATTTCTTCAACGGCAATGTCAAATTCAAAAAAATTATTATTGTCGCGTAAAAAACAAATTTTTTCTCCGCAAATTATTTTTGAATCAAAGTTTGGGCCTAAGTCTTTATTTTTATTGAGAAGAAAATCTTGATTTAGAAAACTTATTTTAATGTTGCTATTATTATCTTTGGCAAATACCAACCATTTTCCTTGTTTTAAAAATTTAGCGCTTATTATTTCGTCCGATTGACCAAACCCGATTAAATTTGATTTTATTCCTTGCCAAATATTTTCTTTTGGTCGCCAAATTTTTATTTCACTTGCTCCATTAATTTTATTTTTTCCAAAAATTAAAATTTTCTCATCGCCCAAAACAGCGTCTTTTATTGTAAATTGATTCAAAGCGTCGTTATTTAAAATTTCTTTTAACTCGATCGCCGGCGGAAAAAAAAATTTTGTGCTGTTCCAATCAAAATATAAGTCGGTCAGACTTTCGTCTATCCATCCTTGTCCGGAGAAAGAATCACTGAAAGTCGCTTCCAAATCGCGACTGGTTATATCTGGATTTTGTTCTATTTTTATTCGTTCTTGTTGTTTTTGTTCTTCTAAATTTATTTTTACCTCGTCTACTGTTTCAATTTCTTCGCCGGACGCAATATCAGCCGGCGGCAGATAAGAAACTTTTGGTTCACGGCTGGTTTGTTCGTAAATAAAAAATAACGCCAAAAGAATAACAACTGTGACAATTGACCAAAAATTATATTTTTTATCGGATATTTTTTTGTCATCCGCCGACTTTCTATATTTATTTTTTATTTTTTTGAGTATTTTCATATTTACGAACGTAAGAATTGGGATCTCTTATGCAAATGTTACGAATTAGAAAGATAACGAATAAACACAAATCACGAATTAAGGGGACAACGAATCTTCACAAATTATAGGAACGACGAATTAACGCAAAGCACAACCAATATTTAAATTCCGAGTCAGAAATCCCAAATTAAGAGTGTTGAATAATTATGAAACACTCTCATCCCGAGCGTAAGCGAGGGATCTCATACGACTATAATGAGACCCTTCACTTCGTTCAGGGTGAGACTGTTGAATTAATCAACAGTCTCATATATTATAGCAGATTTAAAAAACATTTTGATAGTGGCGGATTTCCGGCGTTGATTTATTTTGTGAAAAATCAACCGCCACCAAGTCAATCCGCCAATTATCGTTTTCTATTTTATTTTGCCAAAGCCAAAACTGAACAGTTCGCCACATTTTTTTTCTTTTGTCGGCGTTAAATTCTTCTTCAGGCCAACCAAAATTTTCATTGGACTTGGTTTTTACTTCCACAAAAATAATTTCATTTTGTTTTTTATCCTTTTTAGTAAAAACTGATCCGCCTTTGGTGGAGAAAATTAAATCTATCTCGCCCGTTTTAGCGCGAAAATTCTTGGCTAAAAATTTATAACCCTGTTTTTTTAAATATTTTTTAGCGATTTTTTCTCCTTTATCGCCTAAAAATTTTCTTAAGGTCAACATAGGATAGAATATAGAATATAGAATTTGGAATTTATTCGCAACGTTTATAAAATAGAAAGAGTGGACATTTGAGATCCAAAAAACCAATAAAACTGAATAAAGAAATTTGAATAAAAAGGTTCAGCCTCTCTAATTCTTGGAGGTCAAACCTATTCGGGTGAATGATACGAATACTTTAGGGAGGTTCGACCTTTAAAAAATTTTATTTGTTATTTTTTGGTTGAAATATATCTGCCGGCGCAGGCAGAAAATTTAGAATTTTGTTTGCCGATTTCTTAGAAGTTGGACTTCCTTAAACGAAATAATCAAAGAAGTCCGACCTCTGGAAAAAATTTATGAATCTTATATTTCCTCCTCCAATTTTGTCCGATATTGTATAGCTTCGGCCAAATGTTCAACTTTAATTTCTTTTTCTCCGGCCAAATCAGCAATAGTTCGGCTGATTTTTAAAATCCGATGATAAGCGCGAGCCGACAAAGCAAATTGATCAACCGCTTTTTTCAAAAGCTCTTCGCCTTGTTTGTCTATGGGACAAAATCCATTGATTTGACGGAAACTTATTTCGGCATTGCAAATAATTTTAGATTTTCCTATTTTGGAAAATCTTTCGGTTTGAATTTTTCTCGCCGCCTTGACTCGCTTTCTAATTTCTTCAGAACTTTCCGCCACTTTTTCGTCTGATAATTTTTCAAATTTCACCCGCGGAATATCCAAATGAATATCAATTCTGTCCAAGAACGGACCGGAAATTTTCTTGCGATATTTAACAATTTCTCCGGCGCTGCATTTGCATTCTCTTTCCTCGTCGCCGTAATAACCGCAAGGGCACGGATTCATTGAAGCGACTAAAATAAATTTTGCCGGATAAGAAACCGACCCGCGAATTCGAGCCACTGATATTTTTCCGTCTTCAATTGGCTGACGAAGCGATTCAATCACCTGTCTTGAAAATTGCGGCAACTCGTCTAAAAATAAAATTCCGCGATGCGCCAAACTTACTTCGCCTGGTTTCGGCGTCTGTCCTCCGCCGACCATTGCCACGTCGGAAATCGTATGGTGGGGCGAACGAAACGGCCGTTGGATTTTTAATAATTCGTTTTCTTGCAAAAGTCCGGCGACGCTGTAAATTTTTGTCGCTTCTAAAATTTCTTCTTTGCTCATCGGCGGTAAAATTGACGGCAAGGCTCGCGCCAATAATGTTTTTCCCGCGCCCGGCGCGCCGATCATTAAAATATTATGCCCGCCGGCCGCCGCCACTTCCATTGCCCGCTTGGCAAATTCTTGTCCCTTGATATAACCAAAATCAAATTCATATTCCGGTTCAACAATTAATTCCTCCCAGTCCGTTCCCGTGAATGTTTTGATTTGTTCTTGTCCATTTAAATAATCAATCAACTGTTTTAGCGATTTTACTGGATAAATATTCAGCCCTTGAACCAAGCTCGCTTCTTTTGCGTTCACTTCCGGCAAAAAAATATTTTCTACGCCGATTTTTTTAGCCAAAAAAACCATTGGTAAAATTCCCTTGGTATAATGAAACTCTCCATTCAACGCCAACTCGCCAATGAAAAAAGCTTTTTTGAAAAGCTTTTCTAATTGAATTGGCAGTATGTCATTTTGATTATCTTGATTATCTTTTTCGCCGGCCGAATTATTTTGATTATTTTCTAATGAAGCGGCTGATAAATTATTTTCCGGCAAAATATCCGTGATTGAATTATTCGGCGACGTTGTAAAATTATGTTGATCTGGATTATGTTGACCCCGAGGATTATGTTGACCCCGAGGGTCAACATTTAGGTCAATGTTCAAATTCATCGGCGCGCCAGCAGGCGCGCCTTTAGATTTTTGCTGCGCTGAATTATTTTTTTCAAAACTATATTGATTATCAAAATCGGAAAATTGTTTTTTCTGCGCCGGGCTGATTTGATCGGTGGCGGATAATAAACCGACGGCAATGGCCAAATCATAAATTGAGCCTTCTTTTTTCACGTCAGCCGGCGCCAAATTCACCACCAACCGCTTGCTGTTATTGGGCAAAAATTTAAAACCGGAATTGATAATCGCCGACCGCACTCTTTCTTTTGCTTCATTCACGGCCTTATCAGGCAAACCAACGATTTCAAAAACCGGCATACCGCGCGAAACATCAATTTCCACTTCAACTAAGTTTGATTCCAATCCTTCGTTTACCGCCGACAAAATTTTGGCAAACATAGTTTTAAAAAATTAATATTTAAATATTTATTTTATTTTTTCTATATACGTGCGTATGAGGTCTCACCCGGCACTCATCTGATGAGTCTGATGAGGTTCCACCTTGTCATACCCTTTGGCAAGGTGGAACCTTGCCAAACTTACCATAAAAATTAATCTAATGTCAGGTTTTTTAAAATTTTGCGATTCTCGTCTTCACTGTAGGTTTCCACAAAATTCTGATAAGAAGAAAATTCATCACCACCCAAATCGCCTTTTTGTTTTCCAAAATAACTCAAAATTTCTTGGGGATGGACCCATTTGGTATGGCAATCGCCAAGATAGTCTGAATAACTTGAATAAGAATATTTTCTAAAATCTTCTATATTTTTAAACAATTCTCGCGGATTGGCGTGAACGTAACGAGATAGGTGTAGTAAATAAAATTCATTTTCCACTAAAACCGCTTTGTAGCTCCCTTGGAAAAGCGCGCCGACTCGTTTATATTTTTCATTAAAATATCTGGTGTATGAATTAGTGAGTCGCCGCATAAATTCTATTATCGCTTTTTCTGTAAATTGTTTAAGTAATAAATGAAAATGGTTGGGCATTAAACAAAAACACCAAAGTTGAATTTCTTTATAAATTTCTGATGATTGCCATTGACGTGGTCTTATGTAATCTATCTCTCCATTGTCTTGGCGAGAGCCTTGATGAGAGCCTTGATGAGGTTCCACCTCATCAAGATCATCAAGAGATAAAAGATATCTTTTAAGAAAATACGTAAATATCCTATAATCTTGATTGTCTATAAAAATATTTCGTTTTTCCATACCACGATTATAGATGTGGTAAATTCCGCCTTGCGCGTAAATTTTGATTATATTTTTTGACGGCATATTTAAACCTTTTTAAAACTAACGGAATTATGATGAGGTATGATGAGGGTATGATGAGGTGGAACCTCATCACAAAAACCTCATCACAAACTCAAATGGGTATGATGTATGATGAGGTGGAACCTCATCATGCTCATCATGGAAATATAACTAATCTCCATTTCCCAGACGAGCGGCGCCGAGATTACGAGGTCTCGCCTCGTAGGTAAAAATCTTTTTATTTTTATGCGCTAGTATGCGCTAGTC
>CAZNTW010000030.1:0-7490 GCA_964576065.1 uncultured Gammaproteobacteria bacterium
TATTTTATATAATGAATTTTTCATTCTAGTAAAGTAATATCCTAAATAATAAAAATTGTTCCATAAATAATAGTAACCCAAAACTAAAAGTCCTTTTTCTTTTAAAATAGATGTCCACCATTTAATTGTTTTCCCATTAAAAAAATTTTGAAGAATTTGCTCATTTTGATTGTTTGATTATTATTTAAAAGGATTTTTATAAACTTCGTACGGACTGACTGGCGCCTTAAATGGATTGGTTTCTGTTATTTTTTCGCCCACCACCTGACCATTAATCGGATTTAAGATAGCGGTTGTTTCTATGTTTTGTTCGGCCGAGCCGTTTTCTTTTTCGACCTGATTTTTTTGTTGGTACAAAAAAACAATTACGACAAAAATCAATATAACCACGCCGACCACTAACCCAATTTTCACTTTTTGTGACATATTATTTTTATTTATTTTTTAAAAATTAATCAGCGACCCATTCTCTGTAATAAACTTTTTTGCGATCTTTTTTACTTCTATGGAATTTTTTGCGTCCATAAGAAGAATCCTTAATTCTTTGGCGCCATCAAATCCGCTGGCATACGCTTTGAAATATTTTTTTATGACATCAAAACCCTTCATTCCTCCGTTTTTTTTATTATAATTTGTTTTGTATATTTTTTCAAAAACTTCGGCGTGTTTTATTAAACACTTAAGTCGTTCAATAACGCTGGGTTTTTGTTCCGAAAATAACCACGGATTTCCGAAAATTCCTCTGCCAATCATTACTCCGTCTAAACTAAATTCTTTTGTTTTTATAAAAATCTCTTCTTTTGTGTTTATGTCGCCATTACCAAGAATTATTGTATCGGGCGCGCAACAATCTCTCTGCTCCACAACATCAGGAGCAAACTCCCAGTGCGCGGCAATACTTAGTGCTTCCTTTCTTGTGCGAAGGTGAACAGTAAGCGCGGCCAGATCTTCTTTTAAAAGAACAGGGAGCCATTCTTTAATCTGATTTTTAGAATAGCCTATTCTCGTCTTTACGGAAATGGGCAATTTACCGGCTCCTTTTTTTGTCGCTCTAATAATCTGTTTTGCCAACTCCGGATTTTTAATTAAAGCCGCGCCTGCGCCTTGTTTTTCAACATCTTTGTCTGGACAGCCCATATTAATATCAATGCCATCAAATCCAAGTTCGCGGATTATTGTTGCAGCTTTTTCAAAATGCTCTGGTTTCGCCCCAAATATTTGAGCCACAATCGGATGTTCTTTTTTATTATACCAAAGGTCAACTAATAATTTTTCTTTGCCTTTAGAAAACAATCCGTCCGCAGAAATAAATTCTGTGAAAAAAACGTCAGGCCGGCCATACAGCAAAAGCATTTGCCGAAACGCCGCGTCAGTAATATTTGCCATCGGCGCTATGGCTGTAATCGGTTTATCTAATTTTTTCCAAAAATTTTGCTGCATAATAATCTAACTGCATAATAGAAAAAATGCCATTTCTTAAAAAGTGACATTTTCCAACTGAATGATGTATCTAAAAAAATTTTTAGCCCTTTGCTAATCGATCCTAAAAATTAAAACCGCCGGCATAAGCGCTTAAAAAATTGGGAATGATAAATAATAATCCGATTAATGGCAGAATAAACAGAGCTAAAGTTATGATAAGCGTCCAAAGAAAATATTTTCTTGTCTTTTCAACAGAACGATAAATCTCTTCGAGTTTTTTATCATGCATTTCAATTTTTTTTAAAATTTCTTCTTCCATATTGTTTCATACTACCACAAAATTACTTCTTTGACGATGTGATTTTAATTACAAAACTTCTTTCAACCAATTAACAACCGCTAAGGCTACTTGCTTTTCGTGTTTGAAATAACTATGCGGCGCTGTGCCGATTAATAAAGTTTTTGACTTTTTGTTTTTGAGATGTTTCTTTATAATCTCTAAATCTTTTTCTGGAGAGAACACTGTCGCGCTATCGGCGCCGCCATAAAAAGCCAGGATTGGAATTTTTATACTTTCCAACTTCTTAAAATCACCGCCCCTAAGAATTGGAAAAACATCTGCTTCGGATCCATCAACCATAATATTAAGATATGTTCCCGCCGAGGCGTAATACCAATTCCAAATTATATTTGAGAGAAAAACCTTACCCTTGCCTTCGGCAACCAACTTTTTTGCTTCGGCAAAATCTCTTTCAAAATTCTTTTTTTCCGCCTTTACTCTTGCCAAACCCAATACGTCGGGCGGTGAAGCTATAACAAGCGTTGTTAAATCGCTTTCTGACTTTTTATAAAGATAATAAACAACCTTTGCGGATCCCAGGCTGTGTCCTTGTAAAATGAACTTATTATAACCCTTTGATTTAAAAAATTTAAGCCACGCGTCAATATCAGAAACACAATCTTCAAATTTTTCAAAAATTTGCCCCGCTCTTTTATATTGTTCTTTTTCCCCGACGATTGAAAAATCGGCGATAAAGTCATGACCGCTGGTGTTTACGGTTAAAAACGCATATCCGGCTTTTGTATATTCTTCAGCCATTGAATCTAAAAATATATTTTCGTAAAAATTTCCGGCCATTCCGTGAATATGTAAAATACCGGTGGAAGATTTTTTGTCCGGTTCAAAAAGCAAACCATCTAATCTCAAGTTATCGGAAGTTTTTGTCCTGCAAAAAGTGGTTTTCATAAAATTATTTATTTTTCTTTGTTTAAAAATTTGATTAAATATTTTTTAAATTTCAATTGATCGGCAATGGAATTATCCGTTTCAATGGCGATTGTTTGGCTAAAAAGAAATCTTGGCAGGGTTTTTAAATAATCAAAATCTTTCAAACTTTTGACTGTGTGTAAATCTTTATTTTTTTGATATGAATAGCCGTTTAAATGGTTACAAGCGAAATAATGACTGATATTTTTTCTTTTAATAATATATTCAAATTCTTTTGACCATTTTTCTTCTTGAATTTTGAAATGAGACAAGTCAACGCAAAATCCGCCGATTTTTCGCACATCTACGGTTTTAGAAATAAAATTATCAACATTCATCTCCAAGTATAAATATTTATAAAGCCCTTTCCATTTTTTTAAATCAATAAAGGCGTCTTCGTGAATGGTGAATTTAAGCGAATTAAAATGTTTAATTAAAAAATTAAATTCTTCTTTTCTCATGTCGTGCCGAGCGTGGACAAAGGGAATTGATTTAATTTTTGACTTTAATAAAGCAATATAAATCTTTTTTCTTTGTTTTGGCTTAAATCGCGACAAAAAAAGAGCTATTTTATTTATTCTAAAACGCTCAATCTCTTTTAATTTACTCTGCCAGTCCCGATCTCTGTAACCGGTGATGCTGACCAATATTCTGTTTTTAAAATTATTTTTATTCATTAATTTTATGTTTTAATATTTTTTCCAATTACCCGCCTTATTTTTATGCAATCCAAATTACCCAAACCGCGCCCTTTTATTTTTCCGCCCTTTTGTTAAATTTTTTTTGCCACAAGCAATAATAAAATCGTCTTGTATTTTTTGAAGTTTAGCTAAAGAGATTTTAGAAAACTCTGTTTCTGTAGCGTTTGAGGCGTTGCGAAAATCTTCATCTTTAGCAAAAACTTCCGGATCCACTTGAAAAGCGCGTTCATTCCATCCAAAAAGATATAAACCGGAAAACCTTCTAATGCGCGAAAGCGCGACATACCCCTGACCAAATTCAAAAACATTACTTAAATCCATTACTGCCTCGTCTAAAGTCATTCCCTGACTTTTGTGAACCGTAATTGCCCAAGCCAGACGAAGCGGCAGTTGAGTAATTTGGGCGCGAATTTTTCCGTTTTCTTCAATTGTCCAATCCATCGGCCTAACTTCAATCCGCCTTCCGTCTCGCGTCTTTACAATCGGCGCGCCGCCGTCTTTATTAAATCCTTCAACCACGCCGAGCGTACCATTCACAAATCCGCTTTTCGGATTATTCTTTGTAAACATTACCGCGGCACCGGATTTAAGTTCAAGTGTTTCGGGAGAAAGGCAACCCTTCTTTAGGCTGACCACAAACAATTTGGAACCCTGAGAGGACATAATGAATATTTGCGATTCGGTCGGAAGGTTGGCGAGTATTTCGCTATTAACGCGATCTACGTCAACATTATGTGAAAAAAGTTTTGGTACGCCATCTGGCGCGGCGCAAATCTTAATTTTTCTGGTTTCAATACAATGCAAATGATCATTATTGAAAATATTATGACGGACCGCCGAGAGTATATTAAGATAATCTTTATCGTCCTGCCGATATTGTTCAGTAAGATAACAGTTAATCGGATTTAATCGCGACCAAACAGGAGAGTCATAGGCAAATCTACCAGTTGACTCTTTAATGAGTTTAGCTTGACTGCTGTTCTCAGCTTCTGATTTTATAATAGGGGGTAATTGACAAAAATCGCCAACCAAAATAACCTGAAGCCCGCCAAATGGATTTTGATTTTGTCTGATTTCACGACAAACGGCGTCAACCATAGAAAAAGTTTCAGGGTGAAGCATGGATATTTCATCTATGATAAGAATTTTAGTGGATAGAACACGTTTTGCGATGTATCCGCTTGACGCGATTTTATTAAGATCGTGTTTGTCCAATTTCTGTTTGATTCCTATACCGCTCCAAGAATGAATAGTCATTCCGCCGATGTGGGTGGCGGCAATGCCGGTTGAGGCCGTGATTGACGGTCCAACCCCTTGCTTGCGTAAATATGCCACGTATTCGTTAATCGTGTGTGTCTTGCCAGACCCGGGTTCGCCAGTCAAAAAAACATTTACACCGGTTTTAAGTATGGAAAGCGCTTTTTCTTGAGTCATAATTATTACACTTTAATCAAATTTTGATTATTTTATTTGTTTTTTTTGTTGGTTAATGTGAGAGTCAACCCTCGAAATTAATCCGCCCAAAACCCCCTTTAATAAATCACTTTTGGTCGTCTTTATTCGCTAATTTGTTCGACTCTATCTAATTTGATAATAAATTTTTAAATTTCTAATTAAAATACCGCGAATTTTAGTGATTTTCTAAATTTATTTTATCGAACACAGTCCGTAAGCATTTCGTCAGGAAATCCATATTTTGATAAACCGCAGGAAATTTGCCCGTTACCATCAAGAACGATTTGCCACGCATTATTGGTTTTCATCGCAAAAAAATATCCTCCGGGCGCGCCAATTTCAAAAATCACATCGCCACGCGCATAACTCTCGGTTTCTATCCTCACGCTCACAGTAATGGTGTCGACATATTTAGGATATTTTTCTACGAATAGTCTTTGAATTTCTTCAGCTGATGTTTTTTTTGATTCGCACTCTTCTTCCCATTGTCTCAAGCATTTATTTTTTCCCTCGCACCACGAATATCCGGCCGAACCAATACAACCGTGTTCGTCGCGATCTCCTCCAAGAATATTATTAGGAATGGTGTTAGGGGCAGTATTTGCTTTATGCGTAACAAAATCAACTACACCTAAGAATAGAATAACTATTATTATAACCACGGCTATAATAATATTTTTTGGTCTAGTCATAAAAAATATGTTTATGTTAAACTTAAGTTTAAGTTTTTCCTCCATAAATTTTAAAACTTTCAAAAGAATAAATCTCTGCTAAACAACGACGATAAGTTTTTCTTTATCTTTTTTCCGGAATAAAATAAATAAACCAAATAATCCAAATAAACCAGACCATATCAATCCAATCTTGGGTTAATGTCCCCGGGATACCCAATAAGAATAGAAATCACAAAAATCCCAATGCCCAATTTTTTCGCATATTGTTATAAATTATTTACTTAATATTTCTGAAGCTAACCTTAAATAATATTTTTATCTTATCAAAAATATAACATATTGACAACAAATAATAATGGGTATATATTCATAATAGATAGTTCCCAAAAGTCGATCTATCTATTAAAATAAAAAAGGAAATAAAAAAATATTATGCCAAAATTAGACGGAACAGGCCCTATGGGCCAAAGTGCGGGAACTGGCCGAGGAATGGGGCCTTGTGGCACTGGGTCAGGAATGGGACGAGGTTGCTGTGGCGGTTATGGTTTCGGTCGCAGGAGATTTATTTCTCCCAAAAACGAACTATCCGCTTTAGAAAACGAGGAAAAATGCTTGAAAAAGAATTAGAGGCGATCAAAGAAAAAAAATCAGCCCTATCAGCCCTACAAGCCCAGCAAAAATAAAAGAAGGCGCGGGAACCGGTCTTCCTCTAAAAATGGAAGACCGGTGGCCTTCTTTCAAAAATAATTTATCATAAAACATAAAAAAGATCAAATATATGCCAAGACCAAGACTTTGCCGAAAAATAGAATTTAATCCAAATATAACTTATTTCAAACCTCAAGGCGTGCCTATGAGGGAGCTTGAAATTATAGAGCTTACTGCCGAAGAAATAGAGGCGTATCGCTTACGCCATATTAACGATATGGAACAACAAGAAGCGGCGGACAAAATGCGCACCTCCCAAAGCACCTATCAGAGAATACTTTATTCGGCTTATAAAAAGATTGCCGACGCTTTGGTAAATGGCAAAGCGATTAAAATTATAAAATAAATTTTAAGCGAGAATCGTCTCTACTTTGCGGGGTTCTACTCTCAACGATCAGGGTGGCGGGGCTATCCTCTTTATTGGGGGGTTTTCGGAAATTCGGCGACTATGATAATGACTGTCGCAATTCAGACACTTTTATTTTAGCTTCTCTTGGCATATTTTCAAAATCTGTTTTTATATCCTGAATAAGCCAATCACGAACTTCTAGCGGGTATAAAAGTAATTGTGACAGTCCATTTATTTCATACCATATCGGATTATAAAAATTTGTATTACTCTCTTTCATGTCTCGCGCCTCATTTCCATCGCCAAGCTTTGGCTCGCCGGAAACATAGTGACAAAGATAAAAAAATTGTTCGGTATTATCGTCAAGAATGTGATGGTAAAGTAATTTTTCTATCTTTATTTCAAGTGATGCTTCCTCTTGCACTTCGCGTAAAACTGCTTGTTCAATGGTTTCCCCATTTTCTACGCCACCGCCAGGAAAAACATGATACTCTTTTCCATTATTTATGCGGCGCATGAGTAAAACTTTTCCGTCACTTATGATTATCGCGACAGCGCGGATTCTTTTGAGATTATTTATTGTCATAATTTTGACGAATATTCAAAGTAAATTTATTCTGCTCGTCTAATAATTTTAATAATACCTTTATTAGCATCCACTTCAATAAAATCGCCATCTTTAATTACTTTTGTGGCAATTTTTGTGCCGACAATACAGGGAATTTTTAATTCACGAGAAACAATGGCCGCGTGGCAAGTTATCCCACACTCATCAGTTACAATTGCTTTAGCCTTTTTCATATAAGGAATAAAGTGTGGGGTAGTTTGTATGGCAACTAAAATGTTGCCATTTATTAAATGACTTTTATTTTTCAATTCCTCCTTATCTTTAATTATAACAACTTTCCCACTTA
>CAZNTW010000031.1:0-7326 GCA_964576065.1 uncultured Gammaproteobacteria bacterium
AGCATGCCTCGTAATACAATAGTTGGAAAGGACATCTTTCTTTTGTAGAAAAGTTTAAGCCCTTATTATGTTCTAAAATTCTTTTTTGTAAATTTTTAGTATAACCAGTATACCAATTATTATCTTTAACGCTTTTTATTAGATAAACGTAGTACATAAATTTCTAATGGGGACACCCCGTTAAAAATTGATTTGGAATTTAGAATGGGAGACTGTTTACAAAATTTGCAGCTATAACATTCGCGACGCGCTAGCATATTCATAACTATAAAATTAAGACCTGTTCGTAACATTCGTAATCTATTAGTACGTTCGTAATTAAATAATATAATTTTATTAAAAAACAAAAATGAAGATAAATTAAAATTTTTTAATTTGTATTTTAATTATGATTTTTAATTACTAATAAGCGTTTTTCTATTTTTTAAAGCTTTCATGCATTTGGTGCAAATCTTTATCCTCTTGCCTAAAATCTTTTTTGACTGTAAATTTATATATTGCCACTTTTTGGTAGCAATATTTGAATGCGAACGAGAAGTGGTTTTCTGCGGACCGCGTCCACAAATTGAACATCGTCTAGACATAAAATTCAATTTAACATATTAACAACTTAATATTTTAACAGATTTTTTTTATTTAGCAAGTATGATTAAATTATTTATCTACATTATAATTATTCTTTCTTCGGTTATTCATGAGTATGCTCATGGCTGGGCTGCTTATCAGTTGGGTGATTCAACCGCCAAAGACGCGGGACGACTCACCTTAAACCCTCTCCGCCACCTTGATCCGTTCGGCACGGTGATATTGCCGTTAATTTTGCTTTTTACCTCAAACATTTTTATCGGTTGGGCTAAACCGGTTCCATATAATCCTTATAATTTAAAAGATAAAAGGCTCGGAACATTAAAAGTCGCCGTGGCCGGTCCGGCAATTAACTTAACAATTGCCTTAATTTTAGGATTAGGTCTCAGGTTTTTTTTGTCATCTATCAATCAAATCAACCCCTATCTGCCATCTTTCATAAGTTTTATAGTTTATATCAATATTATTTTGGCTTTATTTAACCTGATTCCTTTCCCTCCGCTCGATGGATCAAAAATAGTAGCAGATGTTTTCCCTAATTTTGGAAGACGACTTTTACAATTAAATATTTTTGGAAGCGTTCTCGCTTTATTTATCGCCTTTTCCGTGTTGCCCCCAATTGCCAATTTTGCTTTTAAAATTATTGTTGGACAATATTTTTCTTAAAAATATCATTGACTTTTTTTTAAAACAGTTTAAAATATTATCTACTTATTGATAAGTTATTTTTTATGCCCACTATCAATCAATTAATTCACCAAGGAAGACGAGAAGTAAAGAAAAAATCTAAAACTCCCGCCTTGCAGAGTAATTTTAATGTCTTAAAAAGAATTAGAACGGAAACTAAAAAAGGACATCCATTTTTGCGCGGAGTTTGTTTAAAAGTTACTACCCAAACTCCCAAAAAACCAAACTCGGCCTTGCGTAAAATCGCCAGAGTGAGGCTGTCAAATGGTATGGAAGTAACCGCCTACATTCCAGGAGTGGGTCATAATTTACAAGAACACTCAGTGGTAATGATCAGGGGCGGTCGTATTAAAGATTTACCCGGTGTGCGTTATCACATTGTCCGTGGCGTCTATGACACCAGTGGAGTAGAAAACAGAAAACAGGGTCGCAGTTTGTATGGAGCTAAAAGAAAACAAGAACCAAAAAAGTAAAAAATAATTTCTATAACAATTCACTATGAGAGGAAAACAATCTCCTAAACGAAAAATTAGTCCTGATTTAAAATATTTTTCGCCGGAAATAGCTAAATTTATTAACTATGTCATGGAAAGAGGCAAAAAAAATACCGCCACAAAAATAGTTTATGGCGCTTTGGATATTATAAAGGAAAAAACAAAAAAAGATCCTTTGGAAATATTTAAAAAAGCGATAGAAAACGTGGCGCCAATGGTTGAGGTAAGATCACGTCGGGTCGGTGGCGCTAATTATCAAATTCCTTTTCCAACCAACGAGTCGCGCCGCCTTGTTTTAGCTTCCCGCTGGATTATTTCCGGAGCTAAGTCCAGAAAAGGCAAACCAATGATGGAAAAATTGGCTCAAGAATTATTAGACGCCATTGATGGACAAGGCGCGGCCATAAAGAAAAAAGAGGACGTTCATCGCATGGCCGAAGCAAACAAAGCTTTCGCCCACTTCGCGAGATACTAGAAGCAGAACAGCTATGGATTTAAATAAATTTTCGTTAGAAAAAACTAGAAATATTGGCATAATCGCCCACATTGACGCCGGTAAAACCACCGTTTCCGAGCGTATTTTATATTATACCGGAGAAAAGCATAAAATCGGTGAAGTGCACGAAGGAGAGGCTGAAATGGATTGGATGGTCCAAGAAAGAGAGCGCGGAGTTACTATTACGGCTGCCGCTACAACTGTTTTTTGGACGCCTCCGGATCAAGAAAAAATAAGGATAAACTTAATTGATACTCCCGGCCACATTGATTTCACTGCCGAAGTTCAAAGATCTTTACGTGTTTTAGATGGCGGAGTGGTTGTTTTTGACGGCGTTGCTGGAGTAGAGCCTCAATCAGAAACGGTTTATCATCAAGCTGAAAAATTTAAAGTGCCCTTGATCGCTTTTGTTAATAAAATGGATCGCATGGGCGCCAATTTTTACGCCGATATTATTTCTATTCGCGAACGTTTAACCTCTCACGCCTGTCCTGTTCAGCTACCGATCGGAGCTGAAGCTGAGTTTCGTGGCACGATTGATCTATTCACCCGCAAAGCCGTAATATACTTAGATGAAATGGGGAAAGATTTCGAAGAGATAGATGTTCCAGCCGAACTTAAAAACGATGTTGAAAAATACCGAGCTGAATTAATTGAAGCAATTGTAGAACATGATGAAAAATTAATGCACCAATATTTAGAAGGACGGGAACCGAATTTAAAAGATTTAAAAAAAACATTAAGACAAGCCACTATTAATGGCCTTTTAATGCCAATTTTTTGCGGTTCAGCCTTAAAAAATAAAGGTGTTCAATTTTTACTGGACGGGGTTTGCGAATATCTTCCCTCCCCTTTGGACGTTCCTCCTGTTGAGGGCACTATTCCCGGAACAGAAGAGAAACAAATCAGAAAAGTTGATGATAATGAACCGTTCAGCGCTTTAGCTTTTAAAATCGCCACTGATCCTTATGTCGGTCGTTTATGTTATTTCAGGGTTTATTCGGGGAAACTTTCAGCCGGTTCTTATGTTATGAACGCTTCAACTGGTAATCAAGAAAGAGTTGGCCGATTGGTGCAAATGCACTCCAACAAAAGGGTGGAGATAAAAGATGTTTCCACCGGAGACATTGCCGCTATTGTCGGCATTAAAAATACTACGACCGGAGACACTCTTTGCGATCCGGCCAATCCAATTATTTTGGAATCTATTTCCTTTCCTGAACCTGTTATTTCTATTGCTATTGAACCAAAAACAAAGATTGATCAGGAAAAAATGGGCATGGCAATTTCTAAATTAGTGGAAGAAGACCCAACCTTTAAAGTAAGAACTGACGAAGAAACCAGTCAAACTATTATTTCCGGCATGGGCGAACTGCATTTGGATATTATTGTTGACCGACTAAGAAGAGAGTTTAATGTTAATGCCAATGTTGGACAACCGCGAGTAGCTTACAAGGAAACCATTACCGCTTCTGTTGAAAGCGAGGGTAAATATATTCATCAATCCGGCGGACGCGGACAATACGGCCATTGCTGGCTAAAACTTGAACCGGTAGAAAGGGGGAAGGGTTTTGAATTCTTTGACAAAATCAAGGGCGGCACTATCCCTAGAGAATATGTCCCGGCTATTAAAAAAGGTGTTATTGAGGCAATGTCTAATGGCGTCTTAGCCGGCTATCCTATTATTGATATGAATGTCACGGTCTACGACGGCTCTTTCCACGAGGTTGATTCGTCCGAAGCCGCTTTTAAAATAGCCGCCAATCGCGCCATTCGCGATGGCGTAAAAAACGCTACGCCGGTAATTTTGGAACCGATAATGAAAGTGGAGGTTGTGATTCCTGAAAAATTTATGGGTGAGGTAATCGGCGATCTTAATTCCAGAAGAGCGCAAATTCAAGGAACCAAAGAACGAGGACAAGCTAAAATAGTTGACGCAACTGTTCCTTTGGGGGAAATGTTTGGATACACCACAGCTCTAAGATCAATGACTGAGGGACGAGGCAGCTCAAATCTAGAATTTTCTCACTATGATCAAGTCCCCCGCCACGTCCAAGAGAACATAATTAACGGGGAAACTAAAACTGAAAAGTAAACAAAATAAATTGACTTTTAATTCATTTACGTTATACTTTTACATATATATTCGCACTTTAAAAAAACTTGGGGGTGATTGGCTTCGATGAAAAGTCAAAACAAAAAACTGCTTTTTGTCTTTGAGGGAATGACATTAAAAATCTCTTAAAAACTTAATTGCCAACGAACAGAACGAACAGTTAGCATACGCCGTTGCCTAATTATTAGAGCAAGGCCGTTAAAATCAAAAATTCCTGCTATTTGGTTTTGATGTAATTTTGCAGGATCGGCGTCTTAATTAGTCTGGATTTCGGCGCTTAAAAAAACAGGCTTTGGGGCTAAGATTTTGTCTAATTTTAATCATAGTTTCCGAGCGAACAAATTAGGCTACATAAGTAGAAGTTTTTTGCCAAGCTTTTTAGACGGGAGTTCGATTCTCCCCACCTCCACCCCGTTAGAAGTGATAATAATTTTTAATTCTAAGTATCTGATAAATTAAAGAATATTAATTCGAATCACTTCTAACGGGGTCCACCATCAAAAAATTTAATAAAATAATTTGATACTTTGAAATATTATCGCCTCAACAATCAAATAATCGCTCGAACAGTTCATCTAATTGATGAAGATGGCTCTTATCTGGGCGACCTTGATTTAAGGGAGGCGCTAAAAATCGCTCAAGGGAAAAGCCTTGATCTGATAGAAATTGGCCCAAAAGAAAATCCGCCTATTGCTAAAATTCTTGACTTCGGAAAATTCAAATATGAACTGAGAAAAAAAGACAAGCAACAAAAAAAACAACAGAAAGTTGGAGAAATAAAAGTAATCCGTCTAAGTTTTAGAATCGGCCGACACGATATGGAAACTCGAGCGAATAAAGCTAAGGAATTCTTGGCCGAAAAACAAAAAGTAAAAATTGAAATAATTTTAAGAGGACGAGAAAAGGTTCACGCCGATTTGGCGGAAAACGTAATAAAACAATTTATCGAATTTCTTGGCAAAGTAAAAATAGAACAAGACCCCAAAAGACAAAATAATCAAATTACCGCCCTGATTAGTTCAAATTAATTTTATGCTCAAAACTAAAAAAACAATTTCCAAGAGAGTAAAAATAACTAAAAATAAAAAGATTCTGCGCCGCGCCTGTGGCCAGAATCACTTTAATGCCAGAGATTCCGAAAAGGTAACCAAAAATAAACGCAGAGACAAAACTTTAAATAAATGTTTTTCTAGAACAGTTAGACAAAATATTTAATCTAATTTTATGCCAAGAGTTAAAAGAGGAAAAGGACACTTAAAAAGCAGAAAAAACCTGCTTAAACAAACCAAAGGATATCTTCAGGGAAGAAAGAGTAAAATCAAATTAGCCAAAACGGCCGTAAGAAAAGCCGGGGCTTATGCTTTCCGCGATAGACGGACGAAGAAAAGAACCGCTCGTTCTCTTTGGCAAATTAAGATTAATGCTGGATGTCGTCTCAATAATTCGTCTTATTCAAAATTTATTGGCGGACTTAAAAAAAATAAAATTGAATTAGACCGTAAAATATTAGCTGAATTGGCAGAAAAAAATCCAGAAATATTTTCTGAAATTGTTAAAATGGTCCGGTAGATCAATTGGTTAGATCGTCGCCCTGTCACGGCGAAGGTTGCGGGTTCGAGTCCCGTCCGGACCGCCACCATCCTACGCCAAAGGCTACGGAATGGTTAGTTATAAAAAACCAATAAAAAATAATCAGATATTCCAAAGCTCTATAAGAAGAGCGAAGGATATCCGTCCTGACCGCCACCATCCTACATTTAAGATTAATACTGTCCTCACCTCATAATTAAATTAGTTTTGCCGACTAATAAAATATCATTTTCAAATTGATATTTTTTTTTATTAGACTATAATATTAATGACCGTTTTAAGAATTGTCATTTGTTTGAAGGTTATATGAAAAAACGTTTATTGTCCGGCATAAAACCAACCGGAGAAATACACATAGGAAATTATTTCGGGGCAATGAAACAGTTTGTTGATTTACAAAACGACTGTGAAAATTTTATCTTTATCGCCGATTATCACGCCTTAAACCAAATTCAGAACCCCAAAGAGCTTTCACAATATACCATTGAAACAGTCAAGGCGTTTTTAGCTATTGGACTTGACCCCAAAAAAAATGTTTTATTTAGACAATCGGACATAAAAGCCGTTCCCGAACTTTGTTGGATTTTTAATTGTTTAACCTCTATAGCAACGCTAAAGTTAGCCCACGCTTATAAAGATGCCGTAGCCAAAGGAAAGGTGGTTAATATGGGCTTGTTTGATTATCCGGTGTTAATGGCCGCTGATATTCTAATTTATGATTCCGATCTGGTACCGGTTGGCAAAGACCAACAACAACACATAGAAATAGCTCAAGAAACAGCCAACAGATTCAATCGTTTATTTGGCAAAACATTTAAGATTCCGCAAGCCTTTATTCTGGAAAACCAAGGAATTGTTAAAGGATTAGATGGAAAAAAAATGAGTAAAAGCTATGACAATACGATTGAGCTCTTTGAAAATGAAGGAAAAATTGAAAAAAAGATTATGTCTATTGTTACTGATTCGCGGGGCGTGAACGAACCAAAGGACCCGAAAACCTGTAATATATTCGCGCTTCACAAATTATTTAATCAGAAAATATTAGGTTCGATTGCCGAACGATATAAAAACGGTTCAATTTCTTATAAAGAATCAAAAGAAATTTTAATCAACGGCTTAAATGAATTTTTAAAACCTATTCGAAAGAAAAAAGCCGACCTGGATAATAACCTTGATTATGTGGAAAACATTTTAAAACAGGGCGCTGAGATTGCTTCAGGAGTAGCGGAAAAAAAATTAAAACAAGTTAAAGAAAAAATCGGGATAAAAAATTTCTAGCAAACCACAAAAATTTATACCAAAAACCGCCTTTATGATCTGTACCCCAAAAAGTGGACACGAAAAGTGTCTACTTTTTG
>CAZNTW010000032.1:0-7110 GCA_964576065.1 uncultured Gammaproteobacteria bacterium
TCCGCTCCGTATTTCTGCCAATGAGGAATATTTTTGGTTACTTCGCGTTCGTAGTCGCCAAAACCGCCGATGGCGGTAATTTCTATTCCAATGGGTAATGAACTGTTTGGCGTCAATGTGTAGGTTTCGGTGCCAATACCGACATTGTTAATCCTAATTTTATAATATTTGCCGAGGTAGTCTACCGTGCTAATGGTTTGCGGAAAACTAACATGAAAATTTTGGTTTGATGACGACGAACACTCTCGTGGCGGACCGGCAACAGTAGAACATTCGTAAACAATTAAATCAGATGGCAAATTGCCTGCTTTACTTATTGTAAGGCTGCTTGGATAAGTAACGCCATTAAAATCTAAATCTAACTGAAAAGATTCTCCTGACTTTAAAGTGATACTCCAAGGATTGGTGGCGGAAATTGGTTGTTCAAGATTACACTCTGAAACATTAGGACAGGTTGTGTCAGGGCCAACCGTGGCGGAATAGGTTGTTTCACCATCGGTTAAAGTACCGCTTAAACTATAAGTGGTTATGTCTTTATAATTTTTGAAAATATTATAGGCCGCGATTTCAGTAACGCTTTCCGCGGCAAAATAAGCTTTTTCTGAAACTTCGGCGCCGTAAGTCGTTTGACTGTGACGAATAGTAATATCACTGACCAACATCGTCCCAGTTAAAATTGAACTGATGATGAGGAGGGTCAGGATGAGAGAGAAGGATTGGTTAATTGGGGATTGGATCCGCCGGTTGGCGGAAGGTAATTGGTCCGCCGGTTGGCGGATTGAAATTATTCCGCCAGTAGGCGGATCAAATGCTTGGTTAATTGGGGATTGGATCCGCCTGTTGGCGGAAGGTAATTGGGATTTAGAATTTTCGCATTTACGACGCAAAAAATTAATATAAGCGTTGATTTGTTTTATTAATTGAATATATTTTTTGTCAATATTTTCTGAGACTTCTTTTGAAATGAAATTTTTTTTAAAACTTTTGGTTATACTATTCCTAGTTTCCTCAGCTTCTCCTCTGGCGGTATAAAATTTATTTATTTTATCTTGAAAAGAATATCTACCATATCCTTCGGCAATATTATCAGAAACAGAGGCTGATGATCGTCTTAACTGATCAACTGAACGAAATTTCTCGTCTTTGGGAAAAACTTTTGTCGTTTCAAAAACAAATACTTCTAATTCCTCTGCTAATTTATAAATTTCTAAATTGTCTAATCCTTTATTATTGATGTCCATAAGTCTTCATTAACAATTACTCCATCGCCTTTCTTTTTTTATATAATCCTTCCTCCATCCGCCATCCGCCAACTGGCGGATCCAATCCCCAATTACCCGACCCCTCTTTTGTATAATCCCAATTAACCAATCCCCAATTACCCGACCCCTCTTTTATATAATCCCTCCGCCAACCGGCGGACCCCAATCCCCAATTACCCAACCTACTTCCGATAGCTCTGCCTCTGAGGAATGGTTTGCTGAATAACCATTTGTTTTTCGCCGATTTTTTCAATTAAAGATTTTAATTTTAGAACAACTGTGACGTGCGGCTGAACATAGATAGTTGAGCCGGCAGTGAAAGGATTGATGGTTGGATTGATATAAAAATCAAGTCGCTCCAAACTCACGTCTCCCATTGTAATTGATTTGTAATCATCGGGGTATGAACAAGCTGTTTCATTCTCGCATCTTTGCAAAACACAGCGATTTGGTTCGCAGTCTCCACTGGCTGTCAGGTCGCTTTTATATCTTATTATTTTAGAAGATTCTATATCAACCAAACAAAGCGTGTCAACTAATCCATTGGCTGCGATAGGTCCGCAACTCCCTAAGACGCCATAATTATCATAATCAATTGTTCCAAAACGAACGTCTTTAACCATCAGGCCGATTATATATTGTCCGTCTGATTGAATGTTAATTTGACCAATGGTTTTTTCTTTAGTGCCGATAACTTTTACATAAATACTCAAAGATACCATAATAACCGTCACCAAAAGACCGAGTGAAACCATAAGCTCGATAAGAGTGAAGGACTTATCATTGGAACATTGGAACATTGGAACATTGGAACGCTCAACTTTTTTCATCTTTTAATAATTTAATAATTGACCATAACATAGCACCTATTTCATCTGCCATTTTATCTCCTTTATTATATTCTTCATTAGAAATATATTTTTCCGTTAGGGCAAAATATAGTAAATATTTTGATTCCTTTAAAAATCCGTAAGAAATTTCGTAAAAATTTTGCTGTACTGTTTTACGAATTCGAGCAAACCCTTCGATGTAATTTAAAATAACAGATAATGTTGCTCGTCTAATTTGAGAAATTGATCCGTATAATTCATTTTTGGGAAACTTGCAACTTAATTTATAAATAAAATGAACATATTCATCCATTTTTGTTTTAAGTTCTTCGCGAAAATCTTTGCTTTTCATAATATTAAAATAGTTTTTATGTTTTATCCTATTTCTCTGTGTAATTTTATATCTTAATATCTTATATTATTCTATTGTATTATTGCTTTCATGTTCTAATGTTCTAATGTTCTAATGTTCTCGTGCCCTCATCTCCAGTCAGTCAGTCTCATCTCCAAATCCAAAGTATGGTCTCTACCACGCTCTTGCCAATAAACCTTGGAAACAACTTTTTTCTGGCAACCGTTAACTGGGTCGCAATTACCGCCCAAATCGCCTCCGTCTTCAATAACAACTAAACGACGAAAAACTCCGACACAATTGTCCACGTGAGAATAAACATTGC
Source organism: uncultured Gammaproteobacteria bacterium (assembly GCA_964576065.1). GTDB lineage: Bacteria > Patescibacteriota > Patescibacteriia > UBA2591 > UBA6264 > CAZNTW01. The sequence goes on from CAZNTW010000032.1 coordinate 2,770, forward strand.
TAAACGAATTTTGACAAAGAAAACAATTAGAGCATTCGGAAATTACCGAACTATCAGCAACGTGAGTAGATGTTTCTGTGTTTTCATAATCAACAATCCAAGTGCCATTTGTTAATCCATAGGGCCAAGAACTTGTCGGGTCAAGTTGTTTGCTTATAAAAACGATGTTAACAATTTCTAATCCTTCGCGCGCCAAATTCGCCGCAGTTGTTCTTTCTGATGATTGACTGCCTAAAACAGTATGAGCCACGCCCATAGATAAAATAGCCACCACGGCCACAATAACAATGCCGATAGAGACAACTGATTCAATTAACGATTGCGCAGAACGATGGAACATAGAATTTTAGAATTTGGAGAATTTGGGGACTGTCCCCGTTAACATGCCTCCTAAAACGCTTTATCTAAGCCTAATCTAGAACCATTTTTAAAATTTAGTATATTTTGACGATGTTTTTTAAATAAAATTTTCGCTTTTGATATATTTTGGTCTTTTTTCTTGCTTTGACTCGGAATCAATAAATTCCAGATATTTCAAACGAAGCTCGTCTGTTAATCCTTCTCCGCCAAACTGTAAAAATCTGTCACGATCTATTAAGTTATCGGCATAATCTTTTTGAAAATAAATTTGATAACTACTCCAACGATAATCTTCCGGGCGTTTTACCAAACCGGCGCGAACTGCGTTAAGATCGATATAGGCGCTAACCGCCCAAAAATAAGATTCCGTGTTTATTGGACTACTATAAAATCTATTTTGAAACAAATGTCCGCTACGTTTATATCTTTTGTTGAAATATCCGGCATAACACCCGTTGATATAATGCATAATTTTGGAAATGGAAATATTTTTTGTCTCTATAAACAAATGAAAATGATTTGGCAACAAATTGTAAGAATAAAAATAAAAACCAAATATCTGTTTTGCATCCCTTATTATTTTCAAAAATTTTTTATAATCTTGCGGAGCTTTAAAAACACTTCGCTGATTTATTCCTCGACAAACAATATGATACATTGTTTCAGGCGCATCAATTTGTTCTCGTGATTTTCTGGGCATTTTTATTCTATATTATATATCTATATTTAAAAACTATAAAATTATATCAAAAACATACTAAATTTGAAAATTCCGTCTAAAACGAAGTAATGGAGCGATTTGTAGAACAGTCTGTTCGGGGGACAGTCCCCAATAAAAATTTATTCGTCTATTTTAGTGACGTTGACTTCTCCTTGACTGTTAACGCGAATATAATTACTGAAATTGGCGGCAGTGTGGGTTAGGGTAATTAAAAGACGATCGGCTAATTGTAAAATACTTCCGCCAGAACCCTTTCCAACATAAATCGTGGCGCGCGGAGGAACAAAAACAATAGAAACGTGAGTTGGAGTGCTATCTATCTGTTCTAAAAAAGAAAAATTTTGAATCACGGTATCACTGGCATCATATTCATAATAACCGGCGCCACTTGTCGGATTATTAGTATTGGCAAAAAATTTATAAGAGTGCGGCGTGGTTGATGTGTCAACATAAATCCCATAACCGCCAACCGACCTGGCGTTGTTAATTTTTTGCCCAACCAAAGACATGCTTTGCGCCTGTTTAATAACTCCGGCCATTTTCTCGGTAATCGAATTTAAATCGGTCGACCGACCGCCAGCCCGCATATTAACCAAAACCATGGCGGAAATCATTCCGCTAATAGCAATAACAACCACGAGCTCGATGAGAGTGAAACTGGAATTTGGTCCGCCATCCGCCGGCTGGCGGAGCGGATTGGAATTTGGAAAGTTAAAACATTTCATAAAGACAAAAAACTAAAAATTTTAAGCCGCTGGTCGTTCTAGATTCCTGAGGGGTCATTAGACCCCGAACGGATTGGCGGATGGATTGGATAATAAAAATATTAGAACATTGGAACATGAGAACAAATCAAAAGTCAAAATTGAAAACGGGGAATTGAGGACTGAATAATAGAATTTGGGATGAGGGAAAACATTGGAACATTAAAACAAAAAAACACATAAAAACAAAAACGAAATTTCATAGAGGTCTGACCTCCTTAAATACAAATTCCCCAAAGAGGTCAGACCTCGGGAAACGAAGCACATGAGAATAGAATTTGAAATTTGCCTGCCTGCCGGTAGGCAGGGAATTTGGAAAAAGTATTAAGACATGAAAACATAAAAACACATAAAAACAAAAACGAAATTTCATAGAGGTCTGACCTCCTTAAATACAAATTCCCCAAAGAGGTCAGACCTCAAAAATCACTTGGAATTTGTTTGTAATTTCGCGCTTGAAATTTGAAATTTAATCAAAATATTATTTATCTATCAAACAGGGCTTTATTTTGCGATAATTACTTGAATTTTAATTACCATTTACTATTTACTAATTTTTGAAATATTTTTATTTTAAAACTTAATATATTGTCCGAAGAACATCGCCAATAAAGTTCCGATGGTTAAAAACGGACCCAAAGGAATACGGCTTTTAAAACTTTTCTTTTTAATGGCAACTAAAAATAAACTCACTATGGCGCCGATAATGTAAGAAATAAAAAGCGCGATTAATAAACTTTTCCAAAAAGCCAAACCGAGACCAATTAATAGTCCGATTCTTAAATCACCCAAACCAATTCCCTTTCCTTTGGTTAATAAATATTGTAAACCAAAAAAACTAACGCCGATGGCGCCGGCCAAAAATAAATTCAACAAACGATTAAGAAAATTCGCGTTCGCTATCAGCAAATCAGCGGAAGCAACGGACGAAAAAATAAATAAATTCAAAATAAAAACCAAAAAACAAGCAGGTAAAATCACCCTGTCATCAATTTCATAAAATTTCAAATCATAAAGAAAAATAAAAAGCAGGGCAAAAATCATCACCCAGTCGCGTAAAATATTTAAAACTAAAAAATAGTTAAATTCGTTTATTTCGGCGCTTAAATTAAAACGGCAAACCGAAGCAACAAACAAAATTCCGGTTGCCAATTCAACTAATGGATATTGCCAAGAAATTTTTTTGTGACATTGCCGGCATTTTCCGTTAAGAAAAATAAAAGAAATTACCGGAATATTATCATACCAGGCTATAGTCTTTTTGCATTTCGGACAGAAAGAACGTTCCAGTAAACTTTTTTTCTCGCGCAAACGATAAACCAAACAATTTAAAAAACTGCCGAAAGATAGTCCGAGAAAAAAAATAATCAGATAAAAAATGATAGACATGGGATAAAAAAATAAAAAATATTGAAATTTATAAAGCTTTTTAAAGTTTTTTTATAAATATTTTAATTTCTTGTATAATACTTTTGTGCCATTATTTAAAATTAAACACTAAATCTATTATATCAAATTTAAAAAAATTGACTATCAAAAAAATCTGTGGACCTTCAGGGTCCACACCCTATTTATAGCTGGGGGTTGGTGATTTTGATGTAAATAAATTTATTGTCGCTGAAAGTTTTTATTTTTTCAAAACCATTAACGACCTGCAAATTAACATTGAAAGAAATAAAATAATCCGCCTTTAAAGAAGAATCAACTAATTGCAATTCCGGATAAAGCCAATAACGGGACCAGCACCAAAAAATTTCATCAGCCGGTAGAACATAAATTTTCGAGCCTGGGGGAATTTCTTCTTTCGCGAATTCCAAAAATTCGCGAAAGTTGCGCCAATTCTCCGGTAAACCGTTACCTTGAATTATACGACTCATCATTTCGCTTTGTTTTTGAAGCAGAGAAACATTTTTTAAAGCTTGCCAATCATTAATTAACCATTTTCCTTGAATTAAGAACCAACGAATTGAAGTCAAAAACCAAAAAACAAATAAAAAGGAAATAAAAAAATTTGATAACTTTTTTCTGTTTAGACAAATCCCCCTGCATCAGAAAATACCCGCAAAGAATCAAAGATAAAACAAAAATTATCAAAATAAAAACATAAAACCAAAAATGGTCTATTTTCCCGCTAAAATATCCGCAAGAAATATTGTTAATGTAATAATATAATTCTATTGGTTGTTTGAAATATTGTAACATACTATTTAAAGTCAAAATTCAAAAGTAAAAATCGAAAAGCTTAACCAAGATCTGCCTATCTATGCCGGCAGGCAGGCCTGCCTGCCGGTAGGCAGGGGTCAATTTGGGCGGAAAAATTTTAAATCTGAAATCCTAAATAATCATCGCGAAGCCACGCCACACCACTGCCAACTGGCGGAGGCGTGGCTTTGCGGGAAATTTTTCGTTCTAAAACGGCGGAGTGAAACGGCTCGCAGAAGTGTCTTTTCGGAGAACAGCCCAATAAAAATTAGACATTTTTATTCTATATTATTA
>CAZNTW010000033.1:0-6637 GCA_964576065.1 uncultured Gammaproteobacteria bacterium
ACTGGTGCCCCCAGGAGGAATCGAACCTCCAGTTACAGGTTCGAAGCCTGTCGTTCTATCCATTGGACTATGGGGGCGCAAGGAATTATTCTTTTAAAAGTTCTTCTGGATAACTAGAATAAGATAAGGCGGTTTCTAAATTAACTAAACCATCGTGATATAATTTCTTAAGATTTTGTTCTAATGTGAACATACCGTCTTTACTTCCTGTTTGTATGGCGGATCTTATTTGGGCTGTTTTATTTTCTCTAATTAAATTAGCTATAGCTGGCGTATTAATTAGCACCTCTCGCGCCGCAATTAGCCCTCCACTCGCTTTTGGTAACAGGTGTTGAGAAATTATTCCCTTAAGAGCCATAGACATTTGAAGTCTGATTTGTTTTTGTTGGTCAACAGGAAAGATATCAATAATCCGATCAATTGTCTGAGAGGCGTTTGGGGTATGTAATGTGGCTAAAATTAAGTGTCCAGTTTCTGCTAAAGTTACAGCCAAACTAATGGTTTCTAGGTCTCTCATTTCACTAACCAAAATAACATCAGGATCCTGGCGGACAATATGTTTAAGGGCGGAACTAAAAGATGTCATATCTTGCCCTAATTCTCTTTGAGCAACTAAGCTTTTTTTAGAAGAAAAAATAAATTCTATTGGATCTTCAAGTGTGATGATGTGATATGATTTTTTTGTGTTAATATAATCAATAATTGCGGCTATAGTGGTGGATTTACCCGACCCAGTGGGACCAGTTATTAAAATCAATCCATCTTGAAGTTCGGCTAATTTATAAGCTACTTCAGGTAGATTAATTTCCTGCATTGAAGGAATTCTTGGTAAAATAAGACGCGCCGCCAGGGCTAAATTATTTTTTTCAAAAAAAACACTCACCCTAAGGCGAATATTGTTTTTTATTTGATAAGAGAATTCAAGGGTTTTTTCTTGGAAAAGTTTTTCTTCTTGGGTTTTATTAATAATAGGTCTAATTAAAGATAGAATTCCATCATCCTTAATTAAAAAATTATTTTCTGTTGTTTGAAGATCTCCGTTGACTCTAAAAAGTATCGGTAAACCAACAGCAAGGTGTATATCAGAGGCTTTTAATAGAACGGCCTGATCAAAAATTTCTTCAATGGTCATAAAATACAAAGAAAATTTAAAACACAAATATTAGTAAATCTATTTTTGGTATTTTAAATTTATTTGTCTGCCGATAAGCGGGTTTGGTTTTAAGGTTTGTTTCGCAAACGAGAGAATTTAAGATTTATGCCCTTTCTACGTATTCGCCCGTTTCAGTGTTTATTCTAATGACATCCCCCTCTTTAATAAAGATTGGAACAGTAATGCTGCCCCCTGTTTCCAAAATAGCCGTTTTGGTCGGGGATGTGGCAGAGTTTCCTTTAACGCTGGGCGGAGCCTCCACAACCAAGAGATCAACCTTGTTTGGCAGCTCAATACTAATCGGATTGTTTTTGAAAATTAATACATTAACTTCCCCTCCCTCTTTTAAAAATTTATCTTGTCCAAATAAAGAGTCTTTTCTAAAGGAAATTTGTTCATAGGTTTTATTGTTCATAAATAAAACTTGGTCTTTCTCGGCATAAAGAAAATTGGCTCGCACTTTATCAACATTAGCCTCTTCGACTTTATCTGATGCGTTAAAAGTTTTTTCTACGGTTTGTCCGGTAATAAGGTTTTTAAGCTTGGTTCTAACAAAAGCCCTTCTCTGCGCCGTGCGAGCGTGTTGAGAAAACACCACTCGGTATGGTTCATTATTTAAGACGAGTAGCAAGCCCGGTTTAGTGAGTTCATGTAATCCCATATTTATTTTTTTACAAAAGGCAGTAAAGACATAATTCTGGCTCTTTTTGCGGCTTGGCCCAATTTTCTTTGATGTTTGCTGCAAGTTCCTCTTTTTCGGGCAGGCAGGATTCTTTCATAGGTTGAAATAAACCGACGCAAAAGTTCAACATCTTTATAATCAATTTCTTTAATGTTATTAAGACAGAAGTAACAATGTTTTTGGTTTTCTTTTATCATAAATAAAACAATAAAACTACAAAAGTTTAATTTTTTTGGTTAATAAAAAATTCTTAAAAGGGAATTTCTTCTACATTTATTTCTCCTTGAGGAGAAACATCTTCTTGGTCGTCGTCATGATCGTGGTCTTCTTTGTCGGCCGGACGATCTTCTTGACGAGAGGAGTCAAATGGCTTTGGTCCCAATTGAATTGTTTCAGCAATAATTTCCGTTCGAAATTTTTTGGTTCCTTCTTGGTCTTGCCAATTTCTGGTTTGTAGTCGGCCTTCAACATAAGCCAGGTTGCCCTTTTTCAAAAATCGTTGAACCACTTCAGACAACCTCCCCCAAGCGATAATGTTGTGATACTCTACTTGCTTTTTTTTCTCTCCACTTTCTTTGTCTTTCCAAAAACGATTAGTGGCTAAGCCGAAAGAAGCAACGTTTTGTCCCGATGGAGTGTTTCGCACTTCTGGGTCGCGAGTCAAATTCCCCATTACAATAACTTTGTTAACATTCATAGACCTTTAATTTATTATATATTATTAAACAAATCGTCTATTTTTTCTCCTAATTTTTTTAAGTCAATTTTTTTCGTTTTTTTCTCGTCTTCTTTTTTTTCGTCCGGAATTTTTTCGTCAGCATCTTCAGATTGTTTTTTTTCACGCCTCATTTCTCGGTCTAGCGGAGCGAGGTGTGGCTGTGTAGGGGCCCCAACAACGCTTTCGTCGGCTTCTTTTAATATTTGTGGCGCTTGTCTTCGGCGAGGGATTCTTTTTTCGGGTTTTGGAATAGCTAAGGTTATTAAGTGTCTTAAAATTTCCGGAATCAACTTCAATTTTTGATCAAGTTCTTTTACTTTTTTTGGCTCAATTTCAAAACCAAACAAAATATAAAAGCCGCGATAAACTTGTTTGATTGGATAGGCAAATTTTTTGTTCCCTAAATTTTCTTCGTTGATTAATTTCCCGCCCAAATTTTCAATAAGATCCTTTACTTTTTTTGAAATTTCAGGGAGATCTTTTTCAGTTAAGGGAGACGGAACAATGGATAATAATTCGTACATATGCATTGACAAATAAATTTTAAAAGACAAAATGTATTATAATATGACCTATTTTTTTATATTAGGGAATAATCCAACTTTGTCAATAGCTGAAATTTTAAATCGTCTTAATTTAAAAAAAGAAGACGTAAATTATGTTTCACCGCAAGTAATGGTGATTGATTTTAAAGCGGATATTGATGCGAAACGCGTTCAAGAAATATTGGGCGGAACAATTAAAATTGGGAAAATAATTAAGAGGGTAAAATTAGATCAAACAGAATTATTGATTAATGAGATATCACAGTTGATTTTTTCTCAATTAAGAAAAATTTATTTTGGGTTCAGTTTTTATAATCTAACTAACGACGACTTAGTTGCTCAATATAAAAGTAAATATTCAAAATTACAAAAAGAAGTGGCTCTGGAAATAAAAAATAAATTAAAAAAGGAAGGAAAGAGCTCTCGTTGGGTTAGTTCCGGCGATAATTTAACATTATCTTCGGTGATTGTGGAACAAAATAAACTTTTAGACAACGGAGTAGAAGCGGTTTTTCTGGTAACCAGCGAAAACGACGCTTTAATGGGGCAAACTATAACTTGCCAGGATTTTAAACAATACAGTTGGTTTGATTTTGGCCGACCGGATAGAATAATTGAGAAAGGGATGTTGCCTCCGAAAATCGCCAAAATAATGATTAATTTGGCCACGAGCGCGGGGTTGAATAAAAAATCCGCTTTACTTGATCCTTTTTGTGGAGCAGGAACTATTCTTAGTCAAGCGTTTTTAATGGGGTTTAGAAATATTATCGGTTCTGACAAAAACAAGGGAGCTGTTAATGGTTCTAAAAATAATTTAAAGTGGTTGGCAGAAAAGATAAATAATAATTTAAAGAGAATAATAGTTTTTTCTACTGACGTTCGTGATTTAGCAAAAAAAATTCAGCAAGAATCAATAGATGCTATTATTACCGAGCCGTATTTGGGTCCGTTGAATTTTAAGAACAACGAAAGTGAAAAAATGATTAAGGAATTAAGTCAGTTATATCTGTCAGCTTTTAGAAATTTCAAAAAGATTTTAAAAAATAATGGCTGTGTCGTTATTGTTTTCCCGATTTTTTTCACCTTCAGCGGAAAAACCAAAAACACTCTTCACTTTTTGCCGATTTTAGAAGAACTGAAAAAAAATTGGGCAGTTGAAGAATTTTTTCCGGCTGGGAGGATTGATAAAAATCCGATAGCAAAAGTTACCGAACGAGGATCAATAATTTATTCCAGAGAAGACCAAAGAGTTTGGCGCGAAATATTTATTTTTAAGAAAAAATAGGAAATTAAAAATTTTTGATAAAATTTGAATTATGAGAATCGGTATTGATGCCCGCTTTTTAGGATTAAAAGTGGGAATCGCGCGTTATACTGAAAATTTAATTAAAAATTTAGAAAAGTTTGATCAAAAAAACGACTATTTTATTTTTGTCAGAAAAGTCGGTTTTGATTTTTATTTTCCCCAAAACTCCAGGTTTCATAAGGTTTTGGCAGATTATCAATGGTACTCATTTAAAGAACAAATTCTGTTTCCAATAAAACTTTATAAATATAAATTGGATTTGGTTCACTTCCCTCATTTCAACGTTCCGATTTTTTATTTTAAAAGATTTGTGATTACGATTCATGACTTGACTCAACGGAAAATTTTGAAAAATGCTTCAACCTTGCCAACGCCAATATTTTATTTTAAAAAATTAGCTTATTTTTTAATTATTTTGGCGGCTATGAAAAAATCTAAAGAGATTATCGCCATTTCAGAGTTTATTAAGCGGGAAATTATCAAATATTATAAAATAAAATCATCAAAAATATCCGTAATTTATGAATCAGCTGAATTTGAATAAAATTAAAAATAGATATTTGCTATATGTCGGGAATTCTTATCCGCACAAAAATTTAGATCGATTGGTTTCAGCTTTTGAAATTGTTATAAAAAATAATCCGGATTTACTTTTGATTTTAGTTGGAAAAATTGATTATTTTTATCAAAAGTTGCAAAAAAAAGTGGAAGATTCTGTCCCAAAAGATCAAATAATTTTTACCAATGAAATATCTGATCAAGAATTAACCAAATTATACCAAAATGCGCTAGTATATGTTTTTCCTTCTTTGTCAGAGGGCTTTGGTTTGCCGGGATTAGAAGCAATGAAGTATGGTTTGCCGGTAGCCTGTTCTAATTATGGTCCATTGCCGGAAGTTTATGAGACGGCGGCCATTTATTTTGACCCCAAAGATCCAAACGACATAGCAGATAAAATTCTGCGGATTATTAGCAATGCGGAATTGAGAGAACAATTAAAACAAAAAGGCTATAACCAGGTTAAAAAATATTCTTGGGAAAAATGCGCAAAAGAAACAATAAAAATTTACGAACAGAATAACATAATAAAAACCGCCAAAAGATCATTTTAGGCGGTTTCTGTTATAAGAAGAGATTTATTAGTTTAATGGTTTTGTGGTTTTAGTCCAAAAATTTTAAGATCAGCGTCTACCATCAATTCGACCAACTGGTTGAATTTTATTTTTGGGACCCATTTTAAAATTTTTTTTGCCTTTGAGGCGTCTCCAATTAATATATTTGTTTCTGCCGGTCGAAAAAAAATTCGGATCAATTTTAACATATTTTTTCCAGTCCAATCTAACATAATCAAAGGCTTTTTTGACAAATTCTTTTACAGAATGTGTTTCTCCGGTAGCAATCACATAATCATCTGGTTTATCTTGCTGAAGCATCAACCACATAGCCTCTACGTATTCGGGAGCGTAACCCCAGTCTCTTTTTGCTTCTAAGTTCCCTAAATAAAGGTAATTTTCTAGACCAGCTTTAATTTTAGATAGAGTATAGGTAATTTTTCTACTTAAGAATTCCGTTCCCATTCTTGGAGATTCGTGATTAAAAAAAATTCCAGAACAAGCAAAAATATTATAAGATTCTCGATAATTAATGGTAATCCAATGTCCATAAAGTTTTGCTATGCCGTATGGACTACGCGGATAAAAGGGTGTTTTTTCATTTTGAAAAGGTTCATTAACCCTACCAAACATCTCAGAAGAAGACGCCTGATAAAATTTAATTTTAGGATTTACTTCTCTTATAGCCTCAAGGATTCTTAAAACGCCCAATCCAGTAACGTTTCCTGTGTATTCTGGTTGATCCCAGGACTCTTTAACAAAACTTTGAGACGCTAAATTGTAAACCTCGTTGGGTTTTGCCTTGACTAAAGCTCGAGCGAGAGAATTTTAGTCCAAAAGATCACCGGAAATAAAATTAATTTTATTCTCAAGATGTTTAATGTTGTTTCTGTTTTTCGAAGAAGACCTCCTTTCTAACCCGAATACATTATAATTTTTAGATAAAAGAAATTCAGCCAAGTAAGAACCATCTTGACCCGTGATGCCGGTAATTAAAACATTTTTTTCATAATTTTATAAATTATAACTCAAATATTTAAAAAACAAAATAACAAAAAATAAACTATTTATAATAACTTAGTTTCCAACATTTAACGCAACAGCGTTGCTATTAATTAATT
>CAZNTW010000034.1:0-6364 GCA_964576065.1 uncultured Gammaproteobacteria bacterium
CTTCTTAACATCAGTGTCTTCGTCGCTATTTATATAGCGAGCCACAGGCTCTGAGGTTTGAACGAATTTGTGGCACTTCGCTCTGTTGAGCTCAGTACCTCCTCACCTTCGTTCGTCGGGCTGCGGGACTTGGATTCGAACCAAGATACCATGCTCCAGAGGCATGTGTCCTACCGTTAGACGATCCCGCAAGAACATGAAATGGAATTTAGAATTTAGAATTTAGAATTTAGAATGTAAGAAAAAAATTAAGACGAAAAAACACAAGAACGCGCTTAAAATTCCAAATAACAAATATCAAATCACAAACAAATCGCAAATTACAAATTCCAAACAGAAACATGGGGACAAATCAAAAGTCAAAATGCAAAAGTCAAAATTGAAAACGGGAGATTGAAGACTGAATAATAGAATGTAGAATTTAGAATGTGGAATTTAGAATTGGAAAAACATTAGAACAAAAAAACATTAGAACAAAAAAGCATTAGAACATTAGAACATAAGAACAATATAAGAACATGCTTAAAATTCTTCCGCGCAACGTGGTCACGTTTGCGGGACAAATAAAAAAAACATTATAATTTCAGAAATAATTTTTTCTCTTTATTCTTAAAATTCGTAATACGTTCGTAAATTCGTAACAATTTATTCGCAAATCTTCAAAATAGCCAATTCAACCGGCAACTGCGGAATTTCAACATAATCAACTTTTGTTTTCGCGCTAATAAATTCTTCAATCGCCAAAATTAATTGACTTAATTCTGATTTCTCCGCTAATTCTTTTATTTTTTTTCCCATTGCGTCGTCATATTGCCAATAGAATTCTTTATCAATCGCGTCAATTTTTATCAAAAGCAATTTTCTTAAAAATTCTATCATCTCCAAAACAAATTGTTCAAGATCAATTCCCTCTTCAATCAGTTGATTGATTTTTCTAACCCCTTCGCTGGTATCTTTTTTAAACAACAATTCCAGCATTTCAATAAGATATTCCGTTTGACTTGAAGGCATAACCAATTCAGCCTCCTCGGAAGTAACAACATTATCGTCTTCTAAGGCCAAAATCTGGCTAAATAAACTTTCGGCGTCTCTGACGCAACCGCCGGAACGACTGGCGATAACTTTCAAAATTTTTTCGTCTATTTTTATTTTTTCTTCTTTGGCGATTCTTTTAAGCCGTTCGGTTATTTCACTTAAACTAACTCGCGCAAAATTAAATCTTTGACAGCGGGATATAATCGTCTCCGGCAATTTATGTATTTCCGTAGTGGCTAAAATAAAAATAACATACGCTGGCGGCTCTTCTAAGGTTTTAAGTAAAGCGTTAAAAGCCGAAGTTGAAAGCATATGAACTTCGTCTATAATAAAAACCTTATATTTTCCTCTTGTTGGCGTTAAACGACTGTAAGCGATAATATTTTCTCTTACATTGTCAACTCCGGTTTGTGAAGCCGCGTCCAATTCAATTAAATCAAAATGCCGGCCGGACATAATGTCCAGACAAGATTGGCACTTGTTGCACGGCTCACTTTCACCTTCTTTTCTATTTTCACAGTTAACAGCCTTGGCCATTAACCGAGAAACCGTGGTTTTACCCAAACCTCTCGGCCCGGTAAATAAATAAGCATGGCTAATGCGGCCCTGCTTTATTTCACTCTCCAAAACGCGGATAACGCCGTCTTGACCAATAACCTCGGAAAATTTTTGCGGACGATATTTACGATAAATAACCATAAATTTTAAAATTATTTATTTTTCAAATTCTGTTTCTTCTTGTTTTTGTGATTTTTGAGTCACAATATTCACTCTTTCTAATATTTCTTTTTCAACCGTTGCTCTATCGCGACCGTATTTTAAACGCGACAATTCTTTAATCAAACCCGCCACTTCTTGATTTGCCGGGAAAGCATCATTAACATACGGCGGTTTAAGATTAAAAGGCAATAAACTTTGATTGTTAACTAATAATTTAATATAAGCGGTAAATTTTTCAGCGTTAATCAAGTCATAAGAATTAAACACCGGAGCAAATTCTTTAGCTAAAAATTCCGCGTCTTCCACGCCAACTTTATAACAAATTAAGGTTCCGACTGTACCGAAAATCGCATCTCTAATCGCCGAATCTTTGCCTCCGGCCCCTTTATTCAATTGTCCAATATATTGATGTCCTAAGTTAAGGCAGAGTTTATATTTTCTCGCCTCAGCTAAAATCGTATTGATACTGTCGGTGATAAAATTTTGAAACTCATCAATATAAAGATAAAAATCTTTCCTCTCATCTTCCGGCATATCGGCTCGCGACAAAGAAGCCATTAAAATCTTACCAACCAGAACCAATCCTAATAAATAGGCATTCATATCCCCTATTTTGCCTTTTGATAAATTTATCAAAAGGATTTTTCTTTCGTCCATAATCTTACGAAAATTGAAAGCGCTTTTTTGCTGGCCGATAATCGGACGCATCATATCATTGGCCACAAATTGATTTAATTTTGAAGTAAGATAAGTCGTCATATTAGCTAACGACGCTTCTCCACCGGCCTTTTCCGCTTCTTTTACCCAAAAATCATAAACAACCGGATTTTTACAATGCTTTAACTTAAATTTTCTAAAATCAGGGTCTGATAATATTTTTGGTATTTCCATTAAAGTCGCGCCGCTTTCCGGATGCTCCATAATCAACTGCATAGCGTTACGCATATATTGTTCAAAAATCGGGCCGCCAGTGGTTTTTAGGTCATAAAGTTTATCAAAAATATTAATCATCTCGTTGACAATGAATCCTTTTTGCGACGGATATTGCGGATCATACTCAAGTAAATTCAAGCCCATTGGCCGTTCAGTGTCTGACGGATCAAAATAAATAACATCCTCGGCTCGTTCTTTGGGAATACGTTCAATAATATCATCAATTAAACTGCCATGCGGATCAATTACGCAAATTCCTTCACCGTTCATAATATCTTGAATCGCCATATATGCCATTAATTTTGATTTTCCCGTACCAGTCCGACCGATAATATAAACATGGCGTTGACGGTCGACTTTTTGAATACGAATTATTTTTTTCTCTCCGCGATAAAGATTATAACCAAGTATCAATCCTTGTTCTGGAATACCAACTGGCGCTGGAGCTTTTTTGGCGGTAAGCCAACGAATATTTGGTGTTTCAGTGGTAGAAATTGGAAAATGATAAATACTGGCCATTTCTTCAGTATTTAAAACAAAAGACGATTTTTCGTCAAAAATACGATAAATAAAATTATAAATAGCTTTATTATCTTTTATTTTTGCTTTTTTAAAACTATTGCCACATTCATAAATACTATATTGCGCAAAAGCGTTCACGATATTATTTAAATACATTTCTCCAGCTTCGCGACTATTAGCTGAAATAATAATTCTTATATTAACGTCGAGTCCGGCTTTATTGGCCTTTTCCCCTAATGCTTTAATAGTCTCCTGCTCCATTGGTGAAAGTTGATGGAGTTTTTTTTCTACTGGTTCTGTTTCTTTTTTTGTTTTTGGAAAAACCAAATTTATAAAATTCCTAAGAACTTTTTGCCAACCACTGAAGACTGACTGCATCGCTTCCGATAATGTTTTCCCTTGTTGCATTTCCGCTGCCACTTTTACTCCAGCCAGCCGCCAACTACCGTGAGAAGAACGAGCTATTATTTGAATAGCAGCCGCCTCATCTTGCGGAATACGACTTAATGAATTTAAAATCCCATCTAGTGGATCGGTTTCTCCTTTTAGATAGGTCTTTATCGGAAACATTGAGTGGCTTTTTAATTTTAAAGTGGCGCTTGTAATTGTTCCCTTGGAAAGGAAAACATTATAATCATTAACCTCTTCGATGTTCGCGGAGGGATAACGAGCATGTATTTGCTGTTCAAAATACTGTTGTACTTTACGTGAAACAATAAAATAAAAAGAGATTATTCCTTCTTTGTCAGAAATTATTTCAAAAGCAAAATTATCACTCCGACCAAAAAACCAAGTCATCCAACCTTTTTGCGGTTTTAATCCTCCAATATTATCAAACAAGCTTTCCATCGGCGCCAAAAAATCTTTTATTGATTTTTTGGCTTGTCCTTCTTTTTCACCAGACTCTTTGGGTAGGATTATTAATAAAACAACTTTTTCAAAACAACTTTTTAAATCGTTAACTTTTTTAAAATATTTTTTTAAAAAAAACCGTGTGACGACAAAAATGATGGCAAAAAAAACAATAAGCCAAAACCAAAAGCTATAAAAAACGCTTTGTCCAATATCTTTTATTTCATTGATCCCTGAATCGGCATAAGGATTTTCTGCGTTAAACTCCATAAAATATTTAAATAATTTACTATTTTTATTTTTTTGTTAAATTTAAAATTTTCCCCGCTTTTATTTTGGCTTCTTGCTCCATAAAAAACTTATTTACGCCCGGCACTATCAAAAGCCAATCTAAAATCAATTTTACTATTTTATGAACTAAAACCTTCGCCTGAGAGATAAACACTTCTATTTTTGAAGCCACTACCTCTCCTTTTGTTTTAAATTCTTGTTTTAGATTATCAGGCAAACTTTTATATCTTTCTTCCATTCCTTCTGATAAAATTTTTTCTATTTCTTTTAAAGTTTCACTTTTATCCAATAAAACAACTCCGCTTATTCCTTTTTGTGACGAGGTTGTGATAAATTTTCGAGATTTTAGTTTTTGAATCGGTTCTTGTTTTTCCGTAGAAACGATCGTTGATTCCGATTCTTCTTTTTTTTGTTGAGGTGATTGCTCTTGTTTTTGCTGACCTTGTTCAATCGGCCCCTTCTCTGATTCTAAAAAATTGATTGATTTCTCTTTTGATAAATCTGACATAAATATATTTGGTTATACTCCTATTTTATGATTATATTATAAAACAAAAGAAAGAAAAAACAAGGAAAAAAAACAAATAAATACCAAATAACAAACGACAAATGACAAACAAATTTCAATCACGCCGACTGGCGGAACAAATTCTTCTGCGGAACAAGATTTCGCCAAGCGGAACAAACAAAATTCCAAATCGCAAATTATGAACATAAAATAATAAAATCAAAAATCAAAATATAGAATATTTGTTCCGCTCTGCAGGATAAATATCAATATTTTTTATATTTTATTTTTTATTTATCTTTGGTAGCCCCGAGGGGAATCGAACCCCTATTGCATGATTGAGAATCATGCGTCCTAACCGTTAGACGACAGGGCCATCTAATAATAAATCCCAAATATCAAACGAATTCCAAATTCTCCCATACAACGAAATTCCGTTTGCGGAACAAATAAATCATAAACATATATTATCTCAAAATTATTTTTTAATCAATAGATACCATTCTATTGACTTATAAAATTATTTTTGTTACAATTTTAATAATAAATTGGAGGTAAGATGATAAAAATATTTAAAACTGTTTTTTATCCAATAGAATGGCTGTTTGATTATGAATTCTCTTGGTACCGACGGGCGGAAAGGAGAATTTCCTCCTATCAAAAGCAGAAAGAATTTTTGAAACAGAAAAAATTTTGCCGAATCAAAGGAATTGTCTTAATAGTCCTTGGACTCGGAACTGAAGTGGGTTGTATCGCCTACTGCTTAGAAAATTCTTCTCTTTCTATTTTGGTGGCCAAAGCGCTTATAATAAACGCTTGTATAGTATCCGGCTTTATTGTTCTTTTTGGGTTATTGCACATTTTTGCCGCCGGAACTAAGCCGCGGCCTAAAAATTAAAAACCAGCGTTTAAGAATTTTCTTACGCTGGTTTTGACTTTTATAAGAATAAAAAGTTAAAGAGCGATGATTACCACCGCTCTTTTTTGAAAGTCTACAAGGATTTGAACCTTGGTTTCTTAAATGATGTCAGTTTCAATTTCCTGACGAAATTTAGGTGTCCTCGACTCCTAGACGATAAACCCTCATTATCATTATTTCCCAACAAATTCCGCTTCTTCCCATTTTACAAAGGGAACAACGGAATTAACATACGCATTAAGGTGCATTCCCACCTTTTCTGCGCAATGAGAGCATGCTCTCCGGGAGCATACTCCCGTTGCTCTTTTCTGACAAACGGTGTCAGAAAAGAAGCAAACAGGACCCACAAACAAATTTGCGGTCCTTAAATTTCTTGAGGAGTTTACTCGCCCCATTAAAATGGCGACGCGCTCTCCTCTATATAACGATACTATGTCCAGATTAACGAACTGGACCGGCGTCTCGTTATATTTTATCATTTTTTCCATTTTTTATCCTCCTTTTTGATTTTTAAAAACTTGATTATATATAATATAAGCAATTTTTTACTTTTTGTCAATAAGTAAAATTGTCATAGATGTTTG
>CAZNTW010000035.1:0-1401 GCA_964576065.1 uncultured Gammaproteobacteria bacterium
TAAAGATGATTCACTTTCATTAATCTCTGTTTTTTGTTCTGATAAAATTTTTATTTCCTTATTTTCGGTTTCCGACAGACCAATGTCATTATTTTCAATAATTATTTCTAATTTTCCGTTTAAATCTTCTTGGTCTTCTTCTTGTGGATCTCTGGTTTCTTTGTAATATTCCATAACTTCCGATAGATCGTCTTTATTTTCGCTACTATCAAAATCTATCATCGCTAATTGTTCTTGTATATTTTTTTCGTATTCCTGACTGCCCCAATCCTTCTTTACCAACTGAACGGTTTCCCAATATTCATTAGATGCATCGCCGACATATTGTTTGGCTTTTTGCGCCACTCCGAGGGCGGCGCTGATTTTTTTATTTCCGGCGATTTTGCTCTGTATTTGTCCGTTTACGTCAACATCAACCCCTCCCTGAGAAAAAACGCTTATTCCTTCCTCAACCGTATCAATATTACCGTTAACTGATTTATAGGCGGCGATTATTTTCCCTAAACCGAAAAAATTAGTAGCCAACTCTTTTATTTTTTCCAAACTTAGCTCTTTTAGGGCGCGATTGGTAAACTCAAAAGCCATTATTGTTTTGCGCGCGGCTGAAGATAAAACGCCGGGCAGATTGCTTCGCCCGGCGGAAGAAACTTGTATATCAACAACAACATCTTTCAGTCCCGGCTGGACAAATTGGGTGTAGGGAAAGAAAAAATATCTGTCGCCGTCGTATTTTCTGCCAAAAATATTAGCTCCAATAATTTTATTAACCGCGTCGGAAAACGACTCCTGTAAAGCAGCGACTAATTCCTTGGCTTCTTTCACAAAAAACTTTTCCCAAAAACCGCCCTGACCCAAGCGATGCACTTTGGAAAATTCGGCCGTTTTAGAAAAAACATCGTGATTAGAATTTATCTCCGAACCATTATCATATCCATCCGGCGTAATATTTATTGAATACTTGGTTATATTTAAAGAACCGGCTTGCTGGTGATAAGCTAAACTTGAAGATTCGGAACTTTCATAAATTTTTTCCATTAAACCGGCCGCTGTCCATTCCCCACTATAAGAACCTTTTTGTTTTTCATAAGTATAATCAAAACGATCGTCGAGTTGATTATATATAAGCTCGTATACCTTATTAGCTTTCTCTCGTGAATATTTAAAATCATTTGGAATTTTCGCGCCTAAAAATTTTTCATTTTTATCCAAATCAACAAAATATTTAGCTGGAATCTTTACCACTTTACCGAAATCCGGCGCCGCTTCAATAATCATTGGCTCGCCAGTATCCCGGTCGTTGCCAACATACATAGCCACGCTGCCATCGTAAATATCACCGGGTAAAAACGGAAAATCAAATTCATTATATCCATACATTCTTCCGCTTTCTGAGGTTTTATA
>CAZNTW010000035.1:1501-6108 GCA_964576065.1 uncultured Gammaproteobacteria bacterium
AGATCAATTTATTTTCATCCAATCCTATTGCCAATAATTCGGGAATTCTGTCTTTTATTCTGTCCCCCATTTCTGTTAACGCCGACTCCGCCCTAACGCTCACCTCCGGAACAGGGTCTTCCAGCGCCTTAATCAAGGTATTTATTTGTTCATCGTTCGCGCTTTTTGTTTGTTTAATCGCTTCAATGGCCTGTAATTTTGTTGAGGTTGGCGCAACCTCGCTTTTTATGGCATCAAGCTGAAAATCGTTAAAATTCTCGCTGCTGGTTTTTGTGCCGGCTAAAAATTCCATTGCCATATTGCGCAAATCTTCAGGATTTTCTTGGTCCTGTAAAATCAAAAAATAAATTGATCCCTCTGTTTCGTCCATTATTTCTCTTTTTTGCCGGCAAACATTATAGAACGTTCCCAATGCGATCATTCTTTCTTCCAATGACTTAGTCTTATCAACCGCTAAATTGGCATATTCATATTCATTGGCTGTTATGGCTTTTTGTAAATTATTAGCCAGTATCCACTGGCAATCTTCGCCACCCTTCGCCTTGCATTTTTCATAAGAACTGTTGACTATTTTCATTCTGTCTTTAAGAGACATTCCCGGCCACATTATTTTGAAAAAAAAGAAATAAATCAGAACGCACAACAAAATAACGACAACAACCATCCACAAAAAAATTTTTAAAACTTTTTTCATAAAAATTTAGTTAATTAAATAAAAAAACGTCGCCGAGACTATCGGCGGTCGCTAAATCTTGCTTTTGAAAAAGCAACTGGTTAATTAAATATTTACTTAGAAAAAAATCAGAATTTGTTTCCACAATTTTTGCAAATAAATATTAAATAATTTTTACTTCTCAAGAATAAATCATTTGATTTATTTTGTCTATAAAGTTATCCACAGGACGAATAGATTAAATCATTTTTTTAATAAGTTTGATTTCTAAAAAATATTTTAATTTAAAGATAAACTAAAACATTGGATTACCTTCTTGATAATAATCCAATTCTTTTTGTTCTATTATTTCAACTTCATCCCAGCTGAATTTATATTTTTCAAAAACATCAGGCGCGGTTATCCATCTCTTTATGCCCTGTGTTAAAAAATAAATTTCCGGTTTATTTTTTGATTTAACTAAAATATTATCGGGCAAAATGTCAGCCAATTTGCTGTCGTCAAAAACAACAATTTCCGACTCCTTGCCATAAAGGCTTAAGATCTCGCTATTAGGAAGAGCTCTTTTGGAACCGTTTGCGTTAACAACATAAATCGTGAAATCTCCTTCTTTTTTAAAAAACTTGAGTAAAGTTGCTTGATCTGTTGTCGTAACAGAAACTTTGTTCCAATCCCCCCCGGCTTTTGTAAAAATTTCCGGCGTTCTCAACCAAACTTTTCTATTATTTATTTTTAACCAAACTTTAGTATCATTTGAATTTCTAACAAAAGATGCGGTACCTATTTTATAAATTTTTTTACTGGTTGCGTCAAGATTCTTTACCAATTCTTCCTCTTTTGCATCCGATTTTGAATAAAAACAAAAAATCGGCGCGGCGCAATTAATGCTTAAAGCGCTTCCGACCCACGAATCTTTGAATTTTTTTGAATTAATGTCTTCCAATTTAACCCAAAGCAAATAAGATCCGCCGTTTAGTCCTGTTAAATATCCATATTTATAATTTTCTTCATCAATGTCGGAAACCTGATCGACAAACTCGGAATTATAACTTTTGCGTTTAGTTTTTGTCGCGGAATCTAATGTATTTTTTAGGGTTTGCCATTGCTCGTCTTTTGTTATTGAGTCGGAATTCATAATCGGATAAAGATTAAAATCTTTATAATATTTTTCAAGAATTTTTTGCGTTTTTATTAAATTAGAAACGCGAGTATTGTCGCGACTGGTTATTCCACCGGTTGATCTATCTTGAAGTTCGGCTTTTAAACAAATCTCTGTCACTGTTGGGGTAACGGCGGTATCATTGGTCGCTAAAAATATTCTTAATTTTAGTTTAGTATAAATTCCTTCGGGATAAAATTTCGCGTTCCAATTTAAAGGATATTCTTTGGCTTCGCTCCCAAAAGTCGCCGAAACCAGAACTTGCGTATTATATGGTTTTAAATAAACCCCGCTCAACGTCAAAAAATAAATATCTTCACTAAAACTGATTGTGTCGGTCCAGGCTTCTGCGGAAGAAATATAGCTGCCGTCACCTTGATCTACTAATAAAATAACGCCATTTTTTCTATCAACCGTACTATATTCGGTATCGTATGAACTTGATTTAAAATTATGGCACCAACTTTTTGTCGTAATCGGCGCGGCCAACGCGAAAATTTCTCTCGGGACAAGAGTTAAAATAAAAAAGCCTACCAAAATAACATTGATTGCTTTTGTCGATTTCATGCTTAGATTGTATCACATTTTTCGCGTTTTGTCAATCCAAAAAATTTCTAAAAGCGCTAAAAACTAATAGGCGCCCTCATTTTCTTGTTCTAATAAAAAGTTTTTTATTCCTTTTATTTCTTTAATGCTTTCCAATGATTCTTCGGCGAATTTTTTATAATTTTCAATGCTGTCAAATTGACTTAAAATAATATCTTTTTGACAAAATTTTTCTTGATTTAATCCCAAATACTCTTCCCAACTTGATTGAAAAAATTTGGTGGCCGAGCCGCCAAACTTTTTTAAATTATGAACCTTATAATTCAAATTAATATAAGCGCTTAAATGGAGTAAGTAAGCCTCTGAATCAATATGAATCGCCCTAAATCTTCCTTCAAACAAAGAACCGGTTCTTTTGTATTTTTTATTAAAATATTTAGAATACCCTCCGTCTAATTTATGCATAAACCTTTCTATCCCTCTTTCGACTAATTGTTGTATAAGAAAATGGTAATGATTCGGATTTAAACAATAACAAATTAATTCGACTAATTTTTCGCTCTTAGGTGTCTTAGGTGCCGGGCACCTAAGTAATCTTTTGTTAACATTGCTTAAATAAATACTGCCAATTGGATGAAAAACATTAAATTCATTCATGCTTAGAAAAAACCTATCTAAATCACTTTGGTCTTCAAAAATAATTCGCTTATCAACCCCGCGATTATAAATATGATAATATTCGTCATTGACAAATTTAACTTTTCTCATAATTTTAATTTGCTTAATCTTTTTATATTTCTATTATAAAACAATTAAAGAGTAAGAACAAGGGTTGAGGTGGGGTTGAGGTGCCGGGCACCTAATTTAACCCCTTACCCTTTATACCCTTTATACCCTTTAGGTGCCGGGCACCTAAAGATCAAAGCACATCATAAAGATCATCTAAAAATTCAAAAACATCAAAAACAAGAGAGCGCTTTTAATGTGCTCTCTTGTCGTCGGCCGAGCGGCGCGAGCCGCGAGGCCGAACGGCTGTTTTCCGCCCTCCGCCAGCGGGCGGAGGCGGACGCTACAGCAAAACGTTTATTTATTTATTTATGATAATCACCCTTTAGGTGCCGGGCACCTAATTTGGACACCTCAAAAACACCTAAAAAAAAGTTAAAGCAATTAAAGCAAAAGGGGCGCGAAGCGCCCCTTTTGCGAGTTGGCTATTTTTTAACGCTGTAGCCAAACGTAAGAACTGAACTATCGAGTCATTGAAACTGTATCAAGCGGCAAGGTTTTGACCATATAACCATTGGTCCAATCTTTATAGGTATCTTGATAGGAATCGGAGTGATTAACACCGCGAGCCTTATCAGACCATATAAAGTCAGCCTCGACATTAGAATCACCCAAATCAATCTGAGCGCCTTCTAATACGCTATTAATCAAACCACCGGTTTTAACCTCAGTATCGTTGGAACTGGCTAAGCCTAAGTTACAGCTGATTGAATCGTCCTTAGTTGAACCAGAGACAACAGTCTTTAATTCAAAAGTCTTATCCGCGCCAGCCGCAATTTCAACTTCATCATCAAGTTCAACAATGAGATCTTGAGCCTCAGTTACTTTCACAGCATCAGAAGAAGTGCTGGGAGTACTGCTAGTAACACTAGGAGTTGACCAAAGACCTGCTAATTCGTTACCAGTAGCTGAATCATACAATTTCCAGGAACTCAAAGTCAAAGCTCTACCAGTACCAGCATCGCTGACATTAACTCTCCAAGTGAATTTCTTCACAGTGATTGATCCGCCAGCATTAGCGGCAACTTTGAATTTGTTAAGAACCTGAGTGCCATCAGACAATACTGTAGAAGGCAAGGACAAACCGGAAATTACCGGTCTGGATTTGCGCAAATACATCGCATTGCCATAGACATCGCTTAATTCACTGGTTGTATCGCCGTAAACCGCGCCAGAAGCGCCGGTGATCTTACAAGCATCAGCCGCGTCGCAAATAACGCCGAGTTTAACTTCGCGACCAGTTTCAGCCACGTTAGAATCAATGGCTTTTAAATCAGCTTTGATGGTTAAAACGCCTTTAGTATCTTTTGGAATAGTCCAATTAATACCGGAGAAAGTGACAACGCCATTGGCTAAGTAGCCGGTTTGCGTGGTATTGCCATAAGAAACTTTAACCGCGGAAACGCTACCGTCATTACCAGTAGTGTTAAGGCCGATTTTTAA
>CAZNTW010000036.1:0-6059 GCA_964576065.1 uncultured Gammaproteobacteria bacterium
ATCCGTCGCTGGTGAATTTGAGAGATATAAAACTGGGTAATGTGGAAGGGGTGGAAAAGGAGTTTGGAAAAAGAGTTTTTTGCGTCTATTTCGAGGGACAAGATCCAACAGAGTGTCAAGAGAAGGAGGAATTGAAAATTCACACGTATATTGGCGGCGAGGGCTATAAGGGGGAGTGGACGTATGTTGCTAATAATGAGAAAAGCGGAGAAAGTTGTGGAAATGTTATTGTTGGAGATTTTGGCGCCAATGAAAAAAAGAAATATATTTATACGAATTGTCCAGAAAAAGAATATTGTGTTTTAGGGGCTGGAATATATTCAAAAGAAAATCCGCTAAGTTTCAGCGGATATAATTCAGAAAAAGCGTATAAAGGGGCTAAATGTATTTACGCCTATAAATTTACGACCGCTTGTTCCGGAGCAAATGATAAAGCAACTTGCGAAGCCCTTAATGGAGATTACTGCGAGGTTTGTAAATTTGAAAATAATCAATGTCTAGTAAAAGCGTATTGCGGGTTAATTGACAAAAATGAGAAAAAGTTGGCCGGCAAAAATCTAATTTGTTGCGCCTGTCCTTCAACAAAACATGGCGCGGCTGCTGATTATTTTTATGTTTCAACCGAGAGCGGCAAAAATAAATGTAGCGATATTTGTAAACAAGGATGCATTGAGGCTGGATTGTCCGCCTGCCAAGAAATCAAAGGTTTTTAAATATTAAAAATTCAATATGTCAAAAAAACAAATATTATTAATTATTGTTTTTATTGTTGCGATTGTGGTTTTAGCGGCGGTTTTGTATTTTTTATTTTTTAAAGAAGCGGTTACACCGGTCGCGCCGATTGAGATAGAAGTACCAACAACTCCGGCGCGTTTGCCGGTTACCGAAGAAGAGTGGGACAAAATGACAGTTGAAGAAAGACAGGGCAAAGGATTGCCGACCTTAGAATGGAAAGAAACAGTCGAAGAGACGGCAGTTGAACCAATTGAAGAAATACCGGAAGAAACAATGGAGATTAGCGAGGTTGCCGAAGGAGGATTGACTTGGATTTCCCCGGTTTCCGATCGATCTGTAAAAAACGCCACTCTGGCGTCCGATGGAGTTAGTAATCTTTATTACGACTTAGGGAGCGGACATTTTTATAAAATAGATAATCTCGGGAACGAAGAACTTTTAACTGAGCAGGTTTTTTATAACGTGGAAAATGTTAATTGGTCTCCCAATAAAGATCAGGCAATTCTTGAATATCCGGATGGATTTAAAATAATGTATGATTTTAAAAAAGATAAGCAATATACTTTGCCAAAAAATTGGGAAAAATTTTCTTGGAATTCAGGCGGAGAGAAAATCGCCTTTAAATCAATGAGCGATTATTCAGAAAATGTTTGGTTGGCCCTTGCTAATCCTGACGGAACACAAGCTACTCCGATTGAGCATATGGGCGATAATGCAGATAAAGTTACTGTTTCTTATTCTCCCAATAATCAAGTAATCGCCTTTTCCGCCACTGGACAACCGCGTGGCACTTGGGAGCAAGAGATACTTTTAATCGGCAAGAACGGCGAAAATTTTAAATCATTGGTGATTGATGGCCGGGGATTTCAACCGACTTGGTCGCCGCAAGGAGATAAAATAGTTTACAGCGTTTATAGCGCTAAATCCAACTACCAACCTCGTCTTTATTTGGTTGACGCGCAAGGAGACGAAATCGGTAATGATAAAATAGACCTCGGATTGACCACTTGGGCGAATAAATGCGCTTTTGACAAAAACGGCTCTTATCTTTATTGCGCCGTGCCCCAGGAATTGCCAGAAGGGGCTGGTTTGGTTGAGGAACTTGGGAAAAATGCCACTGACGATTTTTATAAAATAGACGCCGAAACAGGAGAGATTACTTTTTTAGCCGAGGGGGCGATGGGCGGTTATAATGTTAAAAGTATGTATTTATCGGACGACGGGTCTTATCTTTATTTCGTTGATGCCGGAACCGAAAAATTAAAAAGCATCAAGCTGAAATAGAGGTTGGACAATCATTGATTGGGGACTGTCCCCATAATCACATTTCTTGAAGTCTGCATTAATAAAGCGTTCTAGGACGATTTTCTAAATTTAGTACAATTTTGACCGAATTAATACAAATAATGTGAACATATGCGAATAATACAAATTTAAAAAAAACTAAACACCAATCCGCCAACTAACAAAGACGGATTGATTTTTCTTTTTAAGGCTTATTTTTTAGATTATTTTATTATTTTAAATTCTAATTAACTAATTACCCAATTTATAATCATCTAATTTGTTATGATTTTTTCTTGTTCAAAATGTGGGAGTCAATTCCCCAAGTGGTTTGGTCAATGTCCGCAGTGCGGAGCCTGGGGAACTATTGATTCGATGGCTGCTGAGTCATTAGGAAAATACAAATTAGGGAGTGAAGGCGTTCCGGTAATGGATTTTAGTCAAATTAAAGCCGGAGAAGCGATTAGAATTAAAACTAATTTGGAAGAAATTGACAGGGTTCTGGGCGGTGGTTTTGTCCCCGGCACTATGATTTTAATTGGCGGTCAACCCGGAGTTGGAAAATCTACTTTAGTCTTACAAATTGCCGGACAAATGGAAAATAAAAAAATTTTTTATGTCAGCGGAGAAGAATCAGCCCAGCAAATTAAAACAAGGATTGACCGATTAGAGTGTAATCCAGGTAATTGGAAGTTTTTTGGCGAGACCGATATTGAAATTATTAGCGAAACATTAGAAAAACATAAACCAGATATGGTTATTATTGATTCTATCCAGACAATGGTTTTTAACGGCCTTGATTCCGAAGCCGGCAGCGTTAATCAAGTGCGAGCTTGTACGGCTAAATTAAGAAGCTTGGCAAAAAAAATTAAAACCACAATTTTGATTATTGGACACGTGACTAAAGAAGGAGTAATGGCCGGACCAAAAACCTTAGAGCATTTGGTTGATGTGGTTTTATCCTTAGATGGCGACCCGGAGTCTTGTTTTAGATTTTTAAGAGCCATTAAAAATCGATTTGGTTCAACCAATGAGGTTGGTGTTTTTGAGATGAAAAAACAAGGATTGGTTGAGGTAAGCAATCCCTCGTTGGTGTTTTTAGCCAACAGAAACCAACAAGTCGCCGGCTCAGCGGTAGTTCCTGTCGTGGAAGGCAGTCGGTCTTTTTTAATAGAGATTCAGGCTTTGGTTTCTCGTACTGTTTTTGGTTACCCTCAAAGAAAATCAAGCGGATTTGATTTAAATCGACTAAATTTAATCATCGCGGTTTTAAACAAACGTTGTGGTTTTAATTTACTTAATCAAGACGTTCATATTAATATTGTTGGTGGCTTGACAATTAGTGAGCCGGCAGTTGACCTTGGGGTGGCTTTGGCGGTTGCGTCAGCTTTTAAAAATAAGCCGATTATTTCAGAAACGGCGGTTTTTGGCGAGATTGGATTGGCCGGAGAGGTTAGGGGGGTTAGTTCTTTTGAAAAAAGAATAAAAGAATCGGAAAAAATGGGTTTTCAGAATATTGTTTGCCCTGAAAATAAAAAAACCGCCGTTCTTAATAAAGATACTGGTGGAAAAATTAAAATTATTCAGGTAGAAAGTTTAAATCAGGCGATAGAAAAAACAATAAGTTAATTATTCAAAGTGGGTTGTGGTAATAGTTTCGCCTATTTTCTTTTTTAAAAGAGGGTAATTGTCTAAATTATTAATCTGAGAAAAGAACTTTCTAATCGTCTGTTGGGCTTGTTTAATGATTTCCAGGTCAGAAAGTTTGGCGATTTTCAGGTCAGCTAAGAATCCAGATTGACCGGTGCCAAAAAGTTCGCCCGGTCCGCGCAATTCCAAATCTTTTTCCGCTAATTCAAATCCGTTTTTGGCGGATAAAAGGGCTTCCAGCCTTTTTTTTGTTTTTTCCGAGCTGACTCCGGCGGTTTCTTCAAAAAAAAGAAAACAATGTGATTGATATTGGTCTCGACCAATGCGTCCCCTTAGTTGATAGAGTTGGGCTAAACCGAACCTCTCGGCTCCTTCAATAATCATAATTGAGGCGTTGGGAATATCAATACCGACCTCAACCACTGTTGTAGAGATTAAAATATCAATTTTATTTTTATTCGGAGATTGGTTGTTTAAAGAAGAAAAATCAAACATAATTTTTTCTTTTTCGTTTGTTTTTAGTCGGCCGTGGAGCAACCCGATTTTGAATTCAGGAAAAATTTCTTCAGAGATTTTTTTGTATTCTTCTTTAACCGATTTAACTCCTAATTTATCAGAGGGGTCTATTAAAGGACAAATAATAAAAGCCTGGCGACCATTTTTTATTTCTGCTCTAATAAAGTTATAGACTTCTTTTTTTTCTTTAGACCCTACTATTTTGGTAATAATTTTTTTGCGTCCCAGCGGTAATTGGTCAATAATTGACAGATCCAAATCGCCGTAAAGAGTTAAAGCGACTGAGCGTGGAATCGGCGTGGCGCTTAAAGATAAAAAATGAGGAGAGAGATTATTCTCCGGAGATAATTGCATTATTTTAGCCCTTTGTTCTACACCGAAACGATGTTGCTCATCAACTATAGCCAATCCTAAATTTTTAAATTTAATTTTTTCTTGAATTAGAGCGTGAGTGCCGACAACTAAATCTATTTTTCTTGAAAAAAGATTTTTTACTATTTCCGATTTTTTACAATTTTCGTTTTTGTTTGTTTTAGCCGAACTCCTTGTTAGCAGAGCGACTTTAAAGCGGTATTTACTTAATAAATTGGAAATATTTTTAAAGTGTTGTTCGGCCAATATTTCGGTTGGCGCCATATAAGCGACTTGATAATTATTAAGCAGAACGTTTAAAATGGCAATTACCGCCACAACGGTTTTACCGCTACCAACGTCGCCCTCTAAAAGTCGGTTCATAGGAGACCCTTTACCCAAATCGTTAATGATTTCCCAAGAAGCTTTTCTTTGGGCATCGATCAGTTTAAATGGCAAATTTTTGACAAATTCTTGGGTCTGTTCCAGCTTAAATTCTATCAAAGCCGCCGGTTGAGTTTTTATTTTTTGTCTGACTAAATAATTTTTTAATTGAATTAAAAAAAGTTCATCAAACTTCAAGCGATGAACCGCTTTTTCCAGCCAGTCTTTGTTCTCAGGGAAATGAATTTGTCTTAGAGCAAAACCTAAGCTAATCAAATTATGATCTGTCCTAATGTCGCGAGGAAGCCAGTCATTAATATCTTGCGCCGATGACAAAATTTGATGAATTAAAAATCGTAATTGTTTTTGACTTAATCTGTTGGTGGTGGGGTAGATAGGGATCAGTCTTCCGGTGTGAATTTGATCTCTGTTTTGGCAAAGTTCGTGGGAGGGGTTAACTAATTGAAGGCCGTAATAATCGTCAGTTTCAATTTTTCCAGCCAAGTAAATTTCTTGTCCGGATTTTAATAATTTAGTTAAAAATGGTTGATTAAACCAAATTACTTTTAATGAATCTGATTGGTCGGAAACAACAGCCTCGGTAATAGACATTCTTTTTTTGGGAGAGCGATGAGTGGAGATCAGGCTTATTTTAACTTTTATGGTGCCCGACCTTTTGGTTTTAAGTTCGGCGACAGAAATAACCTTTCTATAGTCGTCGTAGCGAAAAGGATAGTGAAAAAGAAGATCCTCGGCTGTTTTTATGCCTATTTTTTCCAGCTGTTTAGTCGTTGATTTTCCTACGCGATTTAAATCGCAGACCGATTTATTGAAATTAAGCATATTTTAAAATATAAGTGTCTGTATTTTATCAGTTTTTTTCAAAAAAACAAGCCTGGAATAAAAAAAGATCCGCTCTTGGCGGAAGATTTTTGGTGCGCCCAGCAGGAATCGAACCTGCAACCGTTTGCTTAAGAGGCAACTGCTCTACCAATTGAGCTATGGGCGCTTTGATCAGAATATGGAGTTTAGAATATGGTCAGCCAGCCGGCGGATTGAATTTGAGTTGCCTGTCGGCGGACGCTTGGTGCTCTATTCTGAAAATAGTTCGAACATTTTTTGCCGCCTGCGGCGGCAAA
>CAZNTW010000037.1:0-5886 GCA_964576065.1 uncultured Gammaproteobacteria bacterium
ATATTTGTGTATCGTATATTCATCAAAAAAACAAATATACGATATACAAATACGGAGACGGGAGGATTCGAACCTCCGATGCCCGTAAGGGCATACCGCATTTCGAGTGCGGCCCATTCAACCACTCTGGCACGTCTCCAATAAACTAGAACATGGAAGATAGAATATAGAATTTGGAATAAAATTACAAAATCAAAATTCCGGATGATAAACAAATCTTAAATTTTAATTTTTGGATTTTTGCTCTTTAAAATTTTCTTTATTTATATTTTCGCGCTAAATTCTCAATTCGCAACTATAAAATATTATAACACTATATTTTTACAACGCTATTGATTCTATTTTTCTTTAATTAATTCTTCTTTTCTAAAATTATTAACAACCACCCCCATTCCGATAATCAACCAGAATAAAATCGCCAAGTCGTTTTTAAAATACGGCGTATCAACCGAGCCGTGAACTAAAATACAAACCATTGCTCCCATAATAGAAGCCGCCAGAACCGGCTCTTTTTTTATATTTTCAAATCCTTGTTTAAAAAACTTCACAATCATCCACAAAAAAATCACTAAGCCGGTCAATCCCATTTCCAACCAAATAGCTAAAAATAAATTATGCGGATAGGGTTGAGGCGGAGCAAAAAGTTTTTCTCCGCTGTTGGCGATAAAATTTTTGGCTTGATAATCAGGAATTAATTTTTCATACCCGTCTAGGCCAACTCCTAAAATCGGCGAGGTTTTTAATAAAGAAGCCGCTCCGTTCCAAATATTCAGACGAAACTGGCCGGATAAATCGCGCAAAAACGCTTTTTCTAAAAAATACTGGCGAGGCGTCGAACAAACCGCCACCAATAAAACAATCGCGACTAGTCCGATTAAAACATATTTTCTAATTTTTTTAAAAAATAAAAGATAGAAAACTATTCCGGCCACCACCCCGATAATCGCGCCCTCTGAGCGGGCAAAAAATAAAGCGCCAACGCCCAAAAATAAAATAATTAAACTATTTATCGGCGTTAAAAATTTTTTCGGCTCAAAATTAACAATCTGGCCAAAAGCCAAAACAATCAACGGGCCGAGAAAAAGTCCTAAAAAATTCGGGTGAGAAAATAAACCGGTCGGTCTTAAAATTTTATCCGCCCCCAAGGTTTCAACACTTAGCATTCCTTGTCCGATCATTTTTTGATAAAAAACAACCACGCCGAGACTATAAACAAGAAAAAAAATTGCGGCATAAATAATTTTCAAGTCTTGTTTATTTTTAATTAAATCAATAAAAACTATTAAAAATAAAATTGGTTCTAAAAAATATGCTTTCCAAACCCCGGCCGCCGCGCGCAAATCCGGAGCAATGAACATTGAAACCGTCGC
Organism: uncultured Gammaproteobacteria bacterium; assembly: GCA_964576065.1. Taxonomy (GTDB): domain Bacteria; phylum Patescibacteriota; class Patescibacteriia; order UBA2591; family UBA6264; genus CAZNTW01. The sequence goes on from CAZNTW010000037.1 coordinate 1,371, forward strand.
TACCGCCAACCAAACTAAAGTTAACCAAAACCAATTACCACTACCACGTTTTAAATTTTTGATTGGAATTTGTCCGTCAGTTGACTGATTATTTTTTATTTTTGATATTTTATTTTTTATTTTTTTAACCGCCCGACAAACAAATAAAATAAGTATCATCAATTCCAAAAAAGTAAAAGGAATTTGCCAGATTTGGAATTTAATCTGATAAGTCGGCAATAAAAGCAAAATCAATCCTAAGGCGTATTTGGGCTTAAACCAACCAAAAAAAATATAAAAGATAAAAAATAAAATATAAAAAACCATTTATTGTTTGATTTTAATAATTTCTTTTAATAGACTTTTATTTATTCCTTTAAACAAATAAAGACATCCGCTATAAATCAGGGCGCCAAAAATAATCAAGAAAAACAAATTGAAATCTTTAAAAAACATTAAGACGCAAAACATTATCAAACCGGAAAAAAAACTTTTAAAAAATATTTTCAAGTTTGGCGTAATTTTGGTTGTCTGCCAAAATAAACAAAAAACAAAAACAAGCATCAGCCCCTCGCTAAAAACAGTTATCCAGGCCGCGGCCCAATAAGAATAACGGGGGATAAAGATAAAACAAGCAATCAAGGAAAGCACGGCGGTTAAAAAATAAAAAGGTAAAATTTGCCTTTGTTTGCCCAAACTCACGGCTAAATTTTTAAAAAGTTCGGCGACAAATAAAATGCCGGTAGCGATAATCACAATTTTAAGAATTTGACCGGCTAAAATAAACTCTACTCCGCCGAGCAAAACCATAATTTTTTCTCCGACAATAAAGGTTCCGAAAACAATAGGCAAAACGATTATCAATAAAACGTCAAAAGTTTTTTGCACTAAATTCTTAAAATATTCCGTTTCTTTGTTTCGCCAGGATTTAGCCAAAAGAGGCGTAATCAGCCCTAAAAGAAGCGGTGGCACAGTAATTAAAATTTCCAAAACGCGATAACATCCGCCGAAAAGCCCGACCTCTTCGGCTGAACGATAAAAAGACATTACCAAGGTATTACCCTTAAAATAGACAACATTAAAAATAATTGCCAAGCCAATTGGCCAAGAATCTTTTATTATTTTTTTCCAAAATTCAAAATCAAAAGAAAATTCCAATAAAATCTTTTTTTGCGCGACGAAAAATAAAATTAAAAAATTAACCAAATATCCTAACGCAAAAACGCTTAAAACCGGATAAAATCCCAATTTCATTTTAACAAACAAAATCATTAGAAACAGAGTGACCCCCTTTCCTAAAACTTCTCCTAAAAAAATCTTTTCCGTCTCTAATATTTTTTGATAAAAAGCTGATAGCGTCTGAATTAAAGTGCAGAGAAACAATGACCCGGCTAAAATGACAATCGCGGTTTTGACTATCGGCGGATAAGGGAAAAACAAACCCAGAACACAAGAACCTCCATAAAAAATCAGAGCGGAAAAAAATCTAAAAGTAAAAATATTATCCATTACTTTTTTTTCTTTTTTAATTTTTTCTTCTTCTTCCAAAATATCCGCTTCTCCCAGATAACGCAAAGTAATCAAATAAAGTCCGAAGTCGGCTATAATACCGAATACTTGCAAAAAAGCAAAAGCCGTTGAATAATAGCCGTAATTTTTCAGACCCAGATACCTCATTAACAAACCAACAACAAAAAGCCCCAAAATCAAGGCCAAAAAACGACCAATAATTTGAACAACAAAATTACGAGCGACTGATTGAGTTAGTGTCATTATTTTTTACTTAAATCTAGGTTTGTTAAATGAATTATAAATTGATTATATCAAAAATTTAAAGCTTTTTCAAGATAAATACCGATATTCTGTGTAAATAAAAACTTGACTGTATTTATTTGATTAGTTAAACTGACTTTACTATGAAAATATTTTCCAATTCTAAAATCGCCGCGTTGGTGTTTTTACTTGGTTGCTTAAGTCTGCGGCCTGTTTTAGCGCAAAGCAATTATCAAGCTGAAAAAACAGAACAAAGCCATGTTGATATTATTGAATTATCGCCATTCCAAAGCGTTGATTTTTGGGTGAAATTCAAAAATGTTGGCGAAAATTCTTGGTCGGGCTGGGGTGATAAAATGGTAATTTTAAGAACTATCTCGGGAATGAAAAGCAAATTTTTCCATTCCAGCTGGTACGACGATTACGCGCCCAACCGCGTTAATCCGGTAATGACTATTTATACCGGAGATGAAGCTCTTTTCCGTTTCACTATTATGTCTCCGCAAACTCCGGGTCTTTATTGGGAAAAATTCCAAATTTTTACCGGAACAAATCCAATCCCCGACGGACAAATAGACGTGGCTATTAAAGTTGTTGCGTCTAAAACGGCTATGCCAATATCTACGCCTGAACCGACAATTACTGAACCAACCGCAACTCCAATTACTGAACCAGCGCCTAAACCAATATCGGAAGAAATTTGGTGGCAAAATATTCCAAGTGAATTATCAATTGTCTATCAACCGCGTTGGACAGACTTACCAAATGGTCCGGAAATAAAAGTTGGACTGCTTTACGCCGATACCAGTGACAAAGACAAATATTTGCCTTTTAAAATTTCGACCGCCAATAATCAATCCTATGATGTTTATGATCAAAACGATAATCTCTTAATCCGCAACACGGCCGGAGAGATAATCCAAATTGATTACAATTATGAAACCAATCGCTATGTCGTAAACGACAACCAGGGAAAAAGAATTTTAATGACTGATTCTTTTTTAAAATTAAAAAATTCTAACTCGACAATTTTTAAAATTAACAGTTGGAACAATGGTCCATTTTGGGGACAACAAGTTAATGATAATGAATATCGCGGGTCACTGGAAATCCATTATAATTCCTCCACCGGCAGATTATGGTTAATAAATCAATTGCCAATGGAAGATTATGTCAAAAGTATTGCCGAGGTTGGCGACGGTTCATATTCTGAATTTCTTAAAGCCCAAATGATCGCCGCGCGCACGTATGCTTTTTCCCGCTATCTTACGCCAAAATATAACAATACCTCTGACGGTGAATCATTCTTTACCGTTCTTGCCACGCAGGCCGATCAAGTTTACCGCGGTTATCAAAGAGAATTAAGAGCGCCAAATACTGTGGTGGCGGCCGAAGATACTAAGGGTATTATCGCTACTTATCAAAACGATCCGATTTTAGCTTATTATTTTTCTCAATCAAACGGACAAACAAAAGATTCATACTCCGCCGGAATGACCAAGGCTCCAGTTGATTATTTAATCGCCAAACTAGATCCGCCCTGCGAAGGAAAGGATTTACTGGGACACGGGGTTGGTTTATCTCAAGTGGGAGGAATAAACGCGGCTAAACAAGGCGCAAATTTCGTTCAAATTTTAAAATACTATTATACCGGGATTAATTTGACAAAAGTGTATTAGAACAAATCAAAAGTCAAAATTCAAAAGTCAAAATAAAAAAATAAATATTAATTCGTATTGGAATTTGGAATATTGAATGAGAAATAGAAGTCTTGGAACATTGAAATAAAAAATATAAAAATAAACAACTATTTCCCTCGGTAATTACCAAGGGAAATTTGTTAAATAAACGAAGCGAGGCGCACTCATATGTACGCCTCGAGATTTGGATCACCCCCTCTCTTTGTGATTATTACCGTTGTGACCATTTTTACAGGTCACGCAACGGGATGCGTCTGGAACTTCCTCCAGGCGCTCGAGAGGGATCTCCCCGCCACAACCCTCACATTTCCCATAAAGATTGGGTGCAACCGCAAAAACATTTCGCATCATTTCCAGATGCGTTAAATGTTTTTGCGCCCTTACCTTTTGGGCGGCGAGAGCCTCCTCGTCAGCTTTGGCGTCCATATTTGAGACGTTCGGATATTTTCCGTCCCTCTCATTTTGGACGGCCTCCCAGTTGTAGTTAGCAACTTGGAGACTTTCTTGCGCGCGCATTATCGCCGTTTCAAAAAATTTGGCGATTTTTTCCGCCCGCGCGCCCGCAGCGGCGATTTTGTTTTTTTCAAAACTTGAGAAAACTTTCAATTTCAAACTTACCTCCTTTAATATTGTTATTCAAACTGTCGCTTTAATAATGGCAAAAAAATCAAAAATGTCAAGAGCGGATCATAAAAACATGAGAGCATTGGAACATTGAAACATTGGAACATTCCCGCCAGTGGCGGGTCAGCCTTTGGCTGAAGAACATTAAAACATAAAAACAGTCTGCTTTTCTTTGACAATTAAACGATATAACAATCCGTTGGTTGGCGGAAACAATTTAATCGTGCGCGGAACCCGACGAACGAATGTGAGGAGATACTGAGTTCAACAGAGCGAAGCACCGACGAACGAAGGTGAGGAGATACTGAGTTCAACAGAGCGAAGCACCGACGAACGAAGGTGAGGAGGTACTGAGTTCAACAGAACGAAGCACCGACGAACGAATGTGAGGAGATACTGAGTTCAACAGAGCGAAGCACCGACGAACGAAGGTGAGGAGA
>CAZNTW010000038.1:0-3471 GCA_964576065.1 uncultured Gammaproteobacteria bacterium
AAACCAATTGAAGTATTTAATGAACTGTTGCAATAGAAGTTGGAAACCACCATATAAAAATAGAAAAATGTGTAGAATTTCCGGCAGTCTAATATTCATTGTTGAGTATGAGCCGAAGTGGCGGAATTGGTATACGCGCATGGCTTAGGACCATGTGGGGTAACCCTTGTGGGTTCGAGTCCCACCTTCGGCACCACATGTCGTTGAAACGACGACTAAAAAAATTTCTTACATTTTTATTTTTGAGATTTAATTTTTAAATTTTTTATTTTTATGACCAAATACATATTTGTTTGTGGCGGGGTGATGTCCGGAGTTGGCAAGGGCGTGGCAACATCCTCCATTGGAAAAATCCTTCAAAGCCGAGGATTTCGCGTTACAGCTTTAAAAATCGATCCCTACATAAATGTTGACGCCGGCACAATGAATCCGATTGAACATGGCGAAGTTTTTGTAACCGAAGATGGCGACGAATGCGATCAAGACATTGGAAATTATGAAAGATTTTTAAATATAAATATCTACAAAGACAACTATCTCACAACCGGCCGAGTTTATGAAGCCGTGATTCGCAAAGAAAGAAATTTGGAATATGGCGGACGCTGTGTTGAGGTCGTGCCAGATATTCCAAATGAAGTAATTTCAAGAATTAAAACCGCCGCCAAAAAAGCCAAGGCTGATTTTGTTTTGGTTGAAATCGGCGGAACAGTTGGAGAATATCAAAATCTTCTTTTTCTTGAAGCCGGAAGGATGATGAAATTAGCCAAGCCAAAAGACGTAATTTTTGTTTTGTTAAGTTACGCGCCTATACCGTCAAAACTTGGAGAAATGAAAACCAAGCCGACCCAATGGGCCGCCAGAACTTTAAACTCTTCGGGAATTCAGCCGGATATTTTGCTCGTTCGCTCTGAGCGTCCGATGGATGAACTGAGAAAAAGAAAACTTTCAGTTTTCTGCAATATGCGGCCGGAAGATATTATTTCCGCCCCTGATATTGAATCAATTTATGAAATTCCTTTAAATTTTGAAAAAGGAAAACTATCAAATATCATTCTCAAAAAATTCGGATTGAAGTTGAAAAAAGAAAACCTGATTGATTGGAAAAAAATGGTGAGTGTGATTAAAAATCCGAAAAGAAAAATTAAAATCGCCATCGCCGGAAAATATTTCAGAAGCGGAAAATTTACCTTAATGGATTCATATATCTCTGTTATTGAAGCCATAAAACACGCGGCTTATTCTTTCAACGCCGCGCCGGAAATTACCTGGATAGATACAGAAAAATATGAAAAAACCCCAAAAAAACTGAAGGCATTAAAAAACTTTGACGCAGTTATAGTGCCGGGCGGATTTGGCAGCCGCGGAGTTGAGGGAAAAATAAGGGTCATTGAATACTGCCGAAAAAATAAAATACCTTTTCTCGGACTTTGTTATGGAATGCAGTTAGCCGTTATTGAATTCGCCAGGCATGTCTGCGGATTAAAAGATGCCAATTCCACTGAAATAAATCCAAAAACCAAAAATCCGGTTATAGATATAATGACCGAGCAGAAAGAAAAAATAAAAGAAAAAAAATACGGCGGCACAATGAGATTGGGCGCTTATGCTTGCGAAATAAAAACAAACGGTATCGCGTATAAAGCCTATCGCAATTCAAAAAACTTTTCGCGATTAGCCGGTGGCAATTTAATAATTTTCGAACGTCACCGCCATAGATACGAATTTAATAATAAATATAAAGAACTTTTAGAAAAAAAAGGACTAAAAATTACCGGCATTAATCCGGAACTAAATCTTGTTGAAATTATAGAAATTAAAAATCATCCGTTTTTTATCGCTGTCCAATTCCACCCGGAATTTAAATCTCGTCCCCTTTTCCCGCATCCGTTGTTTAGGGAATTAATAAAAGTCGCGTTGAAATAGTTTACGGAATTTTGAGGCGATTATTTGCGGGGATCGACCACGGGAAAATATAATCTAGGATATAGAATTTGGAATTTAGAAAAAATAAAAGATAAGGGTAAAGCGGCAAAAAACCAGTCAAAATCATACTAAATTTAAAAATTTACCCTATAGCCCTTTATTGATGCGAATTTTAGATGGTATGTTGACGGGGACAGTCCCCATAAAAATTGTTTTCCCAATCCCAATTACCCGACTATTGTTCCCCCTCCCAAAAGTTTGTCACCGGAATAAAAAACGGCTGACTGACCGGGGGTAATGGCAAATTGCGGCTTAATAAAATTTAAAATAACCATCTTGCCTTTTATAGAGATTTTACACTTAGCCGGCTTTGTCCCATATCTAATTTTGGCTTCAATTATCTTTTTTTTGATTATTTTTGGACCAATAATCCAATTTATATTTTTAATTTTGGCTGTTTTTGAATAAGAAAATTCCTTTGGGCCAACAATGATAATATTTTTTTTAGCGTTAATTTCCAAAACATAATACGGCTCCCTTAGTCCGCTGATATTCAAATTTTTTCTCTGGCCAATTGTATAATGACTAATGCCTTGATGTTTGCCTAAAACATTACCTTGATAATCAATTATTTGTCCTTTTTGTCCAACAGGCAAAAGAGAAAAATAATTATCCGCTTCAATAAAATTTTGACTTTCTTTTTTGCGATTATAATAGATAAATCCGTTTTTTTGCGCGATTTGTCTTACCTCCTGTTTTGTCTTGTCGCCCAACGGAAATATAATCTTTTTTAGCTGATTTTGTTTTAATCTATAAAGAAAATACGACTGATCTTTGATTTTATCCTTGGCCTTTAGTAATTGATAAAAAATTTTTGATTTTATACTCCATCCGCCAACTGGCGGAACGGATTGAAGTTTGTTTGGGATTTGTGATTTATGATTTAAAATTTCTCGGCGAAGCCGAGCGTAGTGTCCGGTCGCAAAATAATCAAATTTTATTCCGCTTTTAAACGCCTTAATTAAAAGTTGATCAAATTTAATTTTAGTGTTGCAGACCACGCAAGGATTTGGAGTTCTTCCTTTTTCGTATTCGGAACAAAAATATTTTAGCACATCTTTTTTATATTCTTTGGTTAAATTAATAATATAATGTCTAATTTTCATCATTTTAGCCGCTTGAGCCGCGTCTTTAATGTCATCGTTTTCGCCCGGTCCATAACAACCGTTTTTTTTAACTCCGGAATGTGGCGGACCGTCCCAAATTTTCATGGTTATCCCAATAACATCATATTTTTTTTGTTTTAATAAAAAAGCCGCAACAGTTGAATCAACTCCTCCACTCATACCAACCGCCACGATTTTTTTCCTCCACTTAGAGATTTTAGGCTTCTTGATTGTATATTTGGGCGTTATTTTAATCATAAACTATGATTTTCTAAAAACAGCTTGTATAAATCTCTAACGGGGCTTGCCCCGCTTAGAAATCTTAGACTTCTTGATTGTATATTTGGGCGTTATTTTAATCATAAACTATGATTTTCTAAAA
>CAZNTW010000038.1:3571-5651 GCA_964576065.1 uncultured Gammaproteobacteria bacterium
ACAGCTTGTATAAATCTCTAACGGGGCTTGCCCCGCTTAGAGATTTGAAAATTATTGATTGTATTTTGAGGCGCTAATATTGAATAAACCGATTATTTCCTAAAACCAGGCGATTGGACAAATCTCTAACGGGACTTGTTATTTTTTCACGGCATTTTTCTTTTTTTTATAATCTTCAATCGCCGCTTTTAAGGCCTGTTCAGCCAAAACCGTGCAATGATATTTATATTTAGGCATCTCGCCCAAAATATCTCTGATTTTTTTATTTGATATTTCCAAAGCCTTTTCAATTGTTTTTCCCTTGACCAATTCGGTTAAAACAGAGGTAGAAGAAATCGCGGCGGCGCAACCGTAGGTATGAAATTTTATATCTTCAATAATATTATTTTTCACTTTGAGTGAGATTTCCATAATATCGCCGCAGGTCGCATTGCCAACGTTACCGATTCCGTCGGCTTTATCTATTTTTCCGACATTGCGCGGATGCAAGAAATGATCCATTAATTGACTATTTTCTTCTAAAAATTTCATATGATTAATTATAATTACGAATTTATAAATTAAATGCGAATTTTATAAATAGAAGGAATCTAAATCCCTATTCTTTAATCACTAACCTCATCTTTTGTTCTCTTGTTCCGATGTTTTAATGTTTTGACGTTCTCCTTCCCAGCGGCGAGATATTTCTCAATCTATTAACTATCGTTTCTAATTTTTTTACTGTTATATCTAAGTCGCTTTTTTTTGTCCATCGTCCCAAAGAAAATCTTAAAGAAGCGTGAGCGATTTCCGGTTCCATTTGCATAGCCATTAAAACGTGTGACGGTTCAAGAGAAATTGAAGAACAAGCTGAACCGGTTGAGCAATAAATTCCCTGAACGCTTAAGTTGGTCATCATTGATTCTCCCTCAATTCCCTCAATACTTATATTAACATTATTTGACAACCTTTTTTGAGGATGGCCGTTTAAGCGCGATTTGGGAATTTTTTGCAATATTTGCTTGATTAAATAATCTCTATATTTTATTAAACGTTTGCTTTCTTTTTGCCTGTCTTTTTCAGCCAATCTTAAAGCCTCGACTAAACCGACAATTCCTGGGATATTTTCCGTTGATGCTCTTTTACCAAATTCGTGTTCGCCACCATGAATTAATGGTTCAAGTTTAACTCCTTTTCTCACATAGAGAAAACCTATTCCTTTCGGCCCATAAAATTTATGAGCCGAAGCTGATAATAAATCAACTCCCAAGTCATTAACGTCAATCAGAATGTGTCCGACCGCTTGCACGGCGTCGGTGTGAAAATAAAGCGGATTATTATTTTCTGATTTTTGTCTTTTTTCGTTTTCTAATTTAACAATTTTGCCAATTTGTTTAATCGGCTCAATTGTGCCAACTTCGTTATTGGCAAACATAATAGAAATTAAAGTTGTTTCCGGTCTGATTGCTTTTTTAAGCTCTTCTAAATCAATTACACCATATTTATCAACTGACAAATAAGTTATATCCGCGCCTTGCTTTTTTAAAAAATAACAAGGTTTCAAGATGGCGTGATGCTCTATTTTAGACGTGATAAAGTGTGGATATTCTTGGTTTAATCCGTAAAAAACGCCTTTTAGCGCCAAATTATTCGCTTCTGACCCGCCGGAAGTAAAAATAATTTCATTTTGCTCGGCGTTGATGAATTTTGCCACTTTCTCCCGACACGCTTCCACAACCACCCTGGCTTCTTGTCCGACTCGGTGCTGGCTGGAAGGATTGGCAAAAAAATCAAAAAAATACGGCTGCATTGATTTTTCCACGCGTGGATCGGTCGGAGTGGTGGCGGCGTAATCAAGATATATCTTCTTCATAATAATAACTTAAGTTTAAATTATGACAAATTAGAATTAATTTAAAACTGATATTTTGCGAAACGATTAAAAGTGTAAAATTTAATCCGTCAACTGACAAATAAATATTAAAATCATTTTTTTGATTTTATTTTTAAATTTTGCGTTGCCTATAATTCACAATAGTGATAATTTTTATAATAACTTAGTTTCCAACATTTAACGCAACAGCGTTGCTATTAATTAATT
>CAZNTW010000039.1:0-5132 GCA_964576065.1 uncultured Gammaproteobacteria bacterium
TATATTGTATTATAAGTTTTGTATGAAAATAACCGCAAAGAAAATTAATTTCAATTTAATTAGCCGACCTATTTTTTTGGTTGACTACTTTGGTTGAATAAATTTTCGCGGCTTAAATTTCATAGAGGAAAACTTCGGCTGCGTTCCGAAGTTTTTTAAAATCAAAAGTTCAAAAAAGGAGAAGTAGAATGAAGAAAAGCGCTAATCTTGCTCAGAGGCTGGTCAATTATGGCAATGAAGTGATTGCTATAAAAAGAAAACTAAAAAAGCCTTTGGGCCAAAGAAAGAAGGATAATCTTTTAAAAAGGAACGACGATCTCAACAATCGTCTGATTCCTAAAACCGTCAGAGAGTTAGAGGCGGTAAGTTAGAGAAAAAAGGAGGGTAAAAAATAATATAGAGAGCCACTTGAGTGGCTCTCTATAACTTTTTATTATGAAAGTCTGAGATAAAAAGTTTAGTGGGTTGAAGTTTGGGAAGCTTGGTGGGTTGGTTCATCACAGTTTAGTGGTTAAACCCCTTCACAATTTTAAAAAAAGGTATAAATTTTGCGCCTTTTTTTTATTATTAACCTGAAATTTATTCAAACTTATTTTTTATCTGAAGAATCAAAATCAATCTCGATTTGACGCATCTTTTCTCTATTTTTATTGCATTTTTCACAGAGTATACCCTCTTTTCTGATGGGGTAAATAGCATCTCCTTGTTCTATGGTTTTTCCGCACTCAAAACATATTATCCATGGTTTTCTTTGTTCATTGATATGATTTTCCATTTGGTTTGTTGTTAAGACGGCAAGTTATTTGTCAAATTAATTTTGTTTTAATGCCAGAGGCGGGACTTGAACCCACAAGCCTTTCGGCATACGGCTCTGAACCGTACGTGTTTGCCAATTTCACCACTCTGGCCAAAATCAATTTATTTATTATTATTTTTGTTAAATTGTCTCTTGGTTTTAATATACCAATTCTGAAGTTTATTAAAGCGATCGGCCGGATGAATTAGGTTGACAGTATCCAACCCTTTGATTTTTTCATTGATTAAATAGCTGTAGGTGGTGTTACAAAGAAAAACGGCTGGAAGATTATCGTTTATAATATTTTGAAATTCAAGATAATAGTTTTTTCTTTCTTGCTCATTCTCACTTAAAGAGGCTTTTTCTAGAATTTCATCAGTTCGGCGATAGCTAAAACCGCTTAAATTAAGCCCGGGAGATTCTATTTGCGATGAGTGCCAAATCGGATAAGGGTCGAAATTAAGGTTTTCCAAAATGCCATATAAAAAAGTTTCGAATTGGCGATTTTTTATAATTTCTTTAATTTGGCAGGATGAAACGACTATGAGTTTTATTTTTAAACCAATATTTTCCCACGATTTTTGAATTATTGAAGCCGCTTCCAAAAAATCCGGCTGATCAACCGTGGTTAAAGATATTTCCAAAGTTTTTTTATCTTTTTCAAAAAATCCATCAGTGTTTTTAGTCCAGCCATTTTGATTCAAGGTTTGCGCAGCCAGAGCGGAATTATATTCGTATTTTTTTATGCCTTGATTGAAAAAAGGAGAATTGGGCAAAATCGGTCCGTCAATTATAACGCCTTCTTGATTAAAAACTTGTTCTAAAATTTCTTGTTTTGGAGTCAAGTACGATAAAGCCAAGCGGACTGATTTATCTTTTAGAAAATTTGTTTTATTGATATCTTTCGGCGATCGCAGATTAAAGAATATTGCCGTATAATAAGGCAAGTTGAGTTGATAATATTTTAAATTTTTAATTTCCGATAATGCCTGTTTGGAGAGTTTTTTAGAAATGTAACCTAAGCCATCTATCTCCTTTTCTTTTAAGGCCGTCATCGCGCTTTCTGTGTCTGGATAGAATTTAAAAGCGATTTCTTTAATGTAAGTTTTTTGATAATAATTTTTGTTTTGTTCTAAATTGAATATTTTAATTTGGTTATCGCTATCTTTTATTAAGGAATCAAATTTAAACGGTCCGCTGCCAATTGGTCTTAGGTTTAGTTTTGATTGAGCGATTTCTTCAGGTTGGATTGATTCCCAAATATGTTTAGGTAAGATGCCAACCGTCAAATTTGACAAATTTTTTGTTTTTATTTTTAAACAATTTTCGTTAACTTTTTCCACCTCAACGTCTCTTAGTTTCTCTAAAAATTGATTTTTTAGGACTGGATTTTTGATTAAAGTGAGAGTAAAAATCACATCGTCAGCGGTAATTTTTACTCCGTCGTGCCAGAACAGGTTTTCTTTTAAACAAAAGGTATATTTTTTTTGTTCTTGGTCAAAAAAGAATTCGCTCGCCAAATCTGGTTGGAGAGCGAGGTTTTCGTCGTATTTTAATAGGCCGGAATAAATAAGTTGGGAAATAGATCGGTCAGCGTCATCAATCGCTAAAAGTGGATTTATAAATTTAGTCGTTCCAACAATTCCTTCAACATATTTTCCGCCGACAGTTGGAATTGGCGTTGTTATAGAAAAATAAATGCGCAAAATCAAAACAATCAAACAAGTCAAAATAACAGCGGAAAGAATTTTAACCGTTTTTTTTTCTTGTTTATCTAAAATTCGACCTAAGTATTTTAACTGTTTTAAGCTGGGAATTTTGTTTTTAAAAAACGCCCGAAAGGCTCTGTGTTCTTCTTTTTTAAAAAATGGTTTTATGAAACTAAGCCATTTTTTTAAGAGTTTGTCGAACATAATTTATTAATCGGTTATTAAATGGGCGACTCCCAACCCGATAAATAAAATAGACAAAACAATAGTGGAAATAAAAATGAATTTTTCTAATCCTCTTTTAGTGTGATAAATTTCTCCGCCGCCACCAAATAAATTTGACAAACCGCCGCCTCGCGACTGAAGCATAATAACAATAACCAAGAGGACAGAAACAATCATTTGCGCGATAGTGAAAATTCTAGACATATTTTTGATTTTTTTTAGCTGATAAGTAAACGTTTTTTAATAAATAGGCTACGGTTAACGGACCCACACCGCCGGGAACAGGCGAGAGATATGGCGTTTTTTGAGACACCGAATGATCAACGTCGCCGACAGACTTATTTTTGATTAAATTATAACCGACATCAATCACAATGGCGTTCTTTTTGACCATTGATGGTTTGATTATTTTGGGCTTACCCAAAGCCACAATTAAAATATCAGCTTTTTTTGTTTTAGAAGATAATTTACTTTTAATTAATAACAATTCTGATTTAATTTTGCCTGTTTTTAAGATTTTAGTCAAGGGTTGAGCAAAAACAAGATTTTTTGATAAAATTAGAACTTTTTTGTTTTTCAGATTTTTTTTGCAAGCTTTAAGAAGTTTGATAATAGCCTGATAGACAGGAGACACAAACAAAGATTTTTGATTAAACCCGTCAATATCTTTTTCCGGAGCAATCGCCTCAATTAGTAAGTTGGTATTTATTTTTTTTGGCACTGGTATTTGAACAATAATGCCGTGAATTTTTTTGTCTTTGTTTAATTTTTTAATGATTTCAATTATTTTTTCTTGATTAATTGAAGAAGATAAGCAGATTTTTTCAAAATAAAAACCAAGCTGTTGAGCGGCTTTTTCTTTTAATTTGACATAAACCAAAGAGGCTGGATTTTTCCCGATTAGGATTATTGCTAATCCAGGTTTGATGTTTTCTTTTGCAACGTTTTTTCCTATCTGTTTTTTTATTTCTTTGGCTATTTTTTTCCCGTCCAAAATAGGCATTTAATTGATTTTTAAACGAGGATAAAGAGGATATCGAGATGTTAATTTTCTAATTGTCTTTTTAATTTCTTGTAAAACCGTTGGCTTATTGAAATTCAAAATTGATTGAGCGATCAAGCGGCCGATTATTTCCATATCCTTTTCTTTAAAGCCGCGAGTGGTTAAAGCCGGCGTGCCCAAGCGAATGCCTGAAGGATTAAATGGCGTGCCCGGATCGTACGGAATCATATTTTTATTAACATAAATCCCGACTTGTTCCAGAATTTTTTCAGCTTCTTTGCCTTTGATTTCATTTTTTACCAAATCAACCAAAATAAGATGATTATCAGTGCCGCCGGAAACAAGATTTAAACCATTATCCATTAATGATTGAGCTAAGACTTTGGCATTTTTAATAATTTGTTTGGCATAAGTTTTAAAAGACGGAAGAGACGCTTCTTTTAAAGCCACAGCAATAGCGGCGGTGGTATGATTATGCGGACCGCCTTGCATGCCAGGGAAAACCATTTTATCAATAGCTTCGGCGTATTTTTGTTTGCACATAATCATCGCGCCCCTTGGACCGCGTAAGGTTTTATGAGTGGTGGTGGTAACAATGTCAATGAAAGGGAACGGACTGGGGTGAGTTCCTGTTATAACTAATCCGGAAATATGCGCAATGTCGGCCATACTGATTGCTCCGACTTTTTCCGCGATTTTACCAAACTTTTTAAAATCAATTTGGCGGGGATAGGCCGTGGCTCCGGAAACAATTATTTTTGGTTTTTCTATTTCTGCCAATTTTTCAACTTCATCATAATCAATCAACTGAGTTTGTTGATTAACGCCATAATGGACAAAGTTAAAGATTTTGCCGGATAAATTAACTTTATGGCCGTGAGTAAGATGTCCGCCATGAGCCAAATTCATCGCCATTATTTTATCACCCGGCTGAACCAAGGAAAAATAAACCTCTAAGTTGGCCGGGGAACCGGAATAGGGTTGGACATTAACGTGTTCAGCTTTGAAAAGTTTTTTAGCTCTTTCAATCGCCAATGATTCAATTTCGTCAATAAATTGATTGCCGGAGTAATATCTTTTAGCCGGATAGCCTTCGGAATATTTATTAGTCAAAGGCGAACCAAGCGCGGTCAAAACAGCTTCGGAAACAAAATTTTCCGAAGGGATCATTTCCAACCCTTGTTTTTGGCGTTTGATTTCTAAATTAATAAATTTGGCGATTTGTGGATCAGTTTTTTTTAAATTCATGCTTTAATTATATTAATAAAAGCTGATTTTGTCAATTTATTTTTTTGCATTAAATTCAAACAAAGTTAATTTTAAGAGGTTCAACCTCGTAGAGGTCAAACATCTATGACAATTTTACTTATTGACAAAAAGTAAAAAATTGCTTATATTA
>CAZNTW010000040.1:0-4658 GCA_964576065.1 uncultured Gammaproteobacteria bacterium
TATTGACATAAATTTTAATAGATATATAATAAATATATCCATTTCATTTATTTTATAATAAACTAAAAAAACTGAAATAGGTCTATGAATTCAAAAAATAAAAAAACATTGAGTTCCTTTAAAGTAGAGGAAGAATTATTGAAAAGAAATATTCTAATATTCTCTCCCTTTCAATTTAAACAAATTTTTAACGTATCTCAAAAAAATGCCTCTTTTTTTATAAATTATAATGTAAAAAAGGGATTCTTTATTAAATTAAAAAACGGCTTTTATGCTTTTAAAAATCATTTTCCGTCTGAAGCGGAAATTGCCAACCGAATCTATTCCCCTTCTTATATTTCATTAGAATACGCTATGGCGTATTATAATATAATTCCGGATACCGTTTATAGCATTACATCAATCACCACAAAAATAACTCGCGAGTTTGTTATCAACAATATTTCATATACTTATAGTAAAATAAAGAAATCCGCCTTTACCGGATATGTTAAAAAAAGTATCAATGGCCAAATGGCATTAATTGCCGACCCGGAAAAGACTTTCATTGACTATCTCTATTTTGTCAGTTTAGGGAAAAAATCCATTTATGACCGCATAGAAATTAAAAATCTAAAAAAAGAAAAATTAATTTATTACGCGAAATTATTTAAAAAAAATTCTCTAATAAATTTATTTAAAGATATTTATGATAAAAATAGACGAAATAAAGAGATTATCTATTAGAAACCAAACATCTCCTCCAATAATCGCCAGAGAATATTGTCAACACGTTTGTCTATCTGAATTATATAAGTTAAATGGTTCGAATAAACTTCTATTTAAAGGCGGAACCGCTTTGAGGACAATTTATTATAGTCCGAGATTTTCCGAAGATTTGGATTTTACGGGAATCAAAGGCATTGATTATTACGAAATTGAAAATATTTTAATCAATACCTTAAAAAACCTGTCTAATTGGGGGTTTAGCGTTGAAATTGACGAAGCCAAAAAAACAAGTGGCGGATATTTGGGTAAAATAAAATTATTATTTTTAACGTTTAAAATATTGCTAAAAATAGAAATTTCATTCCGTCATCTTAAGACGAAATTGATATCGGAAATTTCAAACATAGAAAATGAATACATTCCCCGTTATGACATTATTCACCTCTCCCAAGAAGAAATAATAAATGGAAAAATAAGCGCCTTATTAGACAGAGCCAAACCGCGCGACTGGTATGATGTTTATTTCTTTTTAAATAATAAAATGCTAAACTTGGAACAAAAAAATTTGTTGCCTAAAATATTGACCAAGCTTAAAGAAACAAAAATGGATTTTAAAAAAGAATTAAAAGAATTTTTGCCCCGCAGCCATCAAATGATTATTAAAAATTTTAAGAATATATTATTGGCGGAAATTGAAAAAAATATATAAACTTCAATTTTCCCGCTTTTAAAAAGTTTTGGTTAGACGATTGAGTACTCTACGAGGTTGAGCCTCGTAAAATTATCCGCAAGACATTTTAAATATAATAATGTATAATATAAATACTATAATCACTGCTTGTATTGACGCCTTCGGGGGCGGATAAGAGCAGTTTTTTTATTTAAAGCCTTATCCACAATTAATTTATTGTTAATATATTGCATAGATTTTAATTATTCTGCATAGATATTGACATGTTTGCATAGATTTTATACAATATCTAAGCAAAGGGATAAATCTCTTCTTCGCATTTTCATTATTATTCTGGTATATTATGAAAAAAGATAAAAATCTCCTATCTATAAGTAAGGCAGCTAAATTTTTAGGGGTTTCAATAGACACCTTAAGGCGTTGGGATTTAAAAGGAAAATTTAAGGCGCTTAAGAGTTCCGGAGGTCATCGTTATTATTCTAAAGACCAGTTGGAAAGTTTTGTGTCTGACCTTAGGGCAATTGCCCGTGTTTGGGCTGGAAGTCAGACAGCTTCGGAACTGATATCAGACCACTATTGTTATACACAAGATATTTTTAAAATACGACTTGATAAAATGGCTTTTAATCTTGAACGCGATTCCGCTACAAAAACTTTAACACCGTTAATTGTCGCGATAACAGGTGAAATTGGCAATAATTCATTTGATCATAACTTTGGCAATTGGCCCGATATACCCGGTATTTTTTTTGCTTGCGATATAAATAAGCGAATTATTGTTCTTGCCGATAGAGGCGTAGGAATTCGCGCGACTCTTTTGCGGGTACGACCTGAGCTAAAAAACGATATAATGGCTTTATCTATGGCATTTACTGAACGCGTTTCCGGACGTTTTCCGGAACAAAGAGGAAACGGATTAAAATTTGTTAATAATATCGCAACCAAAAATCCAATAGGCGTTTCTTTGCAATCGGGTGACGCCGTAGCAGAAATTACCAAGCAAAACGGCGTTCTAAAAGTTGGCTTAGCAGATAGACATATACGCGGCACATTAACCGTAATAACATATTAACTATTATGCGAATAGAACTTAAAAAATTTGGCAAGGTGTTGACTTCGCGTCCTGCAGGCAAAGAGGCTTTTGCGGCGATTCGTCCAATTCTTAATCCAAATGCTGACATAGTGGAAATTGATTTTTCCGACGTTATTTCACTTGCGCCTTCTTGGGGCGATGAATTTTTCACTGCGCTTAGAAATATGTACAAAAAACGAATAAGATATTTGCCCACGGACAACCAGTCGGTAATAGAAACGTTAAAAATTCTCGGAGAAAACAAGTGAGAATAAAGTTGTTGAACGCCATTCTTTTATATTCTAATTGGTTTCAATTTACAATAGAAATTTAAAACCAAAAATAATTTATTGATTTATTTCTTACTGTGAATAAGTTGAACTAATCAATATCTCATTTCGATTATTATAGAAATAAAATTTATTTTTTTAGCTAAAATCGAAATGAATAAAAAAATATATAAACTTCAATTTTTCCGCTTTAAAAAAGTTTTGATTAGACGATTTAGTACTCTACGAGGTCGAACCTAGTAAAATCAGAACCTCGTAAAATAATATTTTTTCTCTTGATTTTTTGCTTATTTATTATAAAATGATGCTATAAATCTATGCTGAGACAAAAACTGTTTAAAAAAACAAATTTTAAAAGAATCCTGATATTTTTAATCGGCGACTTGATTTTTATCCCCCTGTCCTGCTGGCTGGGATTTTTATTACGCTTTGACGGCCAAATCCCCTCTCATTACTGGTTAATGATTAAAGGGTTTATCTCCGTTGCCACCCCTTTAGTAATCTTCTTTTTTGTTTTGGAACGGCTTTATTCTATTTCCTGGTCGTTTGTAAGCGTTCGCGAACTCTTAAGGGTTATCCGAGCTATTGTCGCCGGTTTTTTAGGCGTAGGCGCAATTCTTTTCGTTTTCCGAGAAACCTCTTTGTTTTCCGGTTTTCCCCGCTCTATTATTTTCATTTCCGGTTTTATCGCCCTAATTTTAACCGGCGGATTTCGTTTTGCCAAAAGAGCTACTTCGTATAGTTTTAAAAATGGAATTCACCTCCATAACAACGAAGACCAAAAACATTCTTACCCGATTTTAATCGTTGGCGCCGGCGATGCCGGAGAACAATTGGCTCGCAATCTTCTTTCCCGTCAGGACAGCTCATATTCCCCTGTCGGTTTTATTGACGACGACCAGAGCAAACAAGATATTTTAATCCATGGTATTAAAGTTTTGGGAAAAATAAAAAATTTGCCGGAAATAATCAAAAAAAACAATATTGACGAAATTTTCATCGCATTGCCTTCGGCTGAGAAAAAAATCATTCAAGAAACGGTTAATCTGTCGCGTTCGGCCGGAATACAAAAAATAAAAATCCTGCCGACAACCAAAGAAATCTTGGATGGAAAAATTTCTTTAAGCCACTTGCGGGAAATATCAATTGAAGACTTATTGGGCCGCGAACCGATTAAAATTGACACTCAAACCATTGAAAACTTTTTAAATAACAAAATTATTTTAGTAACCGGCGCGGCCGGTTCAATTGGCTCTCAACTCTGCCAGGAAATTCTTAAATTCGGACCCAAACAACTGATTTGTCTTGACCAGGACGAGACCGCGACTTTTTACTTGGAAAACGATCTAAAAAAAATCGGGTTACTTACACCCAAATCATTTATTATCGCTGATATTTGCGATAAAAATAAAATTGAAAATATATTTGAAACATTCAAACCTAACGTGGTTTTTCACGCCGCGGCTTACAAGCACGTGCCAATGATGGAATGTAATCCCGAGGAAGCGGTTAAAAATAATATTTTTGGCACCATAACCGTGGGACAAGCGGCAATAAAGTCCGGAGTTGAAAAATTCGTAATGATTTCGACCGACAAAGCAATCAATCCGACTTCTATTATGGGCGCCACTAAAAGGGTTTGTGAAATGGTATGTGTTTGGTTAAATAAATCCTTTAACAAGACTCAGGATTATAAATCTTCTGGAGGGGTCGCACCTGTCAATTCTAGCAGGAACGACCCCGTAACGATGACACGTTTCTGCGCCGTTAGATTTGGAAACGTTTTGGGTTCTCAGGGCAGCGTGGTGGGGTTATTTGAAAGACAAATTAAAAAAGGCGGACCCGTAGAGGTTACTCACCCGGAAATGAAAAGATATTTTATGATTACAGCCGAAGC
>CAZNTW010000041.1:0-4157 GCA_964576065.1 uncultured Gammaproteobacteria bacterium
AATAAAACATTAAAACAATTTAGCAAAGAAGAACAAGACACAAAGAGAATACAAATTAGAAAAATTAAAGAATTTCTAATTTTTATTAAATTTTTAAGTCAATAATTTTCAAATTTTTTTGTCGATTTTAAAATTGATTCAATGGAAATTCAATAAAAATTGCTCGTTTGACAGACTTAGGGCAACCTTGAGACGCCAAGTGATGGAAAATTAGACATTTTAAATGATTTTAATTATTTTTTACCATTTACCGATTACTAATTGCAAAATATATTGAATTATTTTATTTTGTATATTTTTGCTTCTTCGTCTTCGTAAACCTTTTCCAATCCGGGCGACCGCTCGAGCAGTCTTTTAAAATTTTTATTTCTTGTTGTTGCCAAGACATACGAGGCTTGAAATTTTTGTTTTAAGATTTCAGCGGTTTTGTCAGGAGGAGTTTTGGCATTAACTAAATTAAACCATTTCCAGTATAAATCTTGGTCAAACTCATACATAAACGTCTGGTCTAATCCGTTGATATAATAATTCTTGGTGTTGAAATAGAATAGTGGCGGAAAAATATCCCATTCGCTTTGGAAAATAATTTCATTGGGTTGAGAATTGTTTTTTAGCCAAAACGACGCTTTTTGCAGATAATTTAAAGATAAACTGTTGCTTTTATAATTTTTTCGCAAGTTTGTTAAACCGAAATTTACATAAAAACCGACAAAAAATAAAACAATAATTAAAAAAATGACTGAAAGAGTAAAATAAGAAGCGCTCTCGGGGGAAGTAAGAAAAATTTCTTTTAATTTGTTTTTAACTTTAGTCCAATTAATCGGTTTAAGTTGGCTTAAAATTAGGCCACTAAAAAAGATTGCTGTGGGAACAAAATACTCAATATTTCTTTGAGCTTTTGCCGTATAAGCCAAAAAAAACAAAGAAACAAGAGCGAAAAACCAGGTTTGTTTTTTTTGTTGTTTTAAAAGAGAAATAAAACAGCCCAAAGAAACAGCCCAAAGAATTAAGACCGGCAGGTTAGAAACGTAAAAAGTTTGAACCGTCGGCGGATACCATTCGGCGCCGACTCCAATTTTGTCATGGTAATTAACTAAGGCTATTTTTATCGTTTGCAGCCAATAAAAATCAAAAGTTTTTGGATAATAAGGATTGATAATCAAACCGGCCAGCAGTCCTCCGGCGCCGAATAAAATAATTTTTAAATTGGTTTTGGTAAAAAAATGTTTTATTAGGGTTTTTAATTCAACCGTTATTCGCTTTATTTTAGTTAGTGATTGATTTTGAAATAAATCATTCCAATCAGCGCTCAGCTTTTGGGCGGCTCCGGCCAGGCAGTATAAAAAAATAATTATTATCATCAATGGCCAAGCTCCGTAGAATAAAACATAGAAAAATGAGAGTAAAAAAATTCCCCAAAAATGTTCTTTAAGAATAAAATAAAAAACCAAAACTTGAATAATAATGGAAATAGCCGGCGCTCTGGTTAAAGAGAGGCGCGCGACAAACGGATAAATAACAATCGGCAACAATGCCCAGAAGAGAGGCCTTCTTATTTTTAAGCGGCAGCAGAACCAGTAGATGAAAACAAAAACCAAACTGGCGAAAAAAACAGTGGCGATTTTAGCCTTGAGCAGCGGTTCTATTTCCACGCCAAAATTGTCCAATCCGGACGGACTTGGCAAAGAAAGAAAAGGAATTAATAAGAGATGATAGCCGAGATGATGATCAACAAAGAGATTTCTGTAAGTAGTGAAATAAAGCCAAGGGAAATCTTTAACCAAACCCTGTTCTTTTATCATCAGAGCCATTTTTGTATGATAAAAGCCGTCGGGACAAAGAAATCCCGCAGGCATAATAACATAAAGAAAAATCAAAAAAACAAACCCGAAAAGAAAAACATAACGAATCCGCCGTCCGGACAAATGTTTAAAATAAAAAAGTTTTAAATTATTTAAAACCATAAAATTATTATAACAGGGAAAAGAAAAAAATGGAATAAAGGATTGGGTAGTCGGGGTTATGGATTTAAAAAAACAATTTAACAATATAACAATCCGCCTCTGTCTCCGCCAGTCGGCGGATGACGGATGACGGACGTACTAAATTTAATCATCGCGGAACCCGACGAACGAAGGTGAGGAGGGACTGAGTTCAACAGAGCGAAGCGGAGATCCCGCTATGCGGGACAAAAAAACAAAGAGCAGAGATTGGAATTAGACATTTTAGATTATTTTAATTACTAATTACTTTTTACTATTTACCACCTACTCCTTACTATTTACAATTTACTAATTACTATAATAATTTTATTTATCTTTTTGTTGTTCATTTGGGAAAAAGTGTTATACTATGGATATAATTATCTAACGAACAAATTTCTATGAGTGGACATAGCAAATGGGCTAAATTAAAACATTTTAAAGGAGCGTTAGATGCCAAAAAAAGCGCGCTTTTTACCAAATTCGGGCGCATGATTACCATTGCCGCCCGCGAAGGAGGCGACCCCAGCGCTAATTTTAAGTTACGTTTGGCGATTGATAATGCCAGAAAAGTCAATTTGCCAAAAGAAAACATTGACCGGGCCATTAAAAAGGGTACCGGCGAGTTGGACGGAGCGCAGGTTGAAGAAGTTGTTTATGAAGCTTTTGGTCCGCAAAAAATAGCTATAATAATTCAAGCTCTGACAGACAATAAAAACAGAACCATTGCCAGTTTGCGGCGGATTTTTAATAAACATGGCGGGATTTTAGCCGGCCAAAATGCGGTGAGTTGGATGTTTGATAAAAAAGGAGTAATTAAGCTGGCCGACATTGAAGCCGGGACGCAACAGGAGACAGAATTAAAATTGATTGATTTGGGCGCCGAAGATATAAAAATAGAAGACAACGAGATGGTGGTTTATTTGAGCCCGGAGTCTTTAGAAAAAGTTAAAGAAAAAATTGAGCAAAGCGGCATAAAAATAGAATACGCCGAAGTGGAATGGGTAGCTAAAGATCCGATTGAAGTAAGCGACCAGGTTAAAGAAAAAATGGAAAGTTTTTTCGATGAACTTGACGAAGACGAGGATGTTAATAATTACTATACGAGCGTAAAGTAATCCAAAAAATTTTGTAATTAGTAATCGGTCAGTAGTAAAAAGTAATTAAAATCATCTAAAATGTTTAATTTCTTATCGCGAAGCCACGCCTTGTTCCGCCAAGAGGAGCGGGAAAACGAAATCCAGTTTGCGGAACGAATAACAAACATTTTACATTTTGAGATTTACATTTTAAATTTATAATATGGTTATCTTGGGTATTGATCCTGGAATAGCGACAATTGGTTACGCGGTTATTTTATTAAATAAGAAAGATTTTTCCGTGATTGATTACGGACATATTGAAACAAAAAAGGGAAAAGAATTTTCTCAGCGATTGCTGGAAATTTATCAGGATTTAAATAAATTGATAAAAAAATATCGTCCGGAGCAAGTGGCGGTCGAGAATCTTTACTTTGCTAAAAATGCTAAAACCGCGATTAATGTCGGTCAAGCGCGGGGCGTGGTAATGCTGGCGGCCGCGGAAAACAAAATACAAGTTTTCGAATGCACTCCTTTGCAAGTTAAACAGGCGTTGACAGGTTACGGGCAAGCGCCAAAAGCGCAAATTCAAAAAATGGTTAAAGCGGTTTGCGGACTTAAGTTAATTCCCAAACCGGATGACGCCGCCGACGCTTTGGCTATCGCCATTACTTGCGCCCAAACAAAGATTTTTTAATGTTACACAAATGACACGGCCGTGTCGTTTGTGTAACAAGATATAAATTGAATTTAAAGATATTATTAAGGTAATAATTGACAACCCGCGATAATTTAAAAAGAAAGATTGTAACAATCTAAACAAAGAAGACGCGAGGCGAATCGTCAGAAAAATCCATAAGATATTTTTATGATTTTTTAGCGTGTCCAAAATTATACAGCTGTATAATTTTGGACATATTTTATTTTTGAGAAATTTTCGATTTTAATGTTTTTTAAAGATTAAAAATGGGTTTGTTTGTAGAATCGCGATGGAATTATGATGAGCGTGATGAGGTGGAACCTCATCATTCAACCTCATCATTTTTAAAAGAGTGGGTCATTTGACCCACTCTTTTAGCGATTTTTAAAAAATTTT
>CAZNTW010000042.1:0-2967 GCA_964576065.1 uncultured Gammaproteobacteria bacterium
ATCGCACAGCGAGATCCCGTTTGCGGGACAAACAAATTCAAATGTTTAAAATCACAAGCCCAAAACAGTTTAAAAAATTCGGATTTGGAGCTTGGAGATTGTTTGAAATTTGGAAATTCGGATTTGGAGCTTGGAGGAACCCGCTATCAATATGTCATTGATTTTGCCGACCTTGAAGTGGGTTCCGACTTGTGGTTATTCTGGCAAACAATTTATCAAGACTTAGATAAAGTCGTAGTTCTTTTAACTCCCGGTTTTAACGGCAATGTTTGGTATGAAAAAATCGAAAATCCCTCCGCCAACCGGCGGACCCAATCCCCAATCCGCCAACCGGCGGACCAAATTGTCA
The DNA here is from genome assembly GCA_964576065.1 of uncultured Gammaproteobacteria bacterium. Classification (GTDB taxonomy): domain Bacteria; phylum Patescibacteriota; class Patescibacteriia; order UBA2591; family UBA6264; genus CAZNTW01. Next base: position 350 of record CAZNTW010000042.1, read on the forward strand.
TCTACTCCGACCAACCCGGTGAAGTTTCCTATCGTCTCGTCGCTCCGCGCGAAGATTATAAAGACTGGCCGAATTTAATTGATAAAAAATAGAAATTAGTTTAAATGTTGACCCCCGGGGTCAACATACCGGTCTGATAGGCGGTCTGACAGGATCCCGTTCCTGTCAGCCACTGGTCAATTGATTAATGGTTATTTTAAATGAAAACATATTCTAATTTGTTTCAAGAAATTTGTTCTTTTAAAAACTTGCATTTTTCTTATTTAAAAGCGAGGAAACGCAAACAATACCGAGATTATGTTTTAGAATTCAGCCGCGATTTGGAAGAAAATTTATCAAAATTGCGCGAAGAATTGTCAAATCAAACTTATCGGCACGGTTCTTATCGAGAATTTGTTGTTTTTGACGCTAAAAAACGCCATATTAGAGCCGCGCCGTTTCGCGACAGAATAGTCCATCACGCTTTATGTCTTTTAATTGAGCCGATTTTTGACAAAAGTTTTATTTACGATTCTTACGCTTGTCGCCGAAAAAAAGGAACTCATCAAGCGATAAAAAGGTTGAAAGAATTTTTAAAAGCGCTTTCAAAGAAAAAGGGAAATATCTATTGTTTTCAAGCTGATATTTCAAAGTATTTTGATAGTATTGATCACGACATTTTATTTTCCTTGGTTCAAAAAAAGATTAAAGACGGCAAAATTCTTTGGTTGCTCAAAGAAATTTTAAATAGTTGTTGTATTCGTAAGATTTATAAAGATTTATTTAATTTTCGCCAAGTTGGCATTCCTATCGGCAATTTGACCAGCCAGCTATTTGCTAATATCTATTTAAACGAAATAGATCAATTTGCCAAGCACGGGTTAAAAGAAAAATATTATCTTCGCTATATGGACGATTTCCTCTTTTTAAGTTATTCTAAAAAAGACCTTTTCCAAATTAAAGAAAAAATCAATTTATTTCTGCGAGAAAATTTAAAATTAACTCTGCATCCCAAAAAAGCGAATATTTTTGATGTGAAAAACGGAATTTATTTTCTCGGTTATCGCAATTTTTCCAATTATCGGTTATTAAAAAAAGATACGGTAAAAAGGTTTATTAAAAGAGAAAAAGTTTATAAAAAAAGACTGGCTAAGGGGTTGATGAGTCAAGAAAAGTTTAACGCTTCTTTGAATTCCTGGCTGTCTTATGCTAAATTTGGCGATTCTTGGCGCTTGAGAAAGAAGATATTAAACCTTTAATTGGTAGAGGCGTATGGTAGAGGCGAGACCTCTACGCTCCCTACCTCTACGCTCCCTTTAGAAGATATTAAACCTTTAATTTATAAGAATGAGGCCTTCACTAATTTTTATGGAAATATGGCGTTCTTTTACATCGCGTTTTGTATAGGAATTAACTGTCTATTATTTCAATCAAGGGATAAAATCAGCAGTGGCTTTCTCCGTGGCGGCAATTGGAACAATGGGTCCAATGCCGGCCTGTTTGCCCTCAATCTGAACAATGCGCCCTCCAACACGAACAACAACATCGGTTTTCGCTGCGCCCGCTTCAGTGGTTATAATTTCGCCAGAATTTTCGTTTTTATGAAAACGAAAAGAGAGCTTTATAAACCCCAGATTTTATTCCTCCTTGATTAACTCTAATCAGGGAAATATTATGGCTACTAACTTGATTTGTATTGGTAATTATAAATGAAAATTCAAATTTAAGTTTTACTGAGTCATTTGTAAATTCATAATAATGGATAGGGTGGAGGCTTCATTCTCGTATTTTTATTAATTTTCAATGTCAATATTATAATCAACATAATTAAAAATGAAATCATCTCGCGGAATTTATGATTTGATAGTTTTTCAAAAAGTTTATAATTTTTTATTTTGGTTAAAGCCGACCGTTTAAAGATTTGCCAAGGTTCATAAATACAGTTTGGGTTTGGATTTGGAAAAAGAGGTTGTCGAACTTTTAAAAAAAATAATTAAAGCCAATTTAAGCAGAACCGACAAAAAAATTGAAATAGAAAATTGTTTGGTTCATTATGAAATAGTCAAAATTTTTATCAGATTAGCAAAAGACTATCGCCTTTTAAACATAAGACAATATGAATTTGCTATCCAAGAATTAATAGAAATAGGAAAATTGTTAGGCGGTTGGTATAGAAAATTTTCATAATTTAATTAATATAAATAATTTAATTTTATGGAACAAAAATTTTATTCAAAAAAGTTAATAATTGTCGGCGCGTTTTTTGCTGTTTTAGCCTTTGGCGCGTTTTTTGCCAAAAACGCTTTAGCCGAGCTTTCATCCATCTGGATTATGGCGTTTAAGGAATTGCCCTTTATGTCAAATCCGGCCAAATGTCCCTCGGATATGGTTTGGGTCAATACCGGCAAATTCTGTCTTGATAAATACGAAGCTTCAAACGGCGGAGGCGCCTACAAGGTTGATATGAACGGAGACGGAGATGTTCTTGACACCGCTGTTAATGTCTACGGCGACGGCACTGTTTGGAACGAAACAACCGCCACAGCTAAAGCGGTTTCCACTTATAATGCCACGCCTTGGGTTTCTCTTAATCAAGTTGCCGCAAAAGCCGCTTGTTTAGCCGCGGGCAAGCATTTAGC
>CAZNTW010000043.1:0-2919 GCA_964576065.1 uncultured Gammaproteobacteria bacterium
TTCTTTTCTTTGGTCGGTTAAAATTTTTTTTAATTTTTTCTCGTTGATTTCCATAGTAATCATTATAACTGATTTGGTTTTTTAATCAATTAAATAACTGTTTCCTTGACAAAATTTCATCTTGGTGACCGCGCGAGTCCGTTGCCAGGTCGGACCTGATAGAATCTGATGACCACGCTTGTTGACCCGAGGGGTCAACATGACGTTTGCGCGGGCTTCGGAGGTCTACACTTTTAATATTTTATTTTACGTGCATCACGCCAGTCTCGCCATTATCGCGATGATGGGGCATCTCACAGTAAAAAACATAATTACCCGCTTCGGGCGCGTTAAAAACAGTTGCTCGAGTCTGATTGCCATTAACAACAATTCTTATAGCTTGTAAAGATTTATCTTCAAATCGTAAAGCATGGGCATTGTCTTCTGTTGATGTCAATGAAATAACCGTTACCTTACCGGCCTTAGCGTTAATTTCTTTTGGTTTAAAACCTTCCCCGGAAATATTTAATTTTATAGCTCCTTTTGGAATTTCATTATTTTTTAAAGGCATTGATTGAGCCGGCGCGGTTGGCGATCCGGGTAAAACCGTATTGTCAGCCGGCAAGCCGTTTGAAGTTAAAACTATGCCTTGTTCGGAAACCGGACTAAGATTTTGAGCTAAGACTTCAGCTGATTCCAACGCTTCTTGTCCTTTCATAATTTGCTCAGCTTCAATTTGGCCGGGCCCTTCGGCTACAACTATTTCAGTTGCGACTTCGGGTCCTTCAGCAACTTCGGCTTCATTATTTTCAGAGACTATATTATCAGCTGGGGTTGTTTTTTTTGAATTGAAAATAATAATTCCCAAAACCACCAAAACAATTATTACCAACCAAATTACATTTTTTTTCGCCCCGTTAAAAATTTTCATAAATTTTCCTCATATAATACCCCGATTATAAATCCTGTTAACGCAAAATTTTTAACGAGGTTCGTAAACTTTATCTAGCCATTTATGCTTATATTATAAAACTATTAAAAAAGATGTAAATGCCCCATTATAAAATAAAAGATGAATTAAGTCGCTAAAAACAAAGCGCGTATTCCGGCGTTTAGGTTATTTTTACTATTAACAAAGGATTAAAAATGCGCTTTAATTATATTGATTAATATTAAACAATAAATTCTTTTTTTATAAATATGAAACAAGAAAAATATGTTCGCGACTCAAAAATTGAAAAAGAGGTAAAATTCGCCATAAAAGATATATCGTCAACTCTAATAAAAATTCGTAATGTAGCGAAATTTATTCAAACTGAATACATTAGAGATATTATTTACGGCGTTAAAAACGACAAACAAAAAATCAGAGTGAGAATATTTGATAATTTCAATAATCATTCCATTGAGGCGATGTATAAATACAGGACTGATTCTGACGATAGTAATATAAAAACGGAAGTGGAAGAAACTATTTATAGAGGAAGTAATTTTAAGGATGCGTTAACGGCAATAGCCAAACATGGCGACTTCAAAGAAGAAAATTCTTACGAAAAAATACGAGCTGTTTATAAAGCGAAAAATGCTGAGGCGGAAATCACCTTTGATATCTATCCGTACGGGGTTTGGATGGAAATTGAAGGCGACCCTGAAAATATTTGGCTTGTCGCCGACAAACTTGGTTTTGAAAAAAAAGACAGCGTTGTCTTAAATGCCGACGAACTTTATCTTGAATGGCAAAAAAAATTTAATTTAAAAGAAATGTGGGATGTGCGATTTGGTTTGACTGGTGAAAAATAATTGATTATAGATTTAAAGTTTAAGTTTAGTGATTTAAAAAGTTTGGTGGCTCAGCCACCAAACCTCCAAACTTTTTTAAAAAGGTTTGAAAAGTTTTGGAGATCCTGTCTCCAAAACTTTACTCAAAAAATCCTGATTTTCTGATTATTGAAAGTTTGGAAGCTTTGCTCTCAAGATTTCTCTCATTAAACTTTTTAATTTTTTATTAACCTATCCTCTTTGTGCCCAGATTTAATTCACAATTCATTGTCCCCAAAATGACACGGCCGTGTCATTTTGGGGATATGTATAAATAACAAAAAGGAAGGGCGGCGGTCGCAAGACCGCCGCCTAATTCACAACAATCTCTCGCTTGCGCACGTTCACTTGCGCGCATCACTTGGGTGCGCCGCACCCAAGTGAACGTTTTCAAATCATATACGAGGCGAGACTTCGTAGATTTTCGTACATTCCTCGTACATTTTTGGCGTACGGGACATGACCCGTACGGACACATAACAATAACCGCGAGGCGAAGCCGAGCGGGATAACGGGATAAAATAAAAGATAAAAAATTGGAAAAACCAAAATTTCATAGAGGTCTCACCTGGCAAAGCCAGGAGAGACCTCATAAAAAGTAAAATTTGGGGGCTCAGCCCCCAAATTTTTCGGTTAGGTTTTTTATGAGTTGATCCCGTTAAATAATTTCGCCCTTAGTGAAATTGTCGCTTAGTGGTATTTATTTAACGGGGTTGATCGGTACGGCTATGATTAGATTATATATGAGTTGATGCGCGGGGTTGACCCCGTTAGAAAATAGTAATTACAAACCGTTTTTCTTTTGGCAAAAAATGTTTGACAAATTGGTTTTCTAACGGGGTTGACAAAAGACAAAAAATGTGTTTTAATATAAACAAGATAAAGGACAACAACGTTCTTTACAAACAACAAGCCGAAGCGAAGCTTCGGTAAAGGAGGACAAATGAAAAAGTTAGTTTTACTGTCATTACTGACAGCTGTTCTTTCCCAGGGTTTGTCCCAAACCTGGGAGAGAGAAGACTATGGCACGAATTTTGCTATGTGTCCACGGTTTCAATCAGCTGACGGAAATATAATTTTCGTTCAGTTTCATGAAAATAATGTGTCTGTAATGAAACTGGT
>CAZNTW010000044.1:0-2721 GCA_964576065.1 uncultured Gammaproteobacteria bacterium
GCTTCGCGCGGCCGAATCGGTCGGCAAAATTTCTGAAAGTTTAATACTGGTGGGCGCTACAGGATTCGAACCTGTGACCTTTTGCGTGTGGAGCAAACGCTCTACCACTGAGCCAAGCGCCCCTTGAAATAGAATATAAAATATAAAATTTGGAATAAAAAACAAAAAAATAGAGAACACCGGAACATGAGTCGGGTAATTGGGGATTAGGGATTGGGGAAAACATTGGAACATAAGAGTATTAGAACAAACTATAATTTCTAATTTTAAATTGCCGCAGCCATTTTGTACATCGGTAAAACAATTGCCGCTACCATAATACCGACAATCACGGCCAAAAAAATGATAATCATCGGTTCAAGCAAGGTGACTAATTTGGTTAACATATTATCCAAGTCGCGAGCATAAAAATCGGCGAATTTATTCAGAACCTCGTCCAGTTTTCCGGTTTCTTCGCCGATTACCATCAAATGAGGCAAAACTTTGGGAATATACGGAGCGTCGAGAAAAGCAGTGCTGATTGAGCGACCATCGCCCACATCTATCACGGCCTGCAAAATTAAATCTTTATAATAAGTATTGCTGACAACATCAGCCACAATTTTTAAGGCTGAGGTAAGCGGAATTCCTCCAACAATTAAAGTGGAAAGACTGCGAGTAAAACGAACCATATAAAGTTCTTCAAAAAGATCTCCGAAAACAGGAGTTTTTAAGAGAAATCTGTCCCAAGCCCAACGACCGGTTTTACTTTTAAAAGCGAACCTTATGGCAATAATCAAACCGACTAATCCTATAGCCACAAAAACAAAATATTTTTGTAAAATATCGCTGGAAGCGATTAAAATTTTAGTTGGCATGGGAAGTTCAACGCTTGATTCTTTTAAAATTCCGGTTAAACCGGGAACAACAAAAAGCATCATTAAAACCATAACGCCACCCACGGCTATCAAAACAAAGGCCGGATAAATCATAGCTCCCTTCAGCTTACTCATTAAATCGTAAGTTTTTTCCTGCTCATTAGCCAAATAAATTAAAACCTCGTCAAGTTTGCCAGAGGTTTCTCCGGCCCTGACCATATTGATATAAAAATTATCAAAAGCCTTGGGATGTTTAGCTAAGGCTGAAGAAAAACGCATTCCACCACGGACATTATCCGCGATATCAATAATAATCTCTTTTAAAAAACCTTTTCCCGTTTGCTTGCTTAAAATTTCCAAAGCCTTGACCAAGGGCAATCCGGCCGAAACCATAACTGAAAGCTGGCGAGAAAGAAAAACAACATCTTTTGCTTTGACCTTGTTTAGAAAAGAAATCTTAAATTCTCGCCGCCAAATCGGCAGAGCTTTATTGCCCTCAGTCAATGAAATTATTATCAATCCCTGACTGGCAATAGTGGCGATAGCAACATTTTGGTTGATCCCTTCAATTGTCCCTTCAACTGTTTCGCCGGCTTGATTTTTTGCTTTATAACGGAAGAGCATAAAATTTGAAATAATTCAAAAGTCAAGATTCAAAAGTCAAAATATAGGACATCTATCCCGCAAACGGGATAGATTTCAATATTTTTTATTTTTTATTTTTTTTAAATAGGCCTATCTCATTTAAAAACTATCTTCTTAATAATGATCTAAAAATTTCTTCATTAATACAATGACTCAACGCCTCATCAATCATTATCTTGCTTGATGCGACCAAATCGGCTAAATATTGATCCAAAGAAATTGAAGTTTGATCTTCGCTCGCATACAATAATCCGGATAATTGATGAAAACGGCCACTGGCGATTATGTTGCGAACCGCCGAAGTGCCGGTAAGAATTTCTAAGGCGCGTAATCTTCCTCCGCCAATCGCCGGCACTAATCTGGAAGAAATAATTCCGCCCAAATTCTCGCTTAAAAAATATCTGATGCTTTCTTCTTTACTTGAAGGATAAAAATGCAAAATTCTTTTAATGGTTTTTATGGATGACTCGGTGTCCATAATAGCAAAAACCAAACTGCCGGCCTCGGTGATGGCAAAAATTTCATCCATTATTTCAGCGTTATTAATTTGCGAAATCAGCACCACATCAGCGTTGCGTTGACGAACAAAATTAAGGCCAGCCATAAAAGAATGAACGTCTTTACCAACTTCTCTTTGCTCAACAACGCTTTTTAAACCGCTAATTACCGATTTAATCGGTTTTTCCACGGTGGCGATAAATTTACATTGACTTTTATTAATGTGACTGAGTAATGAATTGGCTAAGGTTGATCGTCCTGAATCGCGCGGCCCGGTGATAAAGACCAATCCGCGATTTAACTCGGCAAATTTAACAGCCATTGCCGGCACGCCTAACTTATCCAAACTGACAATTTCTTGCGCCAATAATTTTATCCGCAAAGCCAACTGATTTTTTTGATAATAAACATTTACTTGGCAATTGCCGATTTTGCCAATAGATTTCATTGTTTCTAACTGCCGATTTTTTTGAATCTCTTCCCTTTCTTCCGGTGTAAAAAAATTATCAAATAATTCATTAATAAACGTAAGTGACACTATTCCCTCTCCAACCATTGATTTCATTTTTCCATCAATCCTTATAAACGGAGTTTGCGCCGGCAATAAATAAACCTCCGAGACTCTTTGCTCGGCGGCGGTCAAACAAATACGATTTAAAATAATTTCAGTTTGAGTATTCATAATTTAGAATTTAGAATCTTGGCTTCCAACATCTATTGC